>NZ_CP012184.1:543912-855325 GCF_001420995.1 Pseudonocardia sp. EC080619-01 | reverse complement strand
GTCGTCGGAGGGCTTGAGGAAGGTGTTGACGCCGACGATCGGCAGCTCGCCCGAGTGCTTGCGGTGCTCGTAGAGCATCGACTCGTCCTGGATCTTGCCGCGCTGGTAGCCGGTCTCCATCGCCCCCAGCACGCCACCACGCTCGGCGATCGACTCGAACTCGCGCAGCACCGCCTCCTCGACCAGGTCGGTCAGCTCGTCGACGACGAACGAGCCCTGCAGCGGGTTCTCGTTCAGCGACAGCCCCCACTCCTTGCCGATGATCATCTGGATGGCCATCGCGCGGCGCACGGACTCGCCGGTCGGGGTGGTGACCGCCTCGTCGTAGGCGTTGGTGTGCAGCGAGTTCGCGTTGTCGTAGAGCGCGCAGAGCGCCTGGAGCGTGGTCCGGATGTCGTTGAAGTTCATCTCCTGCGCGTGCAGGGACCGACCGGAGGTCTGGACGTGGTACTTGAGCTTCTGCGACCGCTCGTTCGCCCCGTACCGGTCCCGCATCGCGACCGACCAGATCCGCCGGGCGACCCGGCCGAGCACGGTGTACTCGGCGTCCATCCCGTTGGAGAAGAAGAACGACAGGTTCGGCGCGAAGTCGTCGATCGCCATCCCGCGCGACAGGTACGACTCGACGAAGGTGAAGCCGTTCGCGAGGGTGAACGCCAGCTGCGAGATGGGGTTGGCCCCCGCCTCGGCGATGTGGTAACCGGAGATCGAGACCGAGTAGAAGTTCCGCACCTTGTGCGCGATGAACCACTCCTGGATGTCGGCCATCATCCGGAGCGAGAACTCGGTGGAGAAGATGCAGGTGTTCTGGCCCTGGTCCTCCTTGAGGATGTCGGCCTGCACCGTCCCGCGGACGTTCGCCAGCGCGAAGGCGGTCAGCTCCTCGCGCTCGGCGTCGTCGGGCTCGCGGTCGTGCTCGGAGCGGAAGCCGTCGACCTGCTGGTCGATCGCGGCGTTGAGGTAGTAGGCGAGGATCGTCGGCGCCGGGCCGTTGATCGTCATCGACACCGACGTCGTCGGCGAGCAGAGGTCGAAGCCGTCGTAGAGCGCCTTGAGGTCGTCGAGCGTGGCGATCGAGACGCCGGAGGTGCCGACCTTGCCGTAGATGTCGGGCCGGGTGTCCGGGTCGTGCCCGTACAGCGTGACCGAGTCGAACGCGGTCGAGAGCCGCTTCGCGTCCGAGTCGGCGGAGAGCAGCTTGAACCGCCGGTTGGTCCGGAACGGGTCGCCCTCGCCGGCGAACATCCGGGCCGGGTCCTCACCCTCCCGCTTGAACGGGAACACGCCCGCGGTGAAGGGGAAGTGGCCCGGCAGGTTCTCCCGCCGCAGGAAGCGCAGCAGCTCCGCGTCGTCGTCGTAGCGGGGGAGTGCCACCCGGCGGACCTTGTTCCCCGACAGCGTCTCCCGCGTGAGCTTCGTGCGGAACTCCTTGTCCCGCACGGTGTAGACGTACTCGTCGCCGGAGTAGTCCTCGACCCGCGACGGCCACTGCTCCAGCAGCTCCGCGGACTCCGCCGGGACCTCCTTCTCCGCGCGCTGCAGCGCGGTGTCCACGTCGGACCCCCCGACGAGCTCCTTCGCGGTGCGCAGGTGCTGCGCGGTCCGGGCGGCGCGGGCGTGGGTCTCGGTGTCGGAGTGGTAGGTGCGGAGGGTCTCGGCGATCTCGGCGAGGTAGCGCACCCGCTCCGGCGGGATGACGGCCGCGTAGTCGCTGGACGTCTTCGTCTCCACCCGCGGCAGCCTGCCGTCGGCGACGGCCAGGCCGCCCTCGGCGAGCAGGTCGCGCAGGTGCTGGTAGAGCGCGGTGACGCCGTCGTCGTTGAAGGTGGCGGCCGAGGTGCCGTAGACCGGCATGTCCTCCCAGCTCGCGCCGAACTCCTCGCGGTTGCGCACGAGCTGGCGGCCCACGTCGCGACGGGCGTCCTCGGCGCCGCGGCGCTCGAACTTGTTGATCGCGACGACGTCGGCGAAGTCCAGCATGTCGATCTTCTCGAGCTGCGACGCCGCGCCGAACTCCGGCGTCATGACGTAGAGCGAGTGGTCGACGAACGGGACGATGCCCGCGTCGCCCTGGCCGATGCCCGGGGTCTCGACGATCACCAGGTCGAACCCGGCCGCCTTCAGGACCGAGATCGTGTCACCCAGCTTCTCCGGCAGCGAGCCGCCGTCCTGACCGCGGGTCGCCAGCGAGCGGAAGAACACGCTGTCGGGGCCGCCCGCGCCGGCGGGCCCGCGACCGGAGAGCGCGTTCATCCGGATGCGGTCGCCGAGCAGCGCACCGCCGCCCTTGCGCCGGGTCGGGTCGACCGCGAGGACCGCGATCCGCAGCTTGTCCTCCTGGTCGAGCCGGAACCGGCGGACCAGCTCGTCGGTCAGCGAGGACTTGCCGGAACCACCGGTGCCGGTGATGCCGACGACGGGCACGGCGCGTTCCACCGACGCGATCCGCTCCCGCACCTCGTCCGGGAGGCGGCCGGCCTCGGCCAGGGTCAGCGCCCGGGCGAGGGTGGCGGTCTCGCCGGCGAGGACCCCGTCGCCGAAGGCGGAGCTCGCGTAGCCGGCCGTCGACGCCGACGGATCCGTGAGGTCGGTGTCGCACTCGCGGATCATGATGTTGATCATTCCCGGGAGGCCGAGCTTCTGGCCGTCCTCGGGGGAGAAGATCCGGGAGACGCCGCGGGAGTGCAGCAGCTCGATCTCCTCGGGGACGATCACGCCACCGCCCCCGCCGTAGACCCGCACGTGGCCGGCGCCGCGCTCGCGCAGCAGCTCGACCAGGTACGAGAAGTACTCGACGTGGCCGCCCTGGTACGAGGAGATGGCGATGCCCTGGACGTCCTCCTGGATCGCCGCGGTGACGACCTCGTCCACGGATCGGTTGTGGCCCAGGTGGATCACCTCGGCGCCCTGCTTCTGCAGGATGCGCCGCATGATGTTGATGGCGGCGTCGTGCCCGTCGAACAGGCTGGCGGCGGTGACGAACCGGACCGGGTGGGTGGGCACGTGCAGCTCGGGGTCGGCCATGACCCGCTCCTCCCGCCGGGCGGACGGCGACAGGTCCCGGCCGATTTAGTTTGACATCCTAGTATTGGACGTACAAGAAACGGGGCGTGCGTCACACCGTGGAGCAGGCGGGCGGGTGAGCGGTCTCAGGCCGCGTCGGAGTGGGTGCGCCCCGCGTGGACGGGGTTCCCGTCGCCGCCGGGGGAGTCGTCCCCGGCGGCGGAGGTGCCGGGGGTACCGGGGGTCCGGTGCCTGCGGGCGTGCCGGCCGGTGGGCCACACCGCAGGAATCGCGTGGCCGTCGGATCCGGTGCTCCGCTCGTCCGGGTCGTCCGCGGCCTCGGGTGCCGGGCCGGGCAGGACGTCCTCCGCGATGTCGGCGACGATCCGGCGGGCCCGGGCCAGCCGCCGTGCCCGCCACCGCTTGCCCGCGAACCCGCCGACGAGACCGAGCGCCAGGAGGGCGAGACCCGAGCCGACGACGAGCGGCACCGCGAGAGCGGGAAAGGCCGCCGCCAGGATGAAGGCCACCAACGGCCAGTACAGCAGCGCACGCCCCGCTCCCCGTCGCGTCCAGTCGCGATGAGGCGGCATGATCTATCTGTACCCGACCGGCACGATCGTCATGCGCGACTCGCCGGAAAAGTGACTCACTGTTTCGCGAGTGGAGGCCGGATTTCATGCCCTCGACACCGGACCGCAGCGCCGTCGACCCCTACGCGGAGGTCCTGATCGCGGAGAACGACCGGCTCGCCGATCTCCTGGAGACGGCCGATCCGACGGCCGAGGTACCGACCTGCCCCGGCTGGACGCTCCTGCAGCTGCTGCGGCACGTCGGCCGGGGGCACCGCTGGGCGGCGCAGATGGTCGCCTCCGGGGCGACCGAGGGCCTGGACCCGCGCGAGGTCGTCGGCGGGAAGCCGCCCGAGGGCGGGCCGGAGGTCGCCGCGCAGTGGCTGCGGGACGGGGTCGACGAGCTCCTCGACGCCGTCGTCGCCGCCGGGCCGCAGGCCCCGGTCTGGACCTTCACCGGGCCGCGGCCGTCGGCCTGGTGGGTGCGCCGGCGGCTGCACGAGGCGACCGTGCACCGGGCGGACGCGGCGATCGCACTCGGGACCCCGTTCGAGATCGCCCCCGCGCTCGCCGCCGACGGCCTGTCGGAGTGGCTGGACCTGCTCACCGCGCGGCCCGCGGCGGACGAGCCGGCGCTCGCCCCGGGGGCCACGCTGCACCTGCACGCCACCGACGACGGCCTGGGCCCGGCGGGGGAGTGGCTGGTCCGGGCCGAGAGTGGCCGGGTCGTCTGGGAACCCGGCCACGGCAAGGGCGCCGCCGCCGTGCGGGGCACCGCCGCGGACCTCCTGCAGGGCGTCCTGCGCCGCATCCCCGCCGACGACGCCCGGCTCGACGTCCTCGGTGACCGGCAGGTCTGGCAGGACTGGCTGGCCCGCACCGCCTTCTGAGCCGGGCCCGCGGTGGTCAGCTCCCGGCCGGCACGGCCCGGAGGTGGTCGTGCGCCGTGGGTGTCTCGGGCGTGAGGACGCGTTCGGCGGCGGTGTCCAGCACCGACGCCGTCCGGGGCCGCTCGAAGCGGACGGCGGCGCGCCGGCCGTCCAGCTCGAGGGTGGCGATCAGGTTGCCGAACAGCGGGCCCGCCGTGCGTTCCCACGCGACGCCCGCCCGTCCCGTCCCGGTGCCCCGGGTCCACGACGTCGAGAACCGGGCGATCGCCCGCGACCAGGTGACCCGGAACAGCACCCGCATGAACCCGGGGACGATGTTGTGCACCGGCGAGCACGTCAGCTGGTGCACCCGGGTCCCGTCGCGGCCGCGGCCCGGGCGGTCCCCCGGGGTGTCGGTGTGCACGTCGGCCGCGGCGGCGTACGAGTGGTGCACGTCGCCGGACAGCACCGACACCGTCGCCGGGGCCGGGCGGTCGCCGCGCGGGCGGCACGCCTCCCGGATCAGCTCGGCCATCCGCAGGAACGAGTGGCCGAACGCGGGCCAGTGCTCCAGGTCGGCCTCCTGGCGCAGGAACTCCGCGGCCCGGCCGATCCGCCCGGGCCGGTTGCCGCCCTTCTCCACCGCGGCCTGCAGGTCCGAGATGACCTGCGGCAGCAGCCACGGCACCGAGGTGCCGAGCAGCAGGTGGTCGAGCGGCCCGGGCGCGAGCGCCCGGTCGGTGATCCAGTCGAACTCGGCGTCGGAGACCATCTTGCGGGGCGTCGACTCCACGATCCGGCCGTTCCGGGAGTCGATCACGATCAGCCGGGTGTGCCCCAGCTCCCAGCAGAACGAGAAACGCTCCTCCTTGTGCCGGGCGGCCCCCTCCCCGGTCTCGGCGTCCCACCGGTCGGCCCGCTCGGCCAGCAGTGGCCACACGTCGCCGTCGGCGGCCCGCACGGCCTGCCAGTCGGTGTCCGCCTCCAGTTCGGCGGGGGAGAGGTTGCCCAGGTGCTGGTGGACCCAGTACGACGCCAGGCCGGCCCGCACCCGCTCCCGCCACCACGGCTTCTGCGCGATCTGCGCCCGCCAGGTGCCGGAGGTGTTCCAGTCGTCGCGCACGTCGTGGTCATCGAAGATCATCGCGGTGGGGATCGTCGACATCATCCACCGCACCTCCGGGTCCGACCAGGCGTCGCGGTAGAGGCCGGAGTACTCCTCGAAGCTGACGATCTCGTCGTCGGGCCACTCGGGGCGCCGCTCGCCGCGCCCGGCGATGCGCCGACGGCTCTGCGGGGTGAGCTCGTCCGCGTAGACCTGGTCGCCGAGCAGCAGCAGCGCGGTCGGCCACTCCTCGTGGGGACGGGTGGTCATCCGCGTCGCGTAGGCGTCGAGTGCGTCGAGGCCGAAGTGCCGGGCCTGCTTCGGGTCGGCGAGCTTCACGTACCGGCAGGACCCGAAGACGACCCGCTGGCTGCGGGCGGTGGCCGGACCGCGGGTCGCGATCGCGCTGGGCGGGAACGGCGAACCGGGCTGCGGCCAGGCCGTCTCGCCGTCGAGCCGGACCTCGTAGGGCGTGCGCGAGTCCGGCTCCAGCCCGGTGACGACGACGATCGCGTAGTGCAGCCCGGCCACCTCGACGGTGTCCGCCGTGCAGCCCAGCACCTCCACCCGGCAGCGCCGGTCGGTCTGGACCCAGACCAGGGCGGAGGTGTCGTCGACGTGCCGCAGCACCGGGCCGAGGAGGAGCGTCACCCGGTCGAGGGTAGACCTGGCCCGGGACCGTCGCCGGGGGCCGTGCTCAGAGCTCCTCGAGCGCGAGGAGGCCGGCGCCGATCTTGCCGGCGTCACCCTTGTAGGTGGCGGGCACGACCGGCGGGATCGGCCGGACCCCGGGCGGCCCGTAGTGGAACTCCCGCGCCGCCCGCCGGGCCGGACCCAGCAGCAGCTCCCCGGCGTCGACCAGCCCGCCCCCGATCAGGACGACCTCGAACTCGAAGATCGCGTTGATGCTCGCGATCCCGACGCCCAGGGCCCGCCCGAGCCGCTGGAACAGCGACTGCGCGGTCCGGTCGCCCGCCATCGCCGCCATCGTCACGTGCTGCCCGGTCACCTCGCCGCCCGCCTCGCGGGCCAGGCCCGCGATCATCCCGTCGGGATCGTGCGCGGCGGCGCTGCGCCCCATCCGGGTCAGCGCGGTCCCCGAGGCCATCGACTCCAGGCAGCCGTGGTTGCCGCACCCGCACAGCGGGCCCTCCGGGTTGACGTTCATGTGCCCGACCTCGGCGCCCAGGCCGTGCGGCCCGCGGTAGATCTTCCCGCCCAGCACGATCCCGGCACCGACGCCGGTGCCCACGGTCAGCAGCACCATGTCGTCGTTGCGGGTCTCGCCCAGCCGGGCCTCGGCGAGACCGGCGACGTTGCCGTCGTTGTCGACCACGGTGGGCAGCCCGGTCGCCGCCTCCAGGTCCGCCCGCAGGTCCCAGTTCTCGTAGTTGTTGTTGGGCGCCCAGCGGATCCGGCCCACCGGCCACTCCACCGTGCCCGCCGCGCCGACGCCGATCGCGCACACCCCGGCCCCGGCCCCGTCCGCGCGCAGCTCCTCGACCATCCCCCGGAGGAGGTCGTTCATCGTGCTCGCGTCGGACGTGTCCGGGGTGTTGCGCCGCAGTTCGGCGTGGACCGTGCCATCCTCGCCCACGATCGCTCCCGCGACCTTCGTTCCTCCGATGTCGAGCCCGATCGCCCGCCGTCCGTTCGTCACCCCGGCATGATTGCGACACGACCGTCGTGATGCCACACCCGCCCCCGGGTTTGCGGATACGGCGACCGGGGAAAGGTGACCCATGCCAGTCTTGCGACGAGTAGCCCGGCCCATGCTCGCGGCCGTCTTCATCTACGGCGGTGTCAACGCCCTCCGCCAGCCCGAGGGCCACGCGCAGGCCGCCAAGCCGGTTCTCGACCAGGCCTCCCCGGCCATCGACAAGGTCGTCGAGAACGCCCCGCTCGACCGGCGCCCCGAGGCCGAGACCCTGGTCAAGGTCGACGCCGGTGTGAAGATCGCCGCCGGCACGCTGCTGGCCGTCGGCAAGTTCCCCCGCCTCGCCTCCACCGCGCTCGCCGCGACCGTCATCCCGACGACGCTCGCCGGGCACCGCTTCTGGGAGGAGACCGACCAGCAGCGGCGCACGGAGCAGCAGATCCACTTCCTGAAGAACGTCGGGCTGCTGGGCGGCCTGCTCATCGCCGCGTCCGACACGCACGGCAAGCCGTCGAACGCCTACCGGGCGCGGAAGGCGGCCGAGCAGGTGCACGACCGGTTCTCCTCGGCCGACTCCGAGACCGGCTCGCAGCTCGCGGCCGGCCTGGCCGGCGCCGGGTCGTCGATCGCGGCGGCCGCGGCGGGCGGCCGCGAGCGGCTGCACGACGCCGTCGAGGAGTACGGCCCGGTGGTCCGGGACCGCGCGACGGAGTGGAGCGGCAAGGCGTCCGAGCAGGCCGCGCACCTGGGTGAGGTCGCCTCCGAGCGGGCCTCGACCTGGTCCGAGCAGCTCTCGGCCGCCGCCGAGCAGGCGGCGAAGAAGGCCGAGAAGCGGGCGAAGGCGGCCGAGAAGAAGGGCGCCAAGCTCGCGAAGGCCGCCGACAAGCACGGCGCGAAGCTGGAGAAGGCCGTCGACCGCCGCGGTGCGCAGTACCGCAAGGTCGCCGAGCGCACCGGGGACCGGTGGATCCAGGAGGCCGAGCGGCGCCGGGCCCGCTGGGAGAAGCAGGCCCAGAAGGCCGTCGCCCGCGCCGAGAAGCGCGCGCCGGAGTACGCCGACCGGCTCTCCTCGCTCGCGAGCCAGGCCCAGTCGCAGGCCGCGAAGTTCGGCTCCGACCTGGCCGACCGTGCCGCCACCGCCGGTGCCGAGACGGCCAAGCAGGCGAAGAAGAGCGCGAAGGACGCCCGCAAGCGCGCCAAGGCCGCCGCGCGCTGAGCGCGCCCCGTCCTCGCTGATCCGGTCCGGGGGGCCGTGGTCCGGTGCCACCGGACCACGGCCCCCCGTTCGTCCGGGGTGCCGGTCAGACCGGGCGCAGGACCTGCAGCTCGCCGCTCTCCAGTGACTGCACCTCGACCACGACCTGCCCGGACCACGGGGCCGGGCGCAGCGCGTTCGCCAGCCGGGTGAACAGCGCCTGGGTGCGCGCGTTCGTCGCGGCCTGGTCGGCGATGAGGTGCGGCAGCATCCCGCCGGAGCGTTTGCGGACCGTCAGCGGCAGCACCGACAGGCCGGTCGCCAGCCGGTGCAGCCGCCCGACGTCGGCGATCCGCCCGGACAGGTCCGACTCGACCAGCGGGCGCAGCGCCGCGAGCGGCCGGTTCGGGGACCGCAGCAGGTGGTCGGCCGCGGTGAGCAGGATGCGGCGCGCGTCGAGGACGAGCGCCAGGTAGGCGCCGAGCACCGCGCCCGGGAACCGGTCCCAGCCGAGCCTGCCCACCTCGCCGAGCTGCTCGCGCAGGCCGATGCCGCCGGTTCCCGACGGGTCGGCCGCGGCCGCGACGCGCTCCCAGCCGGAGATCCACGCGTGCGTCTGGTGGCGCAGCACGGCCAGGTTCGCGACGGCGGTGTCGAGCCCGGCACCGGAGGTGATCGCCCCGTGCTCGAGCAGCTCCGTCTGCGCGTCGCGCAGCGACTCCTCGGCCGCCCGCAGCCGCGAGTCGAGCCGCAGCGTGCACCCGGGCGCGAGGTCGTCGACGGCGGAGGTCAGCTCGTCGACCACCCGGTGCTGGGTACCGATCGCGGCGATCTCGGCGGCGACCGTGAGCGCGAGCAGGCCGAGCCCGGCGCCCGGTGCCGGGCCGGACGCGGCGTCGCCCACCGGCAGCACGGCCGAGAGCCCGGGGTGGCCGGGGGCGGTCGCGCCGCCCGCGAGCGTGAGCAGCGGCTCGGCCCCGAACGCCTCGGGCAGGGTGAGGCGGAAGGTCAGGCCGCGCTCCGGGCCGCGGGAGCTCCCCGGCCGGGCGAGCCGGCGGGCCAGCTCGCTGGAGGCGGAGAGCGTCGCGCCCCAGGGCCGGTCGGCGTCGGTGGAGCGGGGATCGGCCGGCCGCCAGCTCAGCAGCAGGGCGGGGCCGGGCGGTGTGCCGTTCCGGGCGGGTGCCGGGTTCCCGCCCTGCCCCGTCCCGGCCGCACCGGGCCGCCCGTCGAGCGGGAGCACGACGCCGCGGGGATCGTCCGGGTGACCGAGCATGTCTCTCCAACGACGTCACGGGCCGTGAGGTCACGGGACCTGCCGGCGGGGGCGTACCCATCCTGCCCTGCGTCGTTCCGGTCTCGGCTCTCGCCCCGGAGCGGGAACTACCGGTAGAAATCGGGTGTGGGGACCGCATACGTCATCGGGACGTTCGACACGAAGGCCGCCGAGCTCGGCTTCGTCGCGGGCCTGGTGGCGTCCGCAGGCGTCGCGGTGTGCCGGGTGGACGTGTCCACCTCGGGCTCCGGCCCGGGTGCGGGGGAGCCGGCACCGGACGTCGGTGCGGCCGAGGTCGCCGCGCACCACCCGGGCGGCACCTCCGCGGTGTTCACCGGTGACCGGGGCAGCGCGGTGCAGGCGATGGCGGAGGCGTTGCGCGCCTTCCTCGCCGGCCGGGACGACGTCGGCGGGGTGCTCGGGCTCGGCGGGTCGGGCGGGACCGCGCTGGTCACGCCCGCGATGCGCGACCTCCCGGTCGGTGTGCCGAAGCTGATGGTCTCCACCGTCGCGTCCGGTGACACGGCCCCCTACGTCGGCGCGAGCGACATCGCGATGCTGTACGCGGTCACCGACGTCGCCGGGCTCAACCGGATCTCCCGGCGGGTACTCGGCAACGCGGCCCACATGATCGCCGGTGCCGTGGCGGCCCCGGTCCCGGACGGCGACGCCGGCCTGGCCGCCGTCGGCGTGACCATGTTCGGTGTCACGACGCCGTGCGTGACCGCGGTCCGCGAGCGGCTCGGCGACGAGGTGGACGCCCTGGTCTTCCACGCGACCGGCTCCGGTGGCGCCTCGATGGAGAAGCTCGTCGACGACGGCCTGGTCGACTCGGTGCTCGACCTGACCACCACCGAGGTCGCGGACCTCCTCGTCGGCGGCGTGATGGCCGCGGGGGAGGACCGGCTCGGCGCCGTCGCGCGGACCGGCGTCCCCTGGGTGGGCTCCTGCGGTGCGCTCGACATGGTCAACTTCGGTGCCGTCGCGACCGTGCCGGACCGGTTCGACGGCCGGCTGCTGTACGAGCACAACGCGAACGTGACGCTCATGCGGACCACCGTGGAGGAGAACCGTGGGATCGGGGAGTGGCTGGCGCGCAGGCTGAACGGCTTCACCGGGCCATGGCTGTTCCTGCTCCCGCTCGGCGGGGTGTCCGCACTCGACGCACCCGGCCAGGCGTTCCACGACCCCGCGGCGGACGCGGCGCTGTTCGCCGCGATCGAGTCCGGTGTGGACGAACCGGAGCGGGTCCGGCGGATCCCGCACCACGTCAACGACCCCGAGTTCGCCGACGCGGTGCTGGCCGCGTGGCGGGAGGTGCAGGCATGAGGCGGTCCACCCGCGCCGAGCTGATGGAGCGGTTCACCGGCATGGCGGCCCGCGGCGAGCCGATCGTCGGCGGTGGGGCCGGGACGGGGCTCTCGGCGAAGTGCGAGGAGGCCGGCGGGATCGACCTCATCGTGATCTACAACTCCGGCCGCTACCGGATGGCGGGCCGCGGCTCGCTCGCCGGGCTGCTCGCCTACGGCAACGCGAACGACATCGTCGTCGAGATGGCGGCCGAGGTGCTCCCGGTCGTCGAGCGGACGCCGGTGCTGGCCGGGGTCAACGGCACCGACCCGTTCCTGCTCACCGACCGGTTCCTCGACGAGCTCGCCTCGCTCGGCTTCGCCGGCATCCAGAACTTCCCGACGGTCGGCCTGATCGACGGCGTCTTCCGGGCCAACCTGGAGGAGACCGGGATGGGCTTCGGGCTGGAGGTCGACCTCGTCGCCGCCGCCCGGGCCAAGGAGCTGCTGACCACCCCGTACGTGTTCTCCGCCGACGACGCCCGCGCGATGGCGCGTGCCGGTGCCGACATCGTCGTCTGCCACATGGGGCTGACCACCGGCGGCTCGATCGGCGCGGAGACCGCGAAGAGCCTCGACGATTGCGTCGAGCTGGTCGACGAGTGGGCCGCGGCGGCGCTGGAGGTGCGCGACGACGTGCTCGTCCTCTGCCACGGCGGCCCGATCGCGATGCCCGAGGACGCCGCGTACGTGCTGGCGCGGGCGCAGGTGTGCCACGGCTTCTACGGCGCCTCGTCGATGGAGCGGCTCCCGACCGAGCGGGCGCTCACCGAGCAGACGCGGGCCTTCAAGAACGCCGTGGGGCGGTGATGGCACCGCGGCGGCCGGTCCCGCCACCGGGCGGGGACTGGCGGCGCCGGATGGCGGTCCGCGGCGGGCCGGTGTCGCACACGCTGGCGTCGTACGGCTGGCTGGTGTTCCTGCTGGTCGGTGTGGGAGTCGGCATCGCGCTCGGGGTCACCATCGGGCTGACCGAGGTGCCGGAACCCGGCGATCCGGGCCCGGGCGTGCGGGTCCTCGCCGGCGCGATCGCCGGGATGATCTTCTGCGCGGCGCCGTCGGTGCTGTTCGTCGGGCTCCCGGCGCAGTACCTGGCACGTTCCTACCTGCGCTCCGCGAGCCCCGACGAGCGCCGGGCGATGCAGCTGGCCGCCGAGAACGCCCCCGACGCCCTCCCTGCCGGCCTGGTCGCCGGGTCCCGCTGGGCCCGCGCCTACGAGGGCTGCGTCGGGTCGGTGACCGCCTTCCACGGCATCGTCCGCACCGTGCCGGACGGCCCGGCGAAGGACTGGCTGCACGACATCGGCCGCCGCCTCGACACCGAGCTCGCCGAGGCGCTGCGGACGGCGCGGCTCGGCGAGAGCGTCGAGTCCGGGGCACCGGGCGGGGACGTCGCCCGATCCGTCGGCGCCCGGCTCGAGGTCGCCCGCACCGCCTTCCACGACACGACCGAGCACGCCGCGTCGATCGCGCTGGACCTGCGCGCCGACTCCGGTTTCGAGGACGTCCGCGCCCAGCTCGACCAGCTCACGGCACAGGCCCCACACCTGCGCCGGCAGACCTGACCGCTCCCGAGGAGGAGACCATGCCCCGCCCCTACTCCAGCGCCGTGATCCCGGCGCCGCTGGCCGAGGTCTGGCCGCACGTCCGCGACTTCGGCGCCATCCACCGCTGGCACCCGGCGATCGACTCCGCCGAGCTCACCCGCGGCGCCTCCGGCTCCGACATCGGGGCGCAGCGGCGGCTCGTCCTCGGTGACGGCGGCGTCGTCGTCGAGAACCTGCTGGCGCTCGACGACCGCGGGCACGCGTTGACCTACGAGATCGTCGAGTCGCCGTTCCCGGTGCGCCGCTACGTCTCCACCCTGCGGCTCGCGCCGGTGACGGCGGCCGGTCACACCTTCGCCGAGTGGTGGGTGGAGTTCGACGCCGACGCCGCAGCCGAGGGCGAGCTCGTCGAGCTGTTCGCGAACGGTGTGTTCGGGACCGGGCTGGCGGCCCTGGCGCAGCGCTGGGCCTGACCGCGGGCACCGACGGGCCCGGAGCGGGCACGGGGGCCGGCCCCGTGCCCGCGGGCCGTCAGGCGTGCTCGACGTGCGCGTCCGCGCCCGGGAAGTAGAGCGACTCGCTGCCGTCGCTCCACCGCACCCGGTACCGCACCTGCTCGTCGCCGCCGCCGAGGACCTCCACGACCTCGCCGCGGCGCCGCCCGTGGTCCACGACGGCCGCCTCGACGACGATCCGGTCCCCGACCGATGCCGTGTCGTGCATCGTCGTCACCTCCTTCGGATCGCTCCGTGTGAAGCCGTCCAGCATGCCACCCGGCGACGCCCGTGACATCGGCCGCGCGGGTCACCAGCCGCGCAGGTCGACCGGCCAGGTGTCGAGCACGTCGTCGCCGTCGACGACGTGCATCCGCTCGTGCAGGGCGACGGTCGGGTCGACGTGCGCCGGGTCGATCCGGACCCGGTCACCGGCCCGCGGCGGCGCGTCGAGCGCGAACACGAGGTGCTCGTCGGAGCAGAACCAGACGTTCCCGCCGGGCACCGACGGGTTGCCGTGGTCCATCCCGAACGCCTTGAGCCCGGCGTCGGCGACCGCCCAGCCGGGCATGTCGCCCGCCGGCGCGGTCGTCGAGACCACTGTGGACAGCACGGTCAGCGCCTGGCGGAACGGCAGGCCCGCCGCGGTGTAGGCGGTGTCCATCAGCGCGTACGACCCGGCCTGGATCTCGGTGCAGGCGGTGTTCATCGCGTGCGTGCCGGTACCGCCGCCGGAGACGATCTCGCCGCCGACGTCGGTGTGCGCGGCGAGCAGCAGGTCGGTGCACCCGGCGGTCAGCCGGGCCCGCTCGGCCGCGTCGCCGACCATCTGCAGGTGGCCCTCGTAGCCCATCACACCGCGCACGGTCAGCCCGGCGGCCCGGGCGGCGTCGGCGAGCGCGCCCGCCCGGCCGGGGGCGATCCCGCAGCGCGGCATGCCCACGTTGACGTCGACGAGCACCTCCCGCACCCCGCCGTCGACGGCGGCGCGCAGCGTCGCCTCCGAGTCGATCGCGACCGTCACCCGGGCCCCGGCCTCGACCACGGCGCCGAGCCGGCGGGCGTCGAGCACCTCGTTCGCCAGCAACAGGTCCGTCCCGAGCCCGGCGGCGGCCATCCCCTCGACCTCGCGCACGGTGGCGCAGGTGAAGCCGGCGTGACCGTGGGCGAGCTGCCGCCGGGACAGCTCGGTCGTCTTGTGCGCCTTCACGTGCGGCCGCAGCCGCGGGCCGGGCAGGGCGGCCGCCATGTCGGCGAGGTTCGCCTCCAGGGCGCCCGCGTCGACGACGAGGGCGGGCGTGGTCAGGTCGGTGAGGCGCACGGAACTCCCAGGACCCGGTCGAGGTAGGGGTTGCGGAACCGGCCCTCCGGGTCGAGCCGGTCCCGCAGGGCGACGAACTCCGCGAACCGCGGGTAGCGCGGTCGCAGCTGGGCCGCGGTCCGGGTGTGGATCTTGCCCCAGTGCGGTCTGCCGTCGGCCGCGGACAGCACCGACTCGACGGCGGCGAAGTACGCCTCGTACGGGCGTCCGGCGCGGACGTGGGCGGCCAGGTAGGCGCTGTCCCGGTCGTACGCCGTGGAGAGCGGGACGTCGTCGGCGCCGAGCACCCGGACCTCCACCGGGAACGTGACGTCGCGGGCGTGCCGGGCCGCCGCGGCGCGGAGGCCGGCGAACGCCTCGGGCAGCGCCGCGCGGGGCACGGCGTACTCCATCTCCAGGAAGCGGACCCGGCGTGGGCTGCAGAACACCTCGTGCGAGGGCCCGACGTACTCGGCGGCGGCCATCCGGCCCGCCAGGAACCCGTTCAGCCGGGGGACGAGCGGCGGGGCCAGCTCGCCGGCGCGGCAGGCGAGGGCGAACCCGGCGTTGCCGAGCAGCTCGTCACCGATCCAGGCCGCGGCGCGGCCGCGCCGCGGGCCGGACCGGCCGGTGCGGTCGTTGCACTTCAGCACGGCGACGTCGGTGTGCGGGAACCAGTAGAACTCGACGTGGTCGTGGGCGGCGGCCAGCTCGCCGAGGCCGTCGACGACCTCGGCCAGCGGCCGGACGGACTCGACGGCGTGCAGGTCGAACGCGGGCACCGTCGCGAGCGTGACCTCGGTGATCACGCCGAGGGCGCCCAGGCCGACCGCGGCGAGCGCGAGCTCGGCGCCGTCCGGCCGGTACACGGCACCGTCGGCGGTGACGATCTCCAGCCCGCGGACGCCGGCGGCGATGCCCCGGTACCCGGCCCCGGTGCCGTGGGTGCCGGTGGAGATCGCACCGGCGACCGTCTGCTCCTCGATGTCGCCCAGGTTGGGCAGGGCCCGGCCGCGGCGCCGCAGCCACCGGTTCAGCGCCCGGAGCGTGACCCCGGCGGGGACGTGCACCAGGTCGCCGTCGAGCCGGATCCGGTCCGGGTCGGACGGTGGCCGGACCGCGACGCCGTCGGGCGCCCCGATGCCGGTGAACGAGTGCCCGCTGCCCAGGGCCGTGACCCGCAGGCCGAACAGGGCCGCGGCGCGGACGGCGTCGGCGACCTCGCCGGCGTCGCGGGTGTGGACGGTGCGGGCCGGGCGGCTGCGCTGGTTGCCCGCCCAATTCCGCCAGCCACCCGTCACGGATGCAGCTTCGGCCGGGCGGGCCCGGAGGTCAACAGCGGCGGCTCAGCGGATCGGTCGGTTCGGCGTCTGCCCGGCGACGCCGTGTCGCAGTGGCTGGTTGTACTGCTGCTGGTCGGTGGCCTCGACGGGCGAGCCGCGGTCCGGCGTGCCGGGAACCTCCGGCTGGGCGCCGGCGGGATCGCCCCCGGTCGGCGCCGCGTCGCCGGAGCGCAGGTCGTCGAGCCGGCGCTCGAGCACCATCACGACCTGGATCCGGTTCGCGTGCCCGCGCTCGTACTCGAGGAGCTGGGCGACGCCGTCCGCGTCGAGCGTGCGGATCCGGTTGGCCAGCGCGTTCTCGGGCAGGTTGTCGTAGTCCGGGATCGGGAGCTGATCGGTCATCCCCCGGGGTACCTCACCTGTGGCCGTCGAATCATCTCGCCGGTGGGCGTGTCGTCCGGACGGGGGACGGCTCCGCCGCGGCTACGGTCGGTGCGGCCCGCCCGGCCGTCCGGCCGCCGGCCCACCCGCCGGACGCGCCGCGATGCTCGAACCGACGACCCGGGAGTGCGACGCCGCCGTGAGAACCAGGTGATGGGCCGGACCCACGCCCTGTCCGGGGCCGTCCTCGGCCTCGCCGTGTGCGCGGTCGTGCCGCCGCCGCCCGTGCTGGTCCCGGTCGTCGTGGTGGTGTGCGCGCTCGCGGCGTTCGCACCGGACCTCGACCACCCGTCGAGCACGGCGTCGCGGGCACTGCCGCCGGTGACATGGCTGCTGTGCCGGGCGATCCGGTGGACGTCGAAGGTCCTCACCGGTGTCTCGCACCGCGGCCTCTCGCACTCGCCGGTGTTCGCCGCGGCGGTCGGGCTGCTCGTCTGGTGGGGGACCGGGTTCGTCCTGCCCGGTGACACCGCGGTCTGGACGGGTGCCGCAGCCGGCGCCGGCTGCTGGATCGGGGCGATCGGCGACGAGCTGACGTCGGCCGGGAACCGGTTCGCGTTCTGGCCGCTGGCCCGGATCCGCTGGCCCGACGTGCTGCGGTTCCGCACCGGCGGCCGGGGCGAGCACGTCGTCGTCGGGCTGCTCGCGGTGACGGGGGTCGCGCTGGTCACCGGCTCCTGGGCGTGGTGAACGGGCGCGGCGTGCGGGTTTCGGCGTCGCGCCTGCGGCAATACCTGGTCATGGGGAGGACACGGACACGGCCGGAACGCGAGCGCATCGTCACCGTCCCGCATCTCGCGGGACTCGACGTCCCGAGGGCCCACGACACCGCCCTCGACGGCGGCGTGCTCGCCGTCGAGGAGGGTGTCGCCGGGCACCTGCCGGAGCGGCGGGTGACCGGGCAGCAGCCACCGGGTGGGGAGACCGTCCCGTGGGGCAGCACCGTCCAGGTGTGGACGTCGCCGCCACCGGACCCCGGCGACCCGGGCGGTGGCGGCGGCGATGGCGGTCCGGCCCCGGTAGGTCCCGGTCCCGTGCGGGCCGGACGAGCGGGGTGACGCATCGTCGCGGCGCGAGCGGATAGCCGGCCCGCCTCGTTTCGCACGGGTTCGCGTCCCTCGCACGGGATCGGATCCCGTGCGAACGAACCGATCCCGTGCGAACAGAGCGTCCCCGGCGCGGTCCCGGGTCCCGGAGGGTGGGTCAGGACAGGTGGGGGACCTCGGGGTGGGACTTGTGCGACCAGTCCCCGCCGACCGCGCCCTGTGCGCCCTCGGGCACGCAGTCCTCCGATCCCGCGGTCGTGAGCCGGACGACGACCGACTTCGACGCGGGCTGGTTGCTCTTCAGTGCGGTCGAGTCGAGCGGGACCAGCGGGTTCGTCTCCGGGTAGTAGGCCGCCGCGGTGCCGCGGGGGATCTCGTAGGCGACCAGGCGGAAGTCCCGGGCGCAGCGGACGTGCTCGTCGCCGTCCCACCGCGTCACGAGATCGATGTGGTCGCCGTCGTCGAACCCGAGGGCAGCGATGTCCTCGCGGTGGGCGAAGACCACGCGCCGGCCGCCCTCGATGCCGCGGTAGCGGTCCGACATCCCGTAGATGGTGGTGTTGAACTGGTCGTGGCTGCGCAGGGTCTGCAGCAGGAGGTGGCCCTCGGGGACGTCCAGCACCTCGATCGGCGAGACCGCGAACTCGCCGCGCCCGGACGGGGTCTCGAAGGTGCGGGAGTCCCGGGGCGGGTGCGGCAGGACGAAGCCACCGGGCCTGCGCGCGTTGACCTCGTAGCTCTCGCAGCCGACGACGACACGGGAGATGTGGTCGCGGATCCGGCGGTAGTCCGCACGCATCCCCGCCCAGTCGATCCCGTACCGGTCGCCGAGGGTCGCCTCGGCCATCGAGGTGATGATCGAGACCTCGGACCGCAGGTGCGGGCTCGCCGGCCGCAGCGGCCCGCGGGAGGCGTGGACCGAGCAGGTGGAGTCCTCGACGGTGATGAACTGCTGCCCGGACTCCTGGACGTCGCGTTCGGTGCGCCCGAGCGTGGGCAGGATGAGCGCGGTCCTGCCACCGATCAGGTGCGACCGGTTGAGCTTGGTCGAGATCTGCACGGTGAGCAGGGTGTTCGAGAGCGCGGCGGCGGTGACGTCGGTGTCGGGTGCGGCCTGCAGGAAGTTGCCGCCGAGCCCGACGAACACCTTGACCTTCCCGTCGCGCATCGCACGGATGCTGTCGACGGTGTCGTACCCGTGCTCGCGGGGCGGGTCGAAGCCGAACTCCCGCTGCAGGGAGTCGAGGAAGGTCTTCGGCACGCGCTCCCAGATCCCCATGGTCCGGTCACCCTGGACGTTCGAGTGGCCCCGGACCGGGAACAGCCCCGCGCCCGGCTTCCCGATGTTGCCCTGGGCCAGCGCGAGGTTGACGACCTCCTTGATCGTGGCGACGCCGTTGCGGTGCTGGGTCAACCCCATCGCCCAGCAGAAGACGGTCTTGCGCGAGTCCCGCAGCAGGACGGCCGCCTCCGTGATCTCGTCCCGGGACAAGCCCGTGGAGCGGGTGACGTCGTCCCAGTCGATCCGGGAGACGTGCTCGCGCCACTCCTCGAAGCCCGTCGTGTAGCGCTCGAGGAACGGGTGGTCGAGGGCGTCCCACTCGACGAGCAGGGCGCCGATCGCCTGGAACAGCGCGAGATCGCCGTTGACCCGTACCGGCAGGTGCAGATCGGACAGGTCGGTGCCGCGCCCGACGACGCCCTTCGGGGTCTGCGGGTTCTTGAACCGCAGCAGCCCGGCCTCCCGCAACGGGTTGATCGTCAGGATCCTGGCGCCGTTCTGCTTGGCGTGCTCGAGCTGGGTCAGCATGCGCGGGTGGTTGGTGCCGGGGTTCTGACCGGCGATCACGATGAGGTCCGCGCCGACGAGGTCCGGGAGGGTGACGCTGGCCTTGCCGATCCCGATGGACTCCTGCAACGCGATCGACGTCGACTCGTGGCACATGTTCGAGCAGTCCGGCAGGTTGTTGGTGCCGAACGCCCTGGCGAAGAGCTGGTAGGCGAACGCGGCCTCGTTGGAGGCCCGGCCGGACGTGTACAGGGTCGCCTCGTCCGGCGAGTCCAGGCCGTCGAGCTCGCCCGCGATCAGCCGGAACGCCTCGTCCCAGCCGATCGGTTCGTAGTGCGTGCCGTTCGGTCGCCGCACCATCGGGTGCGTGATCCGGCCCTGCTGGCCGAGCCAGTACTCGGAGCGGGCGTCGAGCTCGGCGATGCTGTGCCGGGCGAAGAACTCGGGCGTCGCCCGGTCCTTCGTGGCCTCCTCCGCGATGGCCTTCGCGCCGTTCTCACAGAACTCGGCGACGGCGCGGTGGCCGGGGTCCGGGTCCGGCCACGCGCAGCTCGTGCAGTCGAACCCCTCGGCCTTGTTCAGGTCCAGGAACGTCCGCGCCGTACGGGCGGGACCCATCCGCTCCAGCGCCCGCTTCATCGACACCGCGACGGCGGTCGGCCCCGCCGCGTGGTCCTCGGGCGGGTGCACCTCGAGATCCGCCTCGCTGACGTCGTGGTCCCGCCGGCTCATCCGGATCCCTCCGGCGTCGACCGCTTGCGGGACGGGCACATCGGCCGTGCATCCATTGCCGTGGCCTACCCACGTGGCGGCGTTCCAATCACGTTCCTCCGCGCGGGGTGTCAGGCGTGCAGTTCGCGCAGGACCGCGTGGAACGCGGCCTTCTGCTCGAACCCGATGCCGGGGGTCTCGGTGAGCCCGACCCGGCCGTTCTCGACGACGGCGCCGTCGGCGAAGCCACCGGTCGGCTGGAACTCGCCGGGGTAGGACTCGTTGCCGCCGAGCTTGAGTGCGGCGGCGATGTGCAGCGAGAACTGGTGGCCGCCGTGCGGGATGCAGCGGCGCGAGGACCAGCCGTGCTGCGCGAGCATCTCCTGGATGCGCAGGTACTCGGTGAGCCCGTAGCTCAGGGCGGGATCGACCTGGATCCAGTCGCGGTCGGGGCGCATGCCGCCGTAGCGGACGAGGTTGCGGGCGTCCTGCAGGGAGAACAGGTTCTCGCCGGTGGCGATCGGGCCGCGGTAGTGCTCGGACAGGGTGGCGTTGAGCCGGTAGTCGAGCGGGTCGCCGACCTCCTCGTACCAGAACAGGCCGTACGGCTCGATGGCCGCGCCGTACTCGAGGGCGGTGGCGAGGTCGAACCTGCCGTTGACGTCGACGGCGAGCCGGGAGCCGTCGCCGTCCAGGACGTCGAGCACCGCCTCGATGCGGCGGAGGTCCTCGGCGAGGTCGGCGCCGCCGATCTTCATCTTCACGACGCGGTATCCCTGGTCGAGGAACCCGCGCATCTCGTCCTGCAGGTCGGAGAGGGTCTTACCGGGGGCGTAGTAGCCGCCGGCCGCGTAGACGAAGACGTCGTCGTCGGGGTCGCCGTCGCCGTGGCGGTCGGACAGCCACCGGTGGAGGGGAAGTCCGTCGATCTTGGAGGCGAGGTCGTACAGCGCCATGTCCAGGACGCCGACCGCGACCGAGCGCTCGCCGTGACCGCCGGGCTTCTCGTTGGTCATGACGACGTCCCAGGCGCGGGACGGGTCGAGCCGGCCGTCGTCGGCGAGCAGGGAGTCCGGGTCGGCGGCGAGCAGGCGGGGGACGATGCGCCTGCGCAGGATGTCCCCGGCGCTGTAGCGGCCGTTGGAGTTGAACCCGTACCCGACGACCGGCTCGCCGTCGCGCACGACGTCACTGACGACGGCGACGATAGAGCAGTCCATGGCGCTGAAGTCGATCCAGGCGTTGCGGATCGACGAGCTGATCGGGACGACACCCTCGTGCACCGAGATGATCTTCATCGACTTCCCCGTCTTCGGTTTCGCATGGATCGTCCGCACGGATCGGGGTGACCGACCGTGCGCTGTCACAGCGACCATTAGCGGGCACGGGAAGGAGAACGTCCAAGACGTAGTGATGGGGTGTTCGATAGGCAGAAGCTCTCACGGTGTGGTGCGGTGACGCCGGAGGAGGTGGCCCACCCGGACCGCGACGGCTCCCGCCAGCGCGGTGACGAGGAGCGGGATCCACGACGTCACCCCGGTCGGGACGGCCGGGGCGTCCAGCAGTGCCACCGACGCCCCACCGCCGAGTGCCAGTAGCACCGACCATCCGGCGAATCGGCGGACCGCCAGGAGAACCGTCCGATTCCCGTGGGCGGCCGGAAAGACTGCCGGCGCCATCGCGCCGAGTATCACCAGAAGGCTCAACTGGAGAATCAGAACTGCAGTGGGGAGAAGATCGGCGAGGGCAGGTGACGTCATGATGCCCCTGTGTGTCACGTCGGGGATCGGGCGGTTCGTGTGATGCCCGGGAGGTCTGGCGGACGGATTCCGCGCCGGGCCTGCGAACGGAAGAATGTCGACCGAATGGGCGCTCGACGGTGACGTCCCGCTCGTATTCCGTCCTGCCGACGGGACGACGACGATCCGCGTCAGAACCAGCTGTAGCAGCTGAGGAGCTCTCCGTTCTTGTCGGTGTGCCGGTTCGGGTGGCTCTCGGGGCAGTCGACGGGTCTCGCCGTCACGCTTCCGTCCTCGTTGGAGCACACCCACTGGAGAGGCTGGTCCGGCCCGCTCTGCGTCGCACGGAGTTCCAGCTCCGGGGGACATTCCTCGGACGACTGGGACGTCGTCCGTTCCACGGACGGCGTCGAGCCGTCGTTCCCGGGGAGCGTCGCCGGTACGGCGACGAACGATGCGGCGAGTACGATGATCACTGCGCGAAGAATCCGCACGGCGCATCGACAGGAAATCGTCCTGGCAGCAGTGGTCATGCCGGGGAACGTACCGATGAACCCGGTTCACCGGAAGCTGTGGTGTCACGAACCGCGTCGATCCTGCACGCAATCGGGAGAAATGCCGGGAATCACGCATCCTCGTGCTGAAAGCGGGGCAGTCTACTCATCGTCCGATGTGTACCGGCCCCACGTCCGACACGGATCTCGAGAGGGAGTTCGACCACTGTGACTGCATCTGTGGTGTGGCCATCCTGTCTGCCTCTTCCCGGACAGACCGCCCCGTGCGGGCCGGTCGCGGACCGGCGACGGTGGAGACCCTGGCGCTGACGTACCGGCGGGTGCAGGCCGAGTACCGGGCTGCGCCCGCGCTGGAGCGTCTCGCGGAGGTCGACCGGCAGGTCGATCGGCAGGTCGAGCGCCTCGGCTGATCCCGGCACCCCGTGTCACCGCCGAGTCACCCGTCCGGTGCCGGGGCGTCACCTTCTATCCTCCGCGGGGTGCGGCTCGGCTATCTCACCCACGTCACGGGCGACGACCCCGCGCGGGCGTACCGCGAGACCGTCGACCTGGCCGTCCGCGCCGAGGAGCTCGGGTACGACTCGTTCTGGGTCGCCCAGCACCACGACGGCCACCTCGGCGGCCGGTTGCCGTCGCCGCTGGTCCTGCTCGCCGCCGTCGCGGAGCGCACCCGGCTGATCCGGCTCGGGACGGCCGTCGTCGCGCTGCCGCTGGAGGACCCGCGTCGTCTCGCGGAGGACGCCGCCGTGCTCGACGCGCTGTCCGGCGGCCGGCTGGAGCTGGGCGTCGGCGCCGGGGCCGACGACGAGGCGTCCGTCCGGTTCGGACGTCACTACGACGACCGGCACACCGACACCCTCGCCGCGCTCGACGTGCTGCTCGAACTGCTCCCGCCGCCGCTGGCCGAGCAGCGGGTGTGGTGGGCGACGTCGTCCGAGGTGGACGCCGCGGCCGCCCGTGGGCTGGGCGTGATCTCAGGGCGGCCGCCCGCGGAGGGCACCGTCGTCCCGGACCTCGCCCGGTACTGGACCTACGCCCGTGGCCTGCCCCGGGTCGCGCTGTCCCGGCCGCTCCCCGCGGGCCACTCGACCGGTCGCGTGATCGACGACCTCCTCGCCGATCCCGCACTCCCGTGGGCGGGCGAGACGATCGTGCAGGCCCAGCCGACCACGGCACCGGCCGACGTGCACCGCGAGGTGCTGGAACGGACGGCGCGGTTCGTGCGCCCGTTCCTCGGGGTCGCCGGGCCGGCGCACCCCGCGCCCGTCGCACAGGCCGCGGAGCCCGTCGTCGACGACGTCCCGCTGCTGCGGCCGCGGCCCGTCCTGCGGGCACGGTAGGAGCTCAGCCCGTCGCCGTCGCGGCCTTCATCCGCTCGTTGTCGCGCTGGACGGTCCGGGTCGCCAGGAACAGGCCGACCGCCGTGATCAGCATCGAGATCGGGACGATGACCGACAGCGCCTGCCGCAGCCCGATCGCGGCCGCCTCGGCCTGCCCCGTGCCGGCGGCCAGCGCCGTCGCCGCGAACGAGTCGGAGAGCGCCCCCGCGATCACCGGGCCGATGGCGCCGCCCAGCAGGTAGAACGCGGCGAAGAAGACGGCGGTCGCGGTGGAGCGCAGGCGCGGTGGGACGACGTCGGCGACGGCCGGGTACGCCGAGGTGTAGTAGAGGTACTGCAGCAGCCAGCCGACACCGAACAGCAGCACGAACGTCCCGGTCGCCTCGGGGCCGAGGGTGAGCGCGAACCAGGTGAGCGGCACCGAGAGCAGCGTGGCCACGGCGCCGACCAGCACCCGCGCCCCGGACGACCGCCGGGCGGCACGGTCGGAGAGCCACCCGCCAGCGAGCAGCCCGACCAGCCCGGTGATCCCGACGACGACGCCGGTCAGCGCGGCCGCACCGGTCAGCGACGCGCCGAAGTAGCGCTGGAACAGCGGCACGGTGAACGTGTTGACCGAGTACGCGGCGAGGTTGGCGCCGATCCCCGCGATGATCAGCCACCACATCGTCGGGACGGCCAGGATCCTCCGGAACGGACGGTCGACCTTCTCGCGCCCCGTGGCTGCCGGAGTCGCCTCGGACGCGCCACGCCGGGGCTCGCGGACGAGGAAGAAGCCGATCGCGATCAGGATCCCGGGCACTGCGGCGAGGACGAACGGTGCCCGCCACGACCCGAACGCCTCGGTGATCGCGCCGACCGAGAAGTAGGCCAGGATCAGCCCGACCGGAAGGCCGAGCTGGAACAGCCCGATGGCGCGGGCCCGCTTCTCGGCCGGGTAGAGGTCCGCGATCGTCGAGTTGGCGGCGGGGGCGTAGCTCGCCTCGCCGACGCCCACGCCGATCCGCAGCAGGAGCAGCGAGGTGTAGTTCCAGGCGGCGCCGCTCGCCGCCGTCAGCGCGCTCCACGCCACCAGGCCCCAGCCCATGATCTTCGCCCGGGAGCGGTGGTCGGCGAGCCGGCCGAGCGGCAGCCCGCACAGGGCGTAGACGACGGTGAACGCCGCCGCGAGGATGCCGATGTCCAGATCGGACAGTGCGAACTCGACCTTGATCGGCTCGGCCACGATCGCCGGGATGGCGCGGTCGTAGAAGTTGAAGGTGTTGGCCGCGAACAACAGCAGCAGGAAGCGTCCGGCATTGGGGGCCTGCTGTCCCCGGTCGGCGGGCAGGAAGTCCTCACGTCGCTGTCCGGTCGTCATCGACCCCTCCGGTGCCGGTCGGCCGCGTCGTTGCGGTCCGGGCACAGCCTGCCGGATCCGGACCGATCCGTCACCGGTGCCGTTTCGGGCTCTCCGCCCGGGGCGGACGGCTCGACCGGTCAGCCCGTCGTGAGCGCCCCACTCGCCGCCCGCCAGTCGATCAGTCCTCGGGTCATGTTGACCGCGTCGAACCCGTTCTCCCGCAACAGGTTCGCCGCTCCGGCGGAGCGGAGCCCACTGGTGCAGAACGTGATGAGGAGACGGTCGTCCGGGAGTTCGACACAGCGTTCGGGCAGGACCTCGAGGGGCATGTGCACGGCGTCCGGGATGTGCTGTCGCTTCCACTCGAAGGCTCGCCGGACGTCGACGACGAGCGCGCCGTCCGCGACGAGCCGGACCGCGTCGGCCGCATCGACGGCCGGTGCCCGGCGCAGGTGGTGGCGCAGGTTCACGGTGTCCGTGCCTCCCGTCGCACGTTGACCATCGTGAGCGGGCCGCTCAGGACGGGGAGTATCGCGCCGATCCGGGTCCACGGTGTCAGTCCGCGTCCGAGCAGGGCGGTGACGGCCACGGCGAGGTAGAGCGCACCGTGGGCCGGGCCGAGGACGCTCGCGACCGTCGCGTCGTGCACGGTCGCGAGGTTCACCAGCAGTGCGAGCACGCTGACGAGCTCGAGTACGGACAGCGCGGCCAGGATGCGCAGCAGCCCGGTCACGTGCTGTCCGATCCGGGCCGCACGATCATGAGGACGACGACGACCGCCCACAGCAGGTTGAACACGCCGGACGTCATGGCGAGCCGCCGTAGCCGGGTGCCGTCGTCGGGGCGGTCGAGCGCCTCGCGCTGGTCCGGCGCGATCCGCAGTGCGAGCAGCCCGCCGGCGAGGGCGGTCAGCACCATCGCGACGACGACCCACACCTCCGTCGTCCGGCCCTGGACGGCGGCCAGCACGAGGCCGACGACCGGGACCGCGATCGCCAGCACGCCGTAGACCCGGGTGATGCGGTGCAGCAGGCGGGCGACGTCGGGGCTCCGCTCCGCGCCGGCCGCTGCGACGGTCACCGGTGCGTACCGGGGGAACAGGCTGGTCGTCACGGCGACCGGGCCGACGAAGAGGATGCCCGCCACGACGTGGACGGACAGCAGGAAGGCTTCCATGAGTTTCAGCCTAGCTGAAAGTACGCCCGGGGACGGCGTGCCCGGGGTTCGCGATGATGGGGTGGTGTGCGGTGGGCACCCGCCCCGTCGCACGCATCGGGAGGAACGGTCATGGTGGTCACCCGCGCCGACGGCGCCGACCTGCACATCGGACTCGTCGTGCACCCGTCGAAGGCGGTGGACGACTCGGTGCGCACCGTCCTGGCGTGGGCGGCGGGGCACGACGCGGACGTCGTCGTCCGGCCGCAGGACGCGGCCCGGCTCGGGACCGACGTCACCGTGCTCGACGAGCCCGGGTTCCTCGACCGCGTCGACGCGGTCGTCAGCCTCGGGGGAGACGGGACGATGCTCGGCGCGATGCGCCTGGTCGCGGCCCGCCCGGTCCCGGTGATCGGGGTCAACCACGGCAACGTCGGCTTCCTCGTCGAGGTCGAGCCGTCGGGGCTGCCCGCGGCGCTCGACCGGCTCGGGGAGGGGGACTACGTCGTCGAGCCGCACAGCTGCATCGACGCCGACCACGACGAGGTGTCCGGGTCGGCGTTCAACGACCTGGTGCTGTGCCGGAACTCGCCCGGGTCGTCGGTCGTCGCCGACCTGGTCGTCGACGGTGCGCACTACGGCTACTACCGGTGCGACGCGCTCGTGCTCAGCACCCCGACCGGCTCGACCGCCTACAACTACGCCGCCGGCGGGCCGGTCGTGTCGCCCGGCGCCGACGTCCTGACGATCACCCCGGTCGCCCCGATGTCGGGCGTGAGCCGGTCGATCGTCCTCCCGGCCGGGGACACCGTCGCCCTGCACCTCGATCCGTCGAGCCGCAGCGCGGAGCTGCAGCTCGACGGCACCCGGTGGGGCGACCTCGGTCCCGACGCGACCCTGACCGCGCGCCTGCGCGCCGACGCCGCCCAGGTCGTCCGGCTCGACCCGGACGCCCACGCCCGGCGCAGCCGGATCAAGCTCAGCCTGCTCGACCTGCCGCTGCGCCCGGAGCAGATCGTCGAGCTGCTGCCTGCGGACCTGCAGTCCGATCCCGTCCGGCTGCGGGAGGTGCTCGAACGGGGCCGGGAGCCGCGGGGCTGACGGGCGCCTCGGCGCCACCAGGGTCCCGGCGTGACCGGGCAGGGCAGTGGCGGATGGCAGACGTTCGGCGAGCGGACGGTCTGTGGCGACCGGTGGGTCGCGGTGCTCCACCACCTGGCATCGCGGCCGTGCGGCGGGCCGGGCTCGAACCGGCAACCTGACGGGTTATGAGTCCGCTGCTCTGACCAGTTGAGCTACCGCCGCTGCGGCGCGCAGATTACCCGAGGCGACCACCCCTCACGACGAGCGGCGGGAACAATGACCCCCATGGAGCTGCGTCACCTCGCGGCCTTCGTCGCCGTGGCCGAGGAACTCCACTTCGGACGCGCGGCGGAGCGCCTGCACATGGCCCAGTCCCCGCTGAGCCGGCGGATCCGGACGCTGGAGGACGAGCTCGGCACGCAGCTGTTCGAGCGCAGCACCCGCAGCGTCGCGCTGACCGCGCAGGGCGACGCGCTGCTGGAGCACGCCCGCCGCCTGCTCGACGAGGCGGCGCTGGCCGAGCGGGCGGTGCGCGCGGCCGGGCACGGCGAGGTCGGCAGGGTCAGCATCGGGTTCGCCGGTGCCAGCAGCTACGACGTGCTGCCCCTGCTGACCCGGGCCGTCACCTCGGAGCTGCCGGGGATTGAACTGGTGCTGCGCGGGCAGACGTACTCGGGGCAGGCGCTCAACGACGTCGCCGACGGGCGGCTCGACATCGGGTTCGCGGCGGTCCCGGTGCGGACCGGGCTGGACGCGCGGGTCGTGCGCCTGGAGCGCATCGTCGTCGCGCTGCCGGACCGGCACCGGCTGGCCGGGCAGGAGTCGGTCGCGCTGGCCGAGCTCGCGTCGGAGCCGTTCGTGTCGTTCCCCGCCGACGGCGGGTCGGCGGTCCGCGACGCCGCGCACCGGGCGTGCTTCGACGCGGGGTTCACGCCGCGCATCGCCCAGGAGGCGCCGGACTCGTACACGATGCTGACCCTGGTCGGGGCCGAGGTGGGCGTGGCGCTGATGGTCTCGTCGGCGCAGCGCATCCACACCGGGCACGTGGTCTTCCGGCCCCTGAGCGACGAGCCGCCCGCGCTGCCGATCGCGCTCGCCTGGCGGGCGGACAACCCGTCGCGGGCGCTGTGGGCCGTGCTCGACGTCGCCGAGCGGGTGCTGCCGACGGCACAGTCCTGACTGTTGCTAAAGCGGTCTCAATGCCGGACTTAATTGGTCTTTGACCAGGCATAATCCTCGCTGACACAGTCGTCGCAGACCCCCGCACGCCGACAAGGAAGTCTGCGATGACCGACTCCGTACCCCGCACCGAGACGACGACGGCGATGCCGAGGGAGGCCCGGAAGGCCGGCGTCACCGCCTTCATCGGGACGACCGTCGAGTGGTTCGACTTCTACATCTACGGCACCGCGTCCGCGCTGGTGTTCGGGCAGCTGTTCTTCCCCGACATGAACCCGGTGCTCGGCACGCTCGCCGCGTTCGGGACGTTCTGGGTCGGATTCCTCGCCCGCCCGATCGGCGGGATCGTGTTCGGGCACATCGGCGACCGCGTCGGCCGCAAGACGGCGCTCGTCACGACGCTGTCGATGATGGCGGTCGCGACGGCGGGCGTCGGCCTGCTCCCGACCTACGCGCAGATCGGCGTCCTGGCCCCGGTGCTGCTGATCGTGCTGCGCATGGTGCAGGGCGTCGCCATGGGCGGTGAGTGGGGCGGCGCGGTCCTGATCGCGACCGAGTACGCGCCCCGCCACAAGCGGATCCTCTACGGGGCGTTCGCCCAGCAGGGCTCGCCGGTGGGCAACCTGCTCGCCACCCTGGCCTTCCTCGGCATCTCCCAGCTCGACGAGGAGGCCTTCGCCTCCTGGGGCTGGCGGGTGCCCTTCATCGCGTCGCTGCTCCTGCTGATGGTGGGCCTGTTCATCCGGCTGCGGATGGCCGAGACGCCCGAGATGACCGCGCTGCTGGAGTCGCGGCGCACCGCGAAGCTGCCGATCGCGGAGGTCCTGCGCAAGCACCGCCTGCTGGTCGCGATCGGGGTCGGCGCCGGTGCCGCGGGCGTGGCGATCACCTACGTGAAGACGACGTTCGCGCTGTCCTGGGCCACGACCGAGATCGGGTTCGACCGGACCACGTTCCTGACCGTGATCACCGTGGCGCTCGTCGTCCAGGTGATCGTGCAGCCGTTCGGGGCGGTGCTGGCCAGCCGGATCGACCTGCGGCGCGCCGTGCTCTGGATGCTGCTCCCCGAGATCGTGCTGCTGCCCCTGATGTTCGTGCTCGTGCAGACCGGTTCGCTCGGCCTGGCGATGCTCGGGATGGCGCTGGCGACGGTGCCGCACGCGATGTTCTACGCCGCCCTGGCCGGGATCCTCTCCGAGGTCTTCCCGGTCGACGTCCGCTACACCGCCACCTCGCTGGCCTACCAGCTCTGCACCACGGTGTTCGCCGGCACCGCGCCACTGGTCTCGCAGACCCTGCTGGTCACCACCGGCAGCATCTGGTCGGTCGTCGTGCTCGGCCTGGGCTACGTCGTCGTCTCGATCGTCTGCACCGCCGCCCTGATCCGGCGCAGCACCTGGGCGGACCGATGACCGCCCCGCACCCGACCCCACTCCGGGAGGAACTCTCCGTGAACGTCGCCGACCGGGACCCGGCACTGCGCCCGATGCTGGACCGCGTGCTGGCCCCCGCCGACCGGGACCGTGCCGGCCCGCTGCTCGACGCCATGGGCGCCGCGGCCGGGGGAGAGGTGGACCGGCTCGCCCGGACAGCCGACCGCCACCCGCCCCGGCACGTCCCGTTCGCGCCGTCCGGGGAACGGATCGACGAGATCGAGTTCCACCCCGCCTACGACGGCCTCGCCGAGGTCGCGTTCCACCGGTTCGGCCTGGCCGCGATGTCGCACCGCCCGGGCGTCAACGGGTGGCCCGGCCGCACCCCGCACGTCGTCAAGTACGCGCTGTCGTACCTGTTCGTGCAGTCCGAGTTCGGCATCGCGTGCCCGCTGTCGATGACCGACTCCGCGGCCCGCATCCTGCGCCTGTTCGACGCCGGCCGGTTCGCCGCCGAGATCGACGCCCTCAGCTCCACCGACCCGGCCACCGCCGCCACCGGCGCGATGTTCATGACCGAGATCGACGGCGGCACCGACGTCGGGCGGACCGCCACCGAGGCGACCGACCACGGCGACCACTGGACGCTGACCGGGCGGAAGTGGTTCTGCTCCAACGTCACCGCGGACGTCGTGCTCACCCTGGCCCGGGTACCGGGACAGGGCGAGGGGACCCGCGGGCTCGGGATGTTCCTGGTGCCGCGGACACGCCCCGACGGCAGCCGCAACGCGGTCCGCGTCGACCGGCTCAAGGACAAGCTGGGGACGCGGTCGATGGCCAGCGGCGAGGTGACGCTGGAGGGGGCCTGGGCGCAACCGGTCGGCGAGCTGTCCCGCGGGTTCCTGCAGATGGCCGAGATGGTCAACGTCTCGCGCCTGTCCAACGCCATGCGCTCGGCGGCGCTGATGCGGCGGGCCGTGCGGGAGGCCGTGGACCACACCCGGGAGCGGGTCGTGTCCGGGACGGCGCTGTTCGACAAGCCGCTGATGCGGGCCACGCTGCTGCCGCTGCTGCTGGACGCCGAGGCGTCGCTGGCCCTGGTGCTGGAGTGCGCCGACCGGCTCGACGCCGCCGACGCCGTCACGTTCGGCGAGGTCACCGGCGACGCAGCCGATCCCGCGGCCCGGTCGCTGATCCGGATCCTCACGCCGCTCGCCAAGTACACGGTCTGCAAGCGGGCCCGATTCGTGACCGGCGAGACGATGGAGATCCGTGGCGGCAACGGCTACATCGAGAACTTCGTCGATCCCCGGCTCCTGCGCGACGCCCATCTCGGGTCCATCTGGGAGGGCTCGTCGAACGTCATCGCGCTGGACATCCTGCGCTGCCTGCGCAAGGAGGGCACCCACCGGCTCCTCGCGACGACCTACCGGGCCCGCCTCGACGCCGTGCGTCACCCGCTCACCGACGGCGCGGCGCGGCGGCTGGGGGAGCGCTGGTCCCGGCTCGCCGCGGACGCGGACCGGCTCCTCGGGAGCCCGGCCGGCGAGCAGGAGATCGGCATCGCCCGCTGGGCCGGCGACGTCGCAGAGACCCTGATGGCGACGCTGCTGCTGGAGCAGGCCGAGCACCGGCTCCACGCCGACGGTGACCACCGGTCGTTGCTCGTCGCCGAGACGGTGCTGCACCGGCTCGACGACCCGGGCGCCACCCCTGTCGCCGCGCTCGACCACCTCGGCGTCATCGCCGACGGCGGTCCGCTGCCGGAGCCCGTGCGGATCCCCGGCGTCTCCGCGGAGGAGGGGACCGGCGCACCGCGCACCGCGCGCCCGCTCGACGGGATCCGGGTCGTCGACCTGTCGAAGATCCTCGCCGGGCCCTACGTCGGCATGACCCTCGCCGACCTGGGCGCCGACGTCGTGAAGGTCGAGCACCCCGACGGCGGCGACCCGACCCGGCAGTGGGGCCCGCCGTTCCAGGGCTCCGACGCCACCTACTACCTGGCGGCGAACCGGAACAAGCGGTCGGTGACCGTCGACCTGAAGTCCGACGAGGGCCGCGCGACGGTCGAGGCGATGCTGCGCGACGCCGACGTCGTCGTCGAGAACTTCCGGCCCGGCAGCAGCCTGCAGCGGCTGTTCGACCACCGTGAGCTGTCCGAGCGGCACCCGCACCTGGTCGTCCTGCACATCTCGGCGTTCGGCGACGACGGACCGATGCGCGACGAGCCCGGCTACGACATGGTCGCCCAGGCCACCGCCGGGCTCATGTCACTCACCGGGGAGCCCGACGGGCCGCCGCTGAAGGCCGGCTACGCGATGGGCGACCTCGGCGCCGCCCTGTTCGGCGCGATCGGGGTGCTGTCGGCGCTGGTCGAGCGGTCACGCACCGGGCTCGGGCAGTACCTGACGACGTCGCTGTACGAGACCCAGCTGGCGCTGCACATCAACTGGGCGACCGGCTACTTCGCGACCGGCGAGACGCCGCGCCGGCTCGGCTCCGGACACCCCAACCTGGTGCCCTACCAGGCGTTCCCGGCCGCGGACGGCTACGTCGTGATCGCCGTCGGCAACGACACGCTGTGGACACGGCTGTGCTCGGCGCTGGAGCGGCCCGAGCTCGCCGAGGACCCGCGGTTCCGCACCAACGCCGACCGGGTCACCCACCGGGCCGACCTGGTCGCGCTGATCGAGAAGGCGCTCGCCCCGCGCACCGTCGCGCAGTGGTGCGAGCTGCTGCGGGCCGACGGTGTCCCGGCCGCCCCGATCCGCGACCTCCACGAGGTCTACACCAGCCCGCACACCGAAGCGCTCGGGATCGTCTCGACCGTGGAACACCCGACCGCCGGCCCGATCCGCCAGGTCGGGTTCCCCGTCAACTACCACGGCACGCGCCCCGCCGTGCGGACCGCGCCGCCCCTGCTCGGACAGCACACCGACGACGTGCTCGACGCCCTGCACGTCACCCCCCGGAGGACCCCGTGACCACCGCGACCCGCTCCCTGGACCTGCTCGACCTCGACGCCCTGCTCGGCGAGGAGGAGCGCGCGATCCGCGACACCGTCCGCCGGTTCTGCGACGAGCGGCTCCGGCCGCACGTGGCCGGCTGGTTCGAGACCGGCGAGCTGCCGGTGCGCGAGCTCGCGGTCGAGCTGGGCGAGCTGGGGGTGCTCGGCATGCACCTGGAGGGCCACGGCTGCGCCGGGACCTCGGCCACCGCCTACGGCGCCGCGTGCCACGAGCTGGAGGCCGTCGACTCCGGCATCCGCAGCCTGGTCTCGGTGCAGGGCTCGCTGGCGATGTACGCGATCCACGCGTTCGGGTCCGAGGAGCACCGGCAGGAGTGGCTGCCGGCGATGGCGGCCGGCCGGGCGATCGGCTGCTTCGGCCTCACCGAGCCGGACTTCGGGTCCGACCCGTCGGGGATGCGCACCCGGGCCCGCCGCGACGGCAACGGCCCGGACGCCGACTGGGTCCTCGACGGCACCAAGATGTGGATCACCAACGGCTCGGTCGCCGACGTCGCGGTCGTCTGGGCGCGGACCGACGACGGCATCCGCGGGTTCGTCGTCCCGGCGGGCACGCCCGGATTCACCGCCCGCGCCGTCCCCGGCAAGCTCTCGCTGCGGGCCTCGGTGACCTCGGAACTGGTGCTCGACGCGGTCCGGCTCCCGGCCACAGCCGTGCTCCCCGGGGTCACCGGCCTGCGCGGTCCGTTGAGCTGCCTGTCGGAGGCGCGGTTCGGGATCGTGTTCGGTGCGCCCGGAGCCGCCCGGGACTGCCTGGAGTCCGCGATCGGCTACGCGCTCGCGCGCCCGGTGTTCGACCGGCCGCTCGCCGGGTTCCAGCTCACCCAGGCGAAGCTCGCCGACATGGCCGTCGAGCTGGACAAGGCGATGCTGCTGGCCCTGCACCTGGGCAGGCTCAAGGACGCGGGCACGATCACGCCGGAACAGATCAGCATCGGCAAGCTGAACAACGTCCGGGAGTCGCTGGAGATCGCCCGGACGAGCCGCACGATCCTGGGCGCGAACGGGATCACGCTCGAGTACCCGGTGCTGCGGCACGCGGCGAACCTCGAGTCGGTGCTGACCTACGAGGGCACCTCGGAGGTCCACCAGCTCACCGTCGGCAAGGCGCTCACCGGGATCGGCGCGTTCCGCTGAGGTGGTAGTGCCGGCCCGTCCGTCACCGCGCCCGCCGGGCCGGGCTCACCACCCACAACCCCACGACGATCGCGGCGAGGCCCGTACCGCCGGCGAGCGCCCCGATCCGTCCGACGGCGAGGTCCAGCACCAGCACGAGCCCGGAGACGAGGGTGAGCGCCAGCGCCACGAGCCCCACCTGTGTGAGGCGGTGCGCCCACCGGACCAGCTCGGGCTTGAGTCCCTTCCGGAAGACCCGCCGGTGGGCCGCGACCGGCGCGACGAGCAGCACCGAGCTCAGCGCCGCCGACAGCAGCGTCGTCACGAACAGGCCGCGCTGCACCGCGTCGAGCTCGGTGAACCGCTCGGTGAACGACGCCGTGAGCAGGAAGCCGAAGAGGATCTGGACCCCGGTCAGGACGACCCGCAGCTCCTGCAGGAGCTCGACGAAGTTGCGGTCGGCGCGCCGCAGCGGCGACTCGGACCGCTCGGCCTGGTTCCAGCCGTCGGTGCCGGTCTCGTGGTCCGGGGTCGTCGTCGGGTAGGGCACGGGGCCTCCAGCAGCGGCGGTCTGTCACTCGTCGGGGTGACGGAGTGCCCGCTGTGACGCGGCCCATGCACGCCGCAACCGTCCTTCCCGCTCCATCGGGGCTCGCGCGGAGCGGTGGGACGGGATCCGGGACCGCCCACGACGAGGACCTCGCCGCGGGGGTGCCGGACCGTCACGTCACTTCTTTTTCTTCTTGTCCTTCTTCTTCTTGCCCATGGGGGGATCACCTCCGTTCACCGGCCGTCACCCTGCCGTTCAGACCGGAGAACGTAGCGCCGACCGAATTCGACGGTCAAGGATCCACAACCGACTTGACCAGGTGAAACGCGATCCGGACAGGTCAAGGTCGAAGCGGACGCAACCGTGGTCCCGAATGGTGCGTCCGAACGGGTGGCCGGGATCGGGCACCTGCGACGGGACCCCGGACGGGCGGGCCGCCCCGTACCGTTCCGGTGCCACTTGTCGCCGAACCAGGAGGCATCGAGCTGATGGCCGACCGCACGTCCGACACGGTCCCGGACCCGGCCGACGAGATCGACGTCGACGGGCACCGGATCCGCTGGTCGGTGTCCGGCGACGGCCCGCCGCTCGTGTTCTGCCACGGGACGCCCTGGTCGTCGCGGCTGTGGGCGCCGATCGCGGCCGTACTGGCCACCGAGTTCCGGGTGTACCTCTGGGACATGCCGGGCTACGGCGCGTCGTCGATGGCCGAGGGATCGGACGTGTCGCTGGCGGCCCAGGGGCGGGTGCTGGCGGCGTTGCTGGAGCGCTGGGGCCTGGACCGCCCGCACGTGGTCGCGCACGACTACGGGGGCGCGGTGTCGCTGCGCGCCCACCTGCTGCACGGCGCGGCGTACGCGTCGCTGACGCTCGTCGACGTCGTCGCGCTCGCCCCGTGGGGATCGCCGTTCTTCCGGCTGGTCCGGGACCACGTGGCGGCGTTCGCCGGTCTCCCCGCCCCGTTGCACGAGGCGCTGGTGCGCGCCTACGTCCGTGGGGCCGCCCACCGCGAGCTGCGCGCCGACGACGAGGACATGCTGGTGGGACCCTGGCTCCCGGCAGCGGGGCAGGCCGCGTTCTACCGGCAGATCGCCCAGGCCGACGAGCGGTTCACCGACGAGATCGAGCCCCGCTACGGCGAGCTCGACCTGCCGGTCCGGATCGTCTGGGGCACCGAGGACACCTGGATCCCGGTGGACCGGGCGCACCGGCTGGCCGCCGCGATCCCGGGGTCGTCACTGCACCTGGTCCCCGGGGCCGGGCACCTGATCCAGCTCGACGCCCCGGAGGCGCTGACCGCCCACGTGCTCGCCGCCGTGCGGTCCGCGTCCTGATCCCGTACGGGCGCGCCGCTCCCGCGGGGTGATGCCGTACGCGGCCTTGAACCTGCGGCTGAAGTGGGCGGGGTCCCGGAAGCCCCAGCCGTGGGCGATCGCGCCGATCGTCCGGTGCGACGAGCCGGGGCCGGCGAGCTCCTGGTGCGCCCCGTCGAGCCGCCGCGTGATGACGAGCTGCTCCAGGCTGATGCCGGCCCGGGAGCAGACCTCGTAGAGGTGGCGGACCGAGATGTTGAGCGCGGCCGCGACCAGCTCGGGGCCCAGGTCGGGGCGCCGGAGGTTCTGGCGCACGACCTCGCGGACCTGCGTCGCCAGGGTCTCGTGCACGGCGTCGCGGTGCGCGGCCGGACCGTCCGCGGCCGACGAGAGCAGGGCCCGGACGAGGTCGATGCTCGCGCCGCCGACCGCGGCGGCCTCCGGACGGTCGGCGAGGTGCCCGGCCTGCTGGAACAGGTCGACGACGTGCCGTGTCACCAGGTCGGACAGCGGGCTCCGGCCGAGCCGTGGCGCCGCCGCGCGGATGACGTCGGCGGGGAGCTCCAGCGCGTCCCGCGGGATCTGCAGCGCCCGCGACGCGCCCCGGGCGCTCCAGGAGAACGCGAACGGGGCCGAGAGGTCCACCAGCATCAGCCCGCCCGCCGGTACGTCGTGGCGGTGGCCGAACTGCTCGTGCCGGGCGCTGCTGCGTTCCTGGACGGCGAGTGCGACGACCGGCCCGCCGTCCCGCCGTGCCTGCCGCTCGTCGCGGGACATCGCGAGCCCGGACGACTCGTTGCGGAACAGGCCCAGCCTGCCGAGCCGCCACAGCTCCATGCGCGCGTGCAGGCGCTCGTGCGGGGCGAGCGTGACGGTCGCGCCGCTGGCCTCGGCCAGCCGGCTCGCGACGGTCCCGGCGCGGTCCTGCTCGGGCACGGTGCGCGAGTCGAGCAGCAGCATCTCCGGGGACTCGCCGCCGCACCCGCCGGTGCTACACGGGCGCCGCCCGGATCGCGCGCCCAGGGACAAGGACCCCGCAGACAGGAGCTGTCCGGTCCGTGCCCTGTTCCTACCTTCGTTCCGGTCGCAGTGCCACCGGACCGACCGGAAGGAATCCGAATGACCGTGTCAAGCCGCGATAGCGGGTTGTGGTGCGGTGATGGTGAACATCCTCCGGTCACGCAGCAGGGCCCACAGGACGTCGACCAGGCGTCTGGCCAAGGCGAGCAGAGCCTGGGTATGAAGCATTCTTTCGCTGCGTTTGCGCTGGTAGAAGGCCCGGGACGGGCCATTGACCTTGAGGCTGGACAGTGCGGCCATGTAGAACACTCGCCGCAGGCGGCGGTTGTAGCGTCGTGGGCGACGCAGGTTCCCGCTGATCCGGCCGGAGTCCTGGGGCACCGGGACGAGTCCGGCGTAGGAGGCCAGCCGCCCTGGAGAGGTGAATCCGCCCAGTTCAGGGCCGACACCGCCGTGGGTGGCGGTGAGGAACTCCGCGCCCAGGATGGGTCCGAGACCGGGCAGCGACTCGATGATCGCCGCGTCCGGGTGGGAGCGGAACACGGTGGTGATCAGCTTGTCGGTGTCCTTGATCTCCCGGTCGAGTTCCAGCAGTCGTCGGGCCAGGCCGGCAACAAGGATCGCGGTCCGCGTCTCGCTGGGCAGTGCCACGGTCTGGGCGTGGGCGACCTCGACCGCGGTGGCGGCCATCGCAGCAATACCCGGTGCCCACGCCCGATGGGCACGCAGGTACTCGATCACCCCTGCCTCGCCGGCGTCCCGGAGGGCCTGGGGTGTCTGGAACCCGGTGACCAGCACCAGAGCGCTGCGGGTGGAATAGTCGAATGCCGCCTCGAGACCGGGAAAGATCGACCCGAGCAGGTCACGCAGCCGGTTGACCCCGCGCACCCAGTCGGCCATCAGGTCCTCGCGATGGGCCACGAGCCGGGCCAGTTCGGCAGTGGTCTCATCAGTGGCGGTGACCGTGGTGAGGTCGGCGCCGCGCATGCGGGCGGTCTCGGCGATGACCTTCGCGTCACGGGCGTCGGTCTTGGCCTCGCCCCGGAACACGCCGCTCATCCGGTCGACGACCCGACCGGGGACATAGACCACCTGCTGGTCGGCCGCGGTGAGGACCACCTGCAGCAGCGCCGCATAGCTGCAGGTCAGGTCGATGGCCCACCGCACGTCCTGGGCCGCTTCCGCAGCGCGGGCCAGCAACGCCTCGATCGCGGCCTGGTCGTTGCTGACCTTGCGGGAGAACACCACCTTGCCGTCGGTATCGATCGCGCACGCATGGTGCGTCCTCTTCCCGACGTCGATCCCGATCCAGATCACTGGCCGTTGCGCCACGCGCAGGCTCCTGTCGTTGCAGGTCACGCCCGTGGACAACCCGCCATCAGGTCCCTAATCAGCGACGGTCCGCACAGATCCGAATCAGTGGCCAGGCCTGTCCAGCACGACGGGGCGGCCATTCCTTCCGAGCCACCGAAGCGACAACACCTCATCAGCCACACCCCGTCGTCCCGGGCATCCGGGGCACCAACCCCGAACACCTACGACCTTAGGGACACCTCGCATGACGCACGCCGCACCCGACACGATCGTCCTGATCCACGGCTTCTGGGTGACGCCCCGGTCGTGGGAGAACTGGATCGCCCACTACGAGAGCCGGGGCTACCGGGTGATCGCCCCCGCCTACCCGGGCTTCGAGGCGGAGGTGGAGTCGCTCAACGCCGACCCCTCCCCGGTCGAGGAGGTCACGATCCCGGCGATCGTGGACCGGCTGGCGGAGGTCGTCCGCGGCCTGTCGGCGCCCCCGATCCTGATCGGCCACTCCGCGGGGGGAGCGTTCACCCAGATCCTGCTGGACCACGGTTTCGGCGCCGCGGGGGTCGCGCTGAACTCGGCGCCGACCGAGGGCGTGCCGGTGGTCCCGCTGTCCCAGGTGAAGGCCACCTTCCCGGTGCTGAAGAACCCCGGGAACCGGCACCGGGCGGTGCGCTACGACTTCGAGCAGTGGAACTACGCGTTCACGAACACCTTCCCCGAGGACGAGGCCCGCGCGCTCTACGAGCGCTACGCGGTCCCGGTGTCGGGCCGCATCCTGTTCGAGACCGCGCTGGCCAACCTCACCCCCGGCCACCAGGGCACCTGGGTCGACTACCGCAACGAGGACCGGGCGCCGCTGCTGTTCGTCGGCGGGAGCGAGGACAAGATCATGCCGCCGAAGGTGCAGTGGTCCAACGCCGCCCACTACCGGGGCACGTCCACGGTCACCGAGGTCGTCGAGTTCGGCGGCAGACCGCACCTGCTGCCCGCGGCGCCGGGCTGGGAGGAGATCGCCGACCTCGTCCTCGCCTGGGCGGTCCGGCACGCCGTGGTGCCGGTGCGCAGCTGACGGTCCGGCGGACGCAGCCTGTTCGTGCTGTGGACATCGCAGACGCCGACCGGATAGTGTGACCGGGGTAACAGGCTCGATCTTCGGACGGGTCGGCGCGGCTCCCGCGTCCGGGCTCAAACCACGACGCCCTGAACGTTCCCCGGGTCACGCACGGTCTGCGTACCCCCTGTTCGGGCGGTGTCACATGAACGGTTCCGACGCAGCACGGCACTCCTCCGGATGCGCTGCCCCCACTGCGCCGGCGGCGGTCCCGGAGGGGGCACGGGTGGCCGTCGAACGGCTGCGACCCGGCACGACCGTCGTGCGGCTGTCCGGGGAGATCGACCTCGCGACCGCGGACGCGGTCGCGCGGACGCTCCTCGACGTCGTCGCCGCCTCGCACGGACACCGGATCCTCGTCGAGCTCGACGAGGTCCGCTTCCTCGGCGCCTGCGGACTGGAGGTCCTCCGCGCGGCCGCGGAACGGGCCGCCTGCCTGGACGCAGAGCTGCGGGTGGTCCTCGACGACGCCGCACCCGCGGCGCGGACGCTGCGTCTGGCGCCCGATCTCGTGTTCCCCGCGGTGCGCCCGCCGGGACTCCCGACGGCCCCGGAAGGCGGACGACCGTGACGCACGACGACGCGCCGGCGAAGGACGACGGAGGAGCGCTGGACCGGGTGGTCGCCGACCAGCTCGCACCGTTCGTCGCCTGGCTGGCCACCCGGTCGCTGGACGAGACGGCCCGGCGCCGGATCCGGATCGTCGTCGAGGGCTTCCTGCTCTGGAGCCGGACCGATCCCGGCCCGGTCGGCGGACGCCGCCGCCGCTACGAGGAACACCTGCGCGGCCGGCGGCCTGCCGACCTGCCGACGGTCCGCGAGGGGCTGGACCGGTGGGCCGAGCACCGGGTGCTCGTCGCCCGGACACTGCCGATCGACGGTCGGTGAACCGCGGGTCACCGCCGCGGGTGCACCGCGCTCTCGGTGATCCGGCGGGCGACGTCGTGCAGCTTGCTGTTGGTGTGCTGCGAGTAGCGGGTGAGCAGGCTGAACGCCTGGTCGGCGTCGAGCTGGTAGGTCTGCATCAGCACGCCCTTGGCCTGCCCGATGAGGTCGCGGGTGGCGAGGGCGCGTTCCAGGTTCGCGATGTCGGTGGCGCCGTAGAGCGCGACGGCGGCGTGCGAGGCGAACACGCCCGCGATCTCCCGGCTCTCCTCGTCGAACCCGCGGGGTGTCACGCTGTAGAGGTTGAGCGCCGCGCGGGTGCCGTCGTGCGGCGCCGTCCGGTGGGAGAGCAGGCTGCGCACCCCGCGTTCCGCGGCGGCGGTGGCGAACCGCGGCCAGCGTCGCTCGTCGCGGAAGTCGTCGACGACGACCCGTGCGGCGGTGCCCGGCGCGACCGCCTCGACGCACGGCCCCTCGCCGAGGGTCACCTGGAGCTGGTCGAGCTGGGTGATGTCGGGGTGGCTGGGTGCGCGGGACGACAGACCGTCGTGGTCGTGCACCGTCAGGCCGGCGTAGTCGGCGCCGGGGATGGTGGCGACCGCCGCGGCGGTCAGGTGCTCGAGCAGCACCCGGCTGCGCGGTCCGCACTGCCGGGAGACACCGCTGGTCAGCTGCGTGGCGATCCGGTCGAGGACCGCCTGTAGCGGTTCGTGGCTGCCGGGGGGCTGGTGGGTGTCCACGTACAGGGACTATCCGCTCACGGCAGCGTTTATCCAAGGAGCGAGAGGCCCGGTGACGTGAGCGGTGGCGGTACCCCGCGTCGGGTGGGAAGGCGTGCCCCCCTCCCGGCCGGTTTGGCAGAATGGGCGGCCGACCAGAGGGCCCCGCAGGAGCAGGATGAACGCCTTGTCCACGACGTGTCCCGCCGACGGCGGCGACCACACCGCCTGCGAGGCGGTCTGCGCGCCCGACCGGCTGGCGGCGCTCGCGGCGTCGGGTCTGTCCGGCGCGCCCGACCCGCACATGCAGTTCCACGCGGAGTGGGTCCGCACCTCCGTCGGTGTCCCGCTGGCGGCCGTCCTGCTGGTCCACCCGGCCCGGCTGGTCGTCCCCGGCCTGGCGGGCGGGACCGGACCGGCCGCCCCGCCCCGGTCGGTGCCGCTGACCCGGCCGGTGTGCCGGCACGCCGCCGAGCTGGCGACCGCTGTCGTGGTCGACGACGCCCGAGGGGCGGACGTCCTCCCGGCGCTCCGTACCGTGGCTCCGGGGGCCGTCGCCCTCGCCGCCGCACCCCTGACCGACGGCCACGGCCACGTCCTCGGCGCTCTCGTCGTCGCCGACGACCGTCCGCGGAGCTGGGATCCGGACGAGATCCGGACGCTGTTCAACGTCGGCCGGGCGTGCTCCACGGACCTGCGGCTGCGGCTGTCCCGTCAGGACGCCGGTATCGAGATCGACCGGCGCGACGAGATCGCGACCGGCCACCGCCGGGCGTTCGACCGCAGCCAGATGCTGCTGTCGGCGTCGCAGGCGTTCACCGGCACGACGACGGTCGACGACGTCCGGTCCCGCATCGAGGACCTCCTGGGGGAGGCGCTGGACCCCGCGCTCCTGACGGTCGTCGTGACCGACGAGCGCGGCGGTCTGCAGCAGTTCGCCCCCGAGCGGACCGCGGACGACGATCCGGGTCCGCTGCGGTTCGCCGGGTCCGTGCTGGCCGCCCCGGACGGCGGGCGCCGCGACGGCGTGCAGTACTTCCGCGGTCGCGCGGAGTTCGACCGGGAGTTCCCGCGGGGCGTCCGTGACCGGCTCCGGGACCTCGGCCTGCACTCCGTGGTCTCCGTGCCGTTGCCCTCGGCGGCCGGCGCGCCGGGTTCCCTCGTGCTCGGGTGGACCACGCCCGACGCCGTCGAACCGACCGACCTCCTGACCATCGCCACCATCGCCGGTTACGCCGCCCAGGCGCTGGCCAGGGCCCGGCGGCTCGACCACCGCACCGCGGTGGCGCACGAGATGCAGAACGCCATGCTGACGACGCTGCCGAAGATCGACGGCCTGCCCATGGCCGCCCGCTACCGTCCGGCCGACTCCCGGGAGTACGTCGGCGGCGACTGGTACGACGTCGTCCCCAAGACCGATCCCGACCGGCCCCGCGACGACCTGTTCGCGGTGTCGGTCGGTGACATCGTCGGCCATTCGGTGACCGCGGTCACCCTGATGGGGCAGGCTCGCTCGATGCTGCGTCAGGCCACCTGGGACAACCCCGGAGGACCGCCCACCGCGATCCTGGAGTCGTTCGAGGCGGCGAACAGCGGGCTCGACCTCGGTGCCGCCGGTACGACCGTCGTCGTCCACCTGCGCCGTGACCCGGCGGGCCGCTGGTCGATGACGTGGGTCAACGCGGGCCACCCGCCACCCGTCCTGCTGCACCCCGACGGCACCGCCGAGCTGCTCAGCGAGCACGACGTGCTGTTCGGGTACGACCTCGCCGGACCCGGCGCCCGCCACGACCACCACCGGGACCTCGCGCCCGGCAGCACGCTGTTCCTCTACACCGACGGTCTGGTGGAGAAGCGCGGCAGCGACCTCGACACCGGGACGGCGGCCCTGGTCGAGCTGCTGGAGGGCGTGTCCGACCGGTCCGTGGACGACATCGCCGACATCGCCGTCGAGACGCTCGCCCCGGGGGCGGACGACGACGTCGTCGCGTTCGCGATCCGCTTCCCGCCCGGCTGACCGGGCCCGGACCGGCGGCGCTCCCGGGGTTTGGCCCGCGGTTCCTCGGGTACACGCCGTCCCCGTTCCGAGGAGGTCCGATGACCGAACCGGTGACGTCACCGGTCTCGCGGTTCGACGTGAGGTCGTCCGATCCGGAGTACTCGCACGAGGTGCTCCGCGCGACCTACACCGACTTCGCGGTCCGCACGTCCAGGAACCTCGACGACTTCCGCCTCGCACTCACCGGTGTCCGGACCGGCGACGTGGTGCTCGCACGGACGCGGTACGGCGCGGCCGCCGAGATGGGCGTGCCGCCGCAGGACCGGCAGTTCCACCTGGCCACCTACGCCGGTGGCCGGGTGTGTCTTCGGGACGGCAGGGAGATCGTCACCCCCGGCCTGGGCACACCGACGATGCTGCCGAGGCGTGAGATCACCTGCCGCCTCGCGGACGTGGACGTCCGCACCGTGTCGCTGACGTCGTCGCTCATGGACCGGGCCGCCCGGTCGGCGTTCGGCACCGAGGCGCCACCGACCCGCTTCACCTCGACGGCGCCGGTCTCGCCGGAGGCGGCCCGGTACTGGCAGGGCGTCGTCGCCCACCTGCGCGACGACGTCCTGGGCGACGACGCGGTGGCGGCGAACCCGCTCGTCCTCGCCGAGGCGACCCGCGCGCTGGCCACCGCGACGCTCGTCGTGTTCCCGAACGTCGGGCTCGCCCGGGCCGGGGAGCGCGCCGACGCGGGGGGCCGGGCGGATCCGGCCGTCCTGCGGCGGGCCCTCGCCTACATCGACGAGCACGCCGGCGAGGACATCGGGGTCGACGACATCGCCGCGGCGGCCCGGATCGGCGTCCGCGGGCTGCAGCACATGTTCCGCAGACACCGCCGTGGCACGCCGCTGGAGGAGCTGCGCCGGGTCCGGATGGCCCGCGCGCACGCCGATCTGCGGGCCGCGGACCCCACCTCGGGGGACACGGTCGGCTCGATCGCGGCCCGGTGGGGGTTCGCCCACTCGGGCCGGTTCTCGGTCGAGTACCGCCACGCCTACGGCTGTTCCCCGAGCGCGACGCTGCGGCGGTAGCCCTGTCCTCACCCGTGCCGGGTGACGAGCGGGACGCCCGCCTGCGGCAGGGTCGGAGCACGCCGAGTCCCCCGGAGGCAGACGATGACCGAGCCCGTCACGGCCTCCCGGGACCCGCACTCGCGGAACGGCGTGCACGACGGCCCGCCGGTACCGGCCCGGCAGCCGCCCGCATGCGCCGGCTGATCCCGGCCGGCCGGTCCCGCAGGCCACGCCGGCCCCACCGGTCCGGCAGGCCGCACCGGAGCGTGCGGGCGTCGGTCGCCACCCTGCAGGCCGGGTTCGCCGGGCGCCTCGTGGTCCGGTTCGTCGCGGCCAGCGGATACGACCGGGCGCTGGCCCTGGCGGCGCAGGCGTTCGTGGCCCTCGTCCCGGCGGCGCTGCTCACGCTCGCCTACTTCCCGGTGGACCAGGGGGCGGCCGTGACCTACCTGATCGACCGCTTCGGGCTGACCGGCGACGGGGCCGAGGCGGTGCGGGAGCTCGTCGCGCGGCCCCGGCAGGCGGGTACCCCGGGGGCGGTCGGCGGCGTCGTGCTCGTCGTGATGACCGGGATCGGGTTCACGCGGACGCTGCAGCGGCTCTACGTCTCGGCCTGGGTGCTCAGCCCGCTCGGCCTGCGCGGGTTCCTGCACGCGTTGCTCGCGGTCGTCGCGCTCGTGGCGGCCGTGCTCGCGGCGGTCGTGTTCGCGCCGTCGGACGAGGGCCCGCACCCCGTGGCCGCGCTCGCCGTGCAGGCCCTCATCGCGGCGGTGCTGTGGCTGCCGATCCAGCGGCTGCTCGTCGGTGACCGCGTCACGCTGCGCCGACTCCTGCCCGGCGCAGTGGTGACGGGCGTCGGCCAGACGCTGGCGACCCTGCTGTCGGGGCCCTACCTGCGGCTCGCCGTGGGGGAGCAGGCCGACCGGTTCGGCGTCCTCGGTGTGGCGTTCGTGCTGGTCTCGTGGCTGCTGGTCCTGGCCTACCTGCTCGTCGGCGCCGCGGTGTTCGGTGCGGAGCTGGCGGGAGCACCCGTCCCCGGCTCTCCGGCGACCCGCCCGGACCCGGACCCGGACCCCGAGCCCGAGTCCGAGTCCGAGCCCGACGACGGTGACGCGACCACCCCGCGGACGATCGGTGGGGCGCGCGCCTGAGCTCCTCAGCGGTCGTCGTCGCGGCGGGGGAGCATCACGGTGGTGTCGACGCGGCCCTCGACGATGCCGCGGGCGACCGCGGACAGCTGCTGCTTGGTGGACCGCGCGTACGCGCGCAGCCGGGTGAAGGCGTCGTCCATCGTGACGCCACCGCGCTCGGCCAGGACACCCTTGGCCTGCTCGATGACGACCCGGCTGGACAGCGCGGCCTGCAGCTGCCCGGTCAGGAGCTCCCGCTCCCGGGAGGTGCGGTCGGTCAGGATGCCGATGGTGGCGACGTCCGCCAGCGCCTGCCCGACCCGGAGGTCACCCACCGGCATCGCGACCGGTGTGCTGTGGAAGAGGTTGAGCGCGCCGATGGTGAGGCCACGCAGACGCATCGGCAGGGCGTGCACCGCGAGGAAGCCGGCCGCGCGCGCCCGCGGGGCGAACGCCGGCCAGCGACGGTCCCGCCGGAGATCGGGCGAGCGCACCTGCCTGGTCGTCCGGAAACAGTCCAGGCACGGCCCCTGGTCGGCCTGGATCTGGAACAGCTCGAGCAGGTTCGCGGCCTCGGCCGAGGCGGCGACGGCCTGCAGCGCCCCGCGCCGGTCGGTCAGGACGAGGCCCGCGGCGTCGGCGCCCAGCAGCGTGACGCAGTCGTCGCACAGGCCCTTGAGCAGGTCGATCACGTCGTAGTCGTCGACCAGGGTGTCCGCGAGCCGCACGAACGCCTCGATCAGCGGCCCTTCCCGTTCCCGGGGCGACCGTGCTGGTGACTCTCCGGCCATGGCGGTCCCTCCTCGACGCCGCGCGCGACCCGTGACAGGTCGGGCTGCCACGCGCCGTCGGGGGTCAGCCGCAGACGGCGAGCCACGACCTCGGCCGCGACCTGTCCGAGGGACAGTTCAGTGGCGAACGCCGCCGCGCGCAAGCGGGCCAGCGCGACGGAGGCACTCACCCGGGCCTGCGCGACGAGCATCCCGGTCGCCTGGTGCACCTCCGCCCGGGGTGGCGCCGCCGCGGCGAGTCCCCCGCCCAGCACGGGGGTCCCGCTGCCCGGGGGGCCGCCGGGCAGGTCGTCGGCCGCGGCTCCGGCCCAGTCCATCCGGTCGATCAACGTCCAGACGGCGACGTCCGCGGCACGGAGCGCACCGGCCAGCTCCGCGCTGCTCAGCGGCCCGGCCTCGGTGCGGTAGCAGTCCAGCACCCCGACGCGCGCGGCCCCGATCTGCAGCGGGAACACGAACATCGCACGGGCACCGGTCTCCACCGCGGCGGCGCTGAAGAGCGGCCACCGCCGGTCGGACGGGTCGGTCGTGTCGGACACGAGCACGGCGCGCCCGGTGCGGAAGGCGGTGAGGCAGGGCCCGTCCCCGAAGGCGAACTGGAGCTCGTCGATCCGTGCGGCGACCGGATCGGTGGCGCAGACCAGTTCCTGCTGCTCCTGCCCGGTCATCACGGTGACCGCCGCACCGGTCATCGGGAGCCAGGACACGCACGCCTCGCAGACCGCCATCGGGGCGTCCGGCCCGGCCACCTCCGACGCCGCCGCCAGGTCGCGGCTCAGCCGGCCGAGGTCGACCACGGGTCGTCCCCCCACCCGGTCGTTCCGTTCTCCGCCCGGCCGGGGCGGGACGGCTCCGGTCGGGTCCGGTACCTCCGGTCCATCGGGCCTCCAGCCCTCGGCGCGGGTGCGGAGTACGACCGCGGGGTCGCCCACCGCCGTCTCTCCGTCGGTGCCCACGCTCCGGCACTTGTCCGCCGAGCGTCAAGGGTATCCACGAACCGACCGGATCCGCCCGAGCCGGCGCACGGCGATCGCGCGGCCGTCCGGGACGGCGTGCGGCACGGAACGGGCCGGGTGCGGCGACGGCGGGGACAGGGGCGTCGCGCGGGCCGGTGGCACTGCCGCGCGGCGGAGGAGGACGTGTCCGGGGCCGGCGACCCGACGAGTGTGAGGCACGCGGCGTCCCGGCGTCTACGGCCGGGACAGGTCTTGACGGAGTGTGGAATCGATCCCATAGTGGAATGCATTCCACACCGCTCGACGCGGAGTGGTGCAGCGACGCGCCATGGAGGTTCGACGATGACCCCGACCGCCGGTCGGTCCCCGTTCTCCCTGCTCACCCAGCTCGCGGGTGACGAGGAGCAGCTGGAGATCTTCTCCGAGCAGAGCTCGATCGAGAGCTGGCTCGCCGCCGAACGGGCACTGGCCCAGGCCCAGGCACGGCACGGCGTGATCGCCCCGGACGACGCCGAGGCGATCGTCGCCGCCGCGCACCTGGACAACATCGACCAGGACGCCGTCTGGAAGACCGCCCGCAACGTCGGCTACCCGATCCTCGGCCTGGTCCGCGAGATCTGCGGGTCGCTGCCGCCCGGGCCGGACGGCCGCGTGCACTACGGCGCGACGACCCAGGACATCATGGACACCGGTCTCGCCCTGCAGATGGCGCGCTCGCTGGCCGCCCTCGACCGTCGCCTCGGTGCGCTCGGAGACGCGCTGGCCGATCGGGTCACCGAGCACGCCGGTACGGTGATGGCGGCCCGCACCCACGCCCAGCAGGCCGTCCCGACGACGTTCGGTGCCACGCTCGCGACCCTGCTCGCCCAGTTCACCCGCCAGCGCGAGCGTCTCGCCCAGGCCGCCCCGCGGATCGCGCTGGTCTCGCTGTTCGGCGCCGGCGGCACCGGCGCCGCGCTCGGCCCGCGCTCCGCCGAGGTCCGCGCGACGACCGCGGAGCTGCTCGGCCTGCACCACACCGACGTGCCGTGGCACGTCGACCGCGACGGCGTCGCCGAGTTCGGCTGGCTCTGTGCGACCGTCACCGCGACCTGCGCGAAGCTCGCCCGCAACGTCGTCGATCTGTCGCGGACCGAGATCGGCGAGGTCTTCGAGCCGTTCGAGAGCCACCGCGGCGCGTCGTCGACGATGCCGCAGAAGGTCAACCCGATCTCCTCGGAGATCGTGATCGGGCTGTCCGGGACGGCCGGGGCGCTGGCGTCGTCGCTGGCGAGGATGCAGGAGGCCGGGCACGAGCGGGCCGCCGGCGAGTGGCAGATCGAGTGGCAGGTGCTGCCGCAGCTCGCGGTGCTGGCCGGGACCGCGCTGGCCGAGACGCTCGTCGTCGTCCGCGGGATGCGGGTCGACGCCGGCCGGATGCGCGCCAACCTGGAGCAGGACGGGGGGCTGGTCATGGCCGAGGCCCAGATGATCTCACTGGCCGGCGCGATGGGCCGCGAGCACGCGCACGACCTGGTGTACGAGGCCGCCGCCCGCGCCCGCCGGGACGGCCGGACCCTGGCCGAGGTGCTGCCCGAGGTCGCCGAGGAGCAGGGCCGTGCCGCGCTGCTGCCCGACCCGCTCGTCACCGCCGACGACTACGTCGGCGAGGCGTCCCGGATCTCCGCCGCCGCGGTCCGTGGCTGGACCGCCGTCCCGGCCCTGGCCGCGAGCGGCCGGGGGACGGCGTCGTGACCGCCCCCACGACCTCCGCGCCCGCCCCGGCCGACGGCGACGCCGAGGGCCCGGAGAACCGGTTCGACCGGATCCGCTCGCGGATCGGCGGATGGGCGGTCCTCCCGCTGATGGCGCTCGCCCTGCTCTGGCCCGGTGACCTCTCCGCCGACCAGCGCGGGATGCTCGCGGTGCTGGCGTTCGTCGTCCTGCTGTGGATCTGCGAGACGATCCCGATCGCGGCGACCGCCCTGATCGGGATCGCGCTGCTGGTGCTGCTCGGCGTCGGCTCCGCGTCCGAGGTGTTCGGCGCCTTCGGCTCGCCGACCGTGTTCCTCGTGATCGGCGCGTTCCTGCTGGCACGCGCGATGACGGTGCACGGGCTCGACCGCCGGTTCGCGCTGCGGGTGCTCGCACTCCTGGGCGTCGGGAACAGCACCTATCGCACGGCGCTGGCGTTCGGTGTCGTCGCGACGGTGCTCGCCACCCTGGTCTCCGCCTCGGCGACCGCGGCGATGCTGCTGCCGATCGGCGTCGGCGTCGTCCGCACCGTCGGGGACCTCGTCCAGGAGCAGAACCCCGAGGTGCGGGGACACCGGACGCGCTTCTCCTGCATGCTGATGCTGGCGATCGCCTACGGCGCCGGGGTCGGCTCGGTGCTCACCCCGATCACCGGGATCGCGAACGTCATCGGCCGGGGCGCGGTCCAGGAGATGACCGGCTACCAGATCCCGCTGTTCGACTGGCTCGCGCTGTCCGCGCCGTACGTCGTCGCGCTCGGCGTGGTCGTGTTCACCGCGCTCGTGCTGCTCAACCGGCCCGAGACCCGGCACATCCCCGGAGGCCAGGAGCACTTCCGCGCGGCCCACCGCGAGCTCGGCGGCATGAGCACCGGCGAGCGGAACGTCCTGTGGACCTTCGCGCTGACCGTCGTCCTGTGGGTGACGCCGTCGCTGCTGGAGACCCTCGGGGCGGTCCCGCCGGACACGGTGCTCGCCACCGTGCTGGACCGGCTCAACGAGGGCGCGGTCGTGGTCGCCACCGCGGGCCTGCTGTTCTTCCTCCCGGCGGGCGGCGGGGAGCGGACGCTCTCCTGGGCCGACGCCGGGAGGATCGACTGGGGCACGGTCGTCCTGGTCGGGGTGGGACTGACCATCGGCCGGATGATGAGCGAGACCGGCCTCGCGGACTCGTTCGGCGCCGCCGTCGCGGACCTGACCGGCGTGCAGTCCACCCTGTTGCTCTGCCTGGTCGCGGTCGTCCTCGGCATGGTCATCTCGGAGACGACGAGCAACACCGCCTCGGTCGGCATCGTCGTGCCGATCGTCATCCCGATCGCCGTGGCCATCGGGGTGGACCCGCTGATCCCCGCGATGGCCGCGATCTTCGGCGGCAACGCCGGCGCGATGCTGCCGGTCTCGACGCCCCCGAACGCCATCGTCCACGGATCCGGCTACGTCCCGATGATCCGCATGATCCGCACCGGGGTGGTCGCCGACCTGGCGACGATCCCGCTGATCCTGCTCGCCACCGTCGGGATCGGCTCGATGATCGGGCTGGCCCTGCAGTGAGGACCTGAGCGCGTGCCCGGTCACCCGGCCCCGGTCAGTACGTTCGACACCGTGAGCACCCTCGCGGACGTCGCCCGGCTGGCCGGGGTCGGTGTCGGTACCGCCTCCCGCGCGATCAGCGGGAAGGGCTACGTCGACGACGCGACCCGGCGCCGCGTGCTCGACGCCGCCGGTGAGCTCGGCTACCGGCGCAACGCCGCCGCGCGCGCCCTGCGCGAGCGGCGCAGCCTGGTCGTCGGGCTGATGCTCCCCGACATCCACAACGAGTTCTACACGGCGAGCGCCGCGGTCCTGCAGGCCGAGCTGGCCGACGCCGGGTACCAGCTGCTCGTCGTCGCGACCGGCAACAGCGCCGACGCCGAACGGCACGCCTGGGAGACGATGCTCGACCGCCAGGTCGACGGCGTCGTCCACGTCCCGGTCGACCCCGGCGGCGTCGCACCGCCCGGGCTCCCCGTCGTCCAGCTCAACCGGCACACCGGTACCGCCGGGACGCCCGCCGTCGTCAGCGACGACGTCGCCGGGGTCGCGGAGCTGACCCGGCACGTGATCGCCGCCGGCCACACCGACCTCGCCGTGCTGGTCGGCGCACCCGAGCTGTCTACCAGCGCCGAACGGCTCGCCGGGTTCCGCACGGCCGCCGACGCGGCCGGTCTCGCCGAGGACGGGCCCCGCGGCGCCCGCTACCGGGTGCTCGTCACCGGGTTCAGTGCCGACGGCGGGGCCGCGGCGATGGCCCGGACCGCAGGCGACCTCCCGGGGGCGGTCGTCGCGCTGAGCAGCCGGCTGGTGATGGGTGTGCTGCGCTGGGCGGGCGAGCACGAGGTCCGCATCCCCGCGGACCTGTCGCTGGCCGGCCTGGGCGACCCCGAGTGGTTCGCGATCTGGCAGCCGGGGATCACCACGTTCGCGCCGCCGCTGGCCGAGATGGGCCGGCGGGCCGCACACGAGCTGATCGCCGCGATGGGGGAGGAGCCCGGCCCGGCGGGCGGGACGATCCGGCTGCCCGGCGAGCTCCGGATCCGGGGATCCGTCACCGGCGCCGTCCCGGCCCGGCCGTAGCGGCTCACACCCCGGGCACCGGTCGCTCCGCGGTGAGCCGCAGCAGCGCATCGGCGGTGCCGGCGTCGGCGACGAGGGTGTGCACCAGCCCGGACCGCAGCACCGCGTCGACGGCGTCGGCCCGCTCCGGGTCCCGCACCAGCGCGACGACCTCCCGTGCGGCGCGCAGCTCGGCCTCGCCGACCGCGACGACGTGCTGGGCCAGCGGGGTGTCCAGGACCCGTCCGTCGGCGTCGACCAGCAGCCCGACGATCTCGCCGCACGCGCCCCGCCCGCCCAGCCGCTTCCGCTCGGCCGCCGTCAGCACGTCGTGCACCGTCGAGTGCCCGGTCCGCCAGGCGCCGACCGACACGACGGCGGTGCCGAGCTCGGCGAACCGGGCGACGGCGTCCGCGACACCCGGCTGGGACCGCACCGCGGTCGCCGAGTCCCGGTCGGGGAGCACGAGCGGGGCGTAGATCGGGAAGGCGTCCCCGCCGCACAGCGCGGCGGCCCGGTAGACCGCGGTCGCCGACCCGTCGCGGCGCCACGGCAGCGAGTACGCCCCGCACAGCTGGACGACCTGGCAGCGGGGCAGCCGGTGGAGGTGCTCGACGACGTCGTTGACCGTGCGCGACCAGGCCAGCCCGAGCACGTCACCCGTCCCGACGGTCTCGCGCAGCAGATCCGCGGCCAGCGCGGCGACCCGCACCGGGACCGAGCGCGCCGGCCCCGGCGGGACGACGAGCGCGCGGCGCAGCCCGTAGGCCGCACGCAGCCCGGCGGAGCGGGCCCGGTCGACGTCCGGGCCCGCGTCGATCTCGACGCGCACCAGGCCACGCTCGCGGGCCGCGTCCAGCAGCCGGGCCACCTGGAACCGGCTCAGCCCCAGCTCCGCCGCGATCGTGATCTTCGTCTGGCCGGCGGCGAAGTACCGGTCGGCGACGTCGGCGGCGAGCAACCTGCGGGCGGGCCCCCACCGGTCGTCCGGCCCGGAGTCCCCGGCAGTGGCGCTCATCTGAGCACCCTAGCCCACCATTTCACCGGTCGAGTTGACCCGTCGGACCCCGAAACCCTCTACTGGCCGAGTGGCGGAACACGGAGTGTTCCGCTCATCTGAGTCACCGAGCACCGGGAGGGTGACATGACCGCCACCGCTGTCGATCGCGTCGTGCGGTGGGGCGCCCCGAACGGGCCGTCCGGCCCGGCGCCCGCCCACCAGCTGCTCGTCGGTCCGGACGACGGCTACGGCGACGTCGCGCTCGAGCGGCTGTCGCTCGTGCCCGGCCCGGCGCCGTGGTGCGGACCGGCCTCGACCGAGGACCGCCTGCTCGTCGTCCTGACCGGGCACGCCCGCGTGACGGTCGACGGCGGCGTCACGGCCGTGCTGTCGCCGAACGAGGTCGTGCACCTCGGGCGGGGGCGGACGTTCGCGGTGGAGGTCCTCGGCACGGGCGCGGCGGGCCTGCTGGACCTGCTCGTGCTGTCCGCGCCGGGCGCGCGGCCCGCCTGACCCACCCCCGGACACACGCCGGGCCCGCCACCCACGCGGGGTGACGGGCCCGGGCCGGGTCCGTGCGGTGTCAGCCGCCCATGCCGGGCATGCCCGGCATCGCGGGCAGCACCGGCTGCGCGGCGAACACGTCGAGGTACATCCCGCCCGCGACGAGCAGGCCCAGCACGCCGAGCACGAGCCCGCCGAGCGCGACCGGGCGGGCCCACGCGGCCGCACCGGGGCGGGCCGCCGGGCCGAACGCGATCGCGCCGGCCACGATCACGGCGAGGATCGCGAACACACCGTTGGCCAGCGCCGCGGTGTGCCACGGGGCGCCGTAGAACGCCTCGATCTGGTTGCCGGGCAGGCCGGTCGCGGCCTCGATCTGGCCGATCAGGCTCTGCCGGTCGCGGAGCATGTCGGTGAGCTGGGTGCCGGTCAGCGACACCAGGCCGAGCGCGGCACCGACGACCGCGCCGGCACCGGCGACGAGCCCGCCGGAGGTCGCGGCCGCGCCGGCACCGGTCCCGGTGGTCTCGGCGGCCTTCTCGGGCTCGGCGGCCTTCCCGGTGACCGTGTCGCCGGACTTCTCACCGGTCTTCTCGTCGGCCCCGGCGGTGGCCGTCTCGGTGGTGGCCGTCGTCGTCGACTCGGTGCCGGCGCCGTCGGTCCCGGCCGTGTCCGTGTCGGCCGGCGTGGTCTCCGTGTCTCGGGTCGTCTCGGTAGCCATGGCCGCACCGTACGTCAGGTCACCGGACCGCCTACGGGCCCCCTACCTGGGCAGACGTCCGGACAAGTTTCCGTTTCCGGTCAGCGCGACACGCGCGGGCAGCGGCCCGGCACGCCCGGTCAGGCCTGGCGGTGCGGGGTGCCGCGCAGGCTGAACCAGTAGGCGCCTGCCTCGGCGTCGGAGAGCTCGGTGCGCACCCGTGCCCGTGCCGGGCACCCGAAGCGCCGCTCGAGCGCCTTCCGGGCGGTCTTCTCGATCTTGCGGTGCAGCCGCTCCGGTACCGACCGGCCCGCCATCGTGAGGACGGCGACGAACGCGTACCGCGCCGGGCCGCGCCGGGGCCACGGGCCGGTGCCGTCGGCCAGCGACAGCTCGACCGTCATCGGGCGCTTCTGCCGGGCGTGCAGGGCCCGGGTCAGCTCGGCCTCCACGGTGTGCGCCTCGGCCCCGGCCGGGGCCTCGACCCGGACCACGGCCATGACGGCGTTCGTCCTACCGGTGCTCACGGCGCTCACGGTCCGTTGCCCCTTCCGGTACGCCGCCCCCCGGTGGTGCGGCCCGCGTATCATTCTTCCCGGCGCGAACCCGGTTAAACACGACCTGAAGCGTGAAAGTACGCAGGAATTGCGGTGAGGGCGCTCTCACGCCCCCACCGATCGGGTGTCAGGGGCGCCTCGCCGAGGGGAAGTCGGGCCGGCGCTTCTCGCGCAGCGCCGCGGCGCCCTCGACGACGTCCGGGCCGAGGAAGCAGAGCATCTCGTAGGCGGCCGACTGGTCGAAGGTCGGTCCGGCGCTGCGCAGCCAGCTGTTCAGCGAGCGCTTCGTGAGCCGGATCGCCTGCTGCGACCCGGTGGCCAGCTCGTGCGCGACCCGCAGCGACTCGTCGAGGACCTGGTCGCGGGGGAGCGCCTTGGCGACCATGCCCAGCCGCTCGGCCTCGGCGCCGGAGAGCATCTCGCCGGTGAGCAGGTAGTAGCGGGCCTTCGCCATCCCCGCCAGCAGCGGCCAGATGATCGCGGCGTGGTCCCCGGCCGACACCCCGAGCCTGACGTGGCCGTCACCGATCTTCGCGTCCTCGGCGCAGATCGCGATGTCGGCCAGCAACGCCACGACGACACCGGCGCCGACGGCCACGCCGTTGATCGCGGAGACGACCGGCTTCTCGCAGTTGATGATGTTGTAGACCAGGTCGCTCATCTCGGTGAGCATGTGCGAGACGCGCTCGTGGTCACCGGCCATCCGCTCGACCATGCCCAGGTCGCCGCCCGCGGAGAACGCCTTGCCGGCACCGGTGATCACCGCGACCCGGGTCTCGTCGTCGCGGGCGACGTCGTTCCACACCCGGGCGAGCTCGCCGTGCAGCTGCTCGTCGGTGGCGTTGTACTTCTCCGGGTTGTTGATCGTGATGAGCAGGACGCCGTCGTCGCGGCGCTCGAACAGCAGCTGGGAGTAGGAGCTCGGGTCGAGGGTCGTCGTTGTCGTCGTGGTCATCGTGGTGTTCCTTCCGGACGGGTGGTGACGGTCTCGAAGAGGCCGCCGGCGTCGTCGTCGGCGGCCTGGGCCACCGCCTTGTAGTGGATCTTCTTCCCGGTCGCGTTGCGCGGCAGCTCGTCGACGAAGCGGTAGCCGCGGGGGCGCTTGAAGTCGGCCAGCATCGGGTGGGCGCGGCAGTGCCGGTCGCAGTCGTCGGCGGTCAGGCCGGGATCGGCGCGCACCACGTAGGCGACGACGCGGCGTCCCCACCGCGCGTCGGGCACGCCGACGACGAGCGAGTCGGCGATCCCGGGGTGCTGGTTCAGCGCCTCCTCGACCTGCGCGGGGTGCACGTTCTCGCCACCGGAGACGAGCATGTCGTCCTTGCGGCCGACGACGGTGACGAACTCGTCGGCGTCCCAGGTCGCGAGGTCGCCGAGCCGGACCCAGCCGCCCGCGAACTTCCCCGGGTCGGCGCCGCCGGTGTAGGCGTAGCCGCCCTTGGGGGAGCGCACCACGACCTCGCCGATCTCCTGGCCGTCACGGGCGGCGGGATCGTCCGGGTCGGCCCGGCCGGAGTCGTCGATGCGGACCACGCGGACGTCGTCGTCGGTGCAGGCCCGCCCGGTGGTCCCGGCGTGCCCGGGCAGGTCGTCGGGGCGCAGGAAGGTGTTCCAGAACGTCTCGGTGGTGCCGTAGCCGTTGAAGATCCGCGGGGTGAGCAGCTCCTGGTAGCGCAGGCACGCGTCGCGCTCCAGCGGCGCGCCCATGGTGACGACGCCGCGCAGCGACGACAGGTCCCGGGCCCGCCCGGCCTGGGCGTGGGAGAGCATCTCCAGGTTGGTCGGGGCGCCGACCAGGTAGGTGATGCCGTGCTCGGCGACCAGGTCCAGCACCCGGTCCGGGTCGAACGCCCGCAGCGGGACGACGCCCGCGCCGACGTAGAACGCCGGGTTCGGCCCACCGGCGTAGAGCCCGCCGCGGTGGAACCACGGCGTCATGTTCAGCGTCAGGTCGCCCGGGCCCAGCGGGAAGTGCATGAGCACGTCGTGCGCGCTGAACACCTCGACGAGGCTGTTCAGCGGCACGCCCTTCGGCATGCCGGTGGTGCCGGAGGTGTAGAGCCGGGTGGTCTCGTCGTAGGTGGTGCGCGCCGGTTCCGGGGGCACCTCGCCGGGCCGGGCGAGCTCGCCGATCCGGACCGACCCGGGCAGCGGCTCCCCGCCCCCGGCGGCGACGAGCAGCTCCGGGCGGTGCACGGCGATCCCCAGCGCGTCGCGCGCGGTGCCGGCCAGCTCGGTGTCGTACACGAACACCCGTGGCCCGCTGTCGTCGAGGACGTGCGCGACCTCGCCCGCGGCGAGCCGGAAGTTGACCGGTGCCCCGACCGCGCCCGCGGCCTGGGTGGCCAGGTAGAGGCGCGCGAAGTCGGCGGTGTTGAACAGCTGGTAGGCGACGACGTCGCCGGGCCGCACGCCGGCGTCGAGCAGGCCGGCCGCCAGGGCGTCCACCTGGGCGGCCAGGTCGGCGTAGGTGTGCCGGTCACCGGTGGCCGGGTCGACGACGGCGGTCCGGCGGCCGAAGCGGCGCACGGTGCGCCGGAACCCGGCCAGGTAGGTGAAGTCGCGTTCGAACCACTCCCGGAAGGGTGCGGGGTCGTAGGTGTACATCGGCTCCTCCTCGTCGAGGGCGTCAGGTGCGGGCCGGGCGGGTCACCCCGCACCGCCCGCGGTGAAGGCCGGGATCCCGGTGAGGGCCCGGCCGAGGATCAGCGTGTGGATCTCGTCGGTGCCCTCGTAGGTCCGGACCGCCTCCAGGTTCGCCGCGTGCCGCAGCGGCGGGTACGCGGCGGACAGGCCGTTCCCGCCGAGCATCGTGCGCGCCGTCCGGCAGATGTCGATCGCCTCGCGGACGTTGTTGAGCTTGCCGACCGAGATCTGCTCCGGGCGCAGCCGTCCCGCGTCCTTGAGCCGGCCGGTGCGCAGCGCGACGAGCATGCCCTTCTGCAGCTCCAGCGCGGTGTCGACGAGCTTCTGCTGGGTCAGCTGGAACGCGGCCAGCGGCGTCCCGAACTGCCGGCGCTCCAGCGTGTAGCGCCACGCCGTCGTCCAGGCGTCGCGAGCGGCGCCCATCGCGCCCCACATGATCCCGTAGCGGGCCTCGTTCAGGCAGGTGAAGGGGCCGCGCAGGCCGGTCGCGCCGGGCAGGACCGCGTCGCCGGGGAGCCGGACGCCGTCGAGCACGACGTCGGCCTGCACCGACGTCCGGAGCCCCAGCTTCGGCTCGATCGGGGTGGCGGTGAACCCGTCGGTGCCGGTCGGGACGCAGAACCCGCGGATCCCGTCCGGCGTCCGCGCCCAGACGACGGCGACGTCGGCGATCGTCGCGAGGCCGATCCAGCGTTTCGCGCCGTGCAGCACCCAGCCGACGCCGTCGGGCTCGGCGCGGGTGGTCATGCTCGCCGGGTCGCTGCCGGACCCGGGCTCGGTGAGCCCGAAGCAGCCGACGAGCTCGCCCGCTGCCATCCCGGGCAGCCAGCGTTCCCGCTGCTCGTCGGTGCCGAACCGGTCGATCGCGGTCATGGCGAGCGAGCCCTGGACGCTGACGATCGTCCGGATCCCGGAGTCGGCCGCCTCCAGCTCGGCCGCGGCGAGCCCGTACTCGACGGCGCTGCGGCCCGGACATCCCGGGCCGTGCAGGTGCGCGCCGAGCAGCCCGGCCCGGCCCAGCTCGGGGATCAGCTCGCGGGGCAGGTGTGCCCGCTCGAACCAGTCGGCGACATGCGGGGTGACGCGCTCGGCGACGAACCCGCGGACGTGCTCGCGCCAGGCGCGCTCGTCGTCGGTGAGCAGGTCGTCGAGGTCGAGGAGGTCGTGTGCGGAGGTGGTGTCCACGGCGCGCCGATCAGGCCATCGAGAGGCCGCCGCTGACGCTGACGGTCTGCCCGGTGAGGTACGAGGCGTCAGGGGAGGCGAAGAACGCGACGGTGGCCGCGAGGTCCTCCGGCTGCGCGAGCCTGCGGAACGGGATGGCCTTGACCAGCGCGTCGCGCAGCCTGTCGTTGCCCTCGACGACCGAGGCGAACAGGGCGGTGTCGGTCGGACCGGGGCACACGCAGTTGGCGTTGATCCCGTTCCGGGCGACCTCGCGGGCGAGGGTCTTGGTGAAGGAGATGACCCCGCCCTTCGCCGCGGAGTAGACCGCCTCGCCGGACGAGCCGACCCGGCCGGCGTCGGAGGCCAGGTTGACCACCGTCCCGCCGCCCTGCTCGACCATCACCGGGACCACGGCGTGTGCGGTGTGCAGGACGCCGTAGAGGTTGATCCGGATGATCCGGTCCCAGTCGGCGGGGTCGGAGTCGACGAACGGGCCGACCTTGTCCCAGCCGGCGTTGTTCACCAGGACGTCGATCCGGCCGTACTCCGCGCGGACCCGGTCCACCATGGACCGCACCGACTCCGGGTCGGCGACGTCCGCCCGGATCCCGACCGCCCGTCCGCCGATCTCCGCGGCGGTCCCGGCCGCGGTCGCCTCGTCGACGTCGGTGACCGCGACGGCGGCGCCCTCGGCCGCCAGCCGCTCGGCGATCGCGCGGCCGATGCCGCGCCCGGCGCCGGTCACGATCACGGTCCTGTCGTCCATCCTGCCCATCGGGTGTTCTCCTCGTGGTCGGTCGGGTGAGTCAGGGTGCGAGCCCGCGGCCCAGCCGCCGGCGGGCGATGACGAGCTTCATGATCTGGGCGGTGCCGTCGCCGATCTGCAGGCCGAGCACGTCCCGCAACCGCTGCTCGATCGGCAGCTCGGTGCGGTAGCCGTACTGGCCGTGCAGCAGCAGGCACTGGGTGATCTGGTCGTGGGCCGTCTTCGGGGCGAACCACTTGCACATCGCGGCCTCGGCGGTGTGCGGCTCACCGGCGTCGGCGAGCCAGAGCGCGCGGTGGCAGAGCCCGCGGGCCGCGGCGAGCAGCGTGTCGGCCTCGGCGAGCGGGAACGAGACGCCCTGGTTGACCGACAGCGGCCGGTCGAACGCCTCGCGCTCCGACACGTACCGCCAGGTCTCGTCGACGGTCTGCTGCGCGCAGCCGAGACACTGCAGCCCGATCAGCGCCCGGGAGAAGTCGAACCCGGACATGACCTGACCGAACCCCTGCCCCTCGGGTCCGAGCAGGTGGTCGGCGGGGACGCGGACCCGGTCGAGGTGGGCGGCCCCGCGGCCGACGGCGCGGGTGCCCATGTCCGGGTACGGCTCGACGGTCACGCCGGGCCGGTCGAGCGGCACGAGGAACGCGGAGATGTCGCGGCCGCGCTCGGTGGACCCGCCGGTGCGGGCGAAGACGACGACCGCGGCGGCGTCGGCGGCGAACGACAGCGACTTGACGCCGTCGAGGACCCAGTCGGCGTCGTCGGACGTGCCGTCGCGGGTCGCGGTCAGCCGGGGGACGCCGGCGTCGGACCCGGCGTGCGGCTCGGTCAGCCCGATCCCGACGATCTCCTCCCCGGAGCAGATCCGCGGCACCCAGTGCGCGGCGAGCTCGGACGTCGCGTTGGCGGCGAGGATCCGGCCGGTCAGCGCGCCGACGACGTTCAGGTAGCCGACGTTGATGTCGCCGCGGCCGATCTCCTCGACGACGAGGCCCGCGGTGAGCCGGTCCGTCCCGCCGCCGCCGAGACCGGTGGGCAGCTGCGGGCCGATCAGGCCCGCGCGGCCCATGTCGCGGCGCAGGTCCGGGTCGATCCGGCCGGCGGCCTCCCGGCCCCGGTAGCCGGGCAGCAGCACCGACTCCGCGAACGCGCGGGCCCGGTCGCGGTGCGCGCGCTGGCTCTCGGTGGGGGCGAAGTCCACGTCGCCGACCTCCTCTGGGTATCGACCTCGGCGTCGAACTCTGACGACAATGACAAAACTTGACTCGTAGGTCAATACTGGAGCCCGTGAGGTGCCCGCGCGGCCGGTGCGAGACTGGTCGGCGGAGGTTTCGGCGGAGGTGGAGTGATGACGGACGCGGCGCGCGTGGGCGAGGAGCCGGTCGGGCGGGTGCAGCGCAAGCGCGGCCGCCGGATCCGGCAGATCCTGACGACGGCCGCCGAGCTCGTCGGCGAGCGCGGGTACGACGCGGTCAGCCTGGAGGACGTGGCCGAGCGCCTCGATGTCACGAAGGGGTCGCTCTACTACTACTTCCCCGGCAAGGACGAGTTGGTCACCGCTGCGATCGAGACCCTCGGCGACGACTGGACGAGCCGCCTGGAGAGCCTCCCGGCCGGTCGGGAAGGGAGCGCCGCCCGACGGCTGCGGGCCCTGATGCGCGAGCACGTGACGATCGCGGTGCGCGAGTACCCCGCGGCGCTGCGGCTGTTCCTGGTGCCCAGCACCTGGCCCGCCGCGCAGCGCACCCGGATCAAGGCGCTCCGGCGCCGGCACGACGCGGTGTTCCGGGCCGTGCTGACCGAGGGGCTCGCGGCCGGGGAGTTCGCGGTCGTCGACACCGACGCCACGCTGCAGTGCCTGCACGCGACGATGAGCCAGGCGCCGGTGTGGTGCGGGGAGCTCTCCGGCACGGCGCAGGAGCGGGCCTTCGACGACGTCGTCGACACGCTGATGAAGCTGGTGGCCCGGGACTGAGGGTGGGCCGCGGCCTCGGGTGATCATGTGGCGGGCGGAGGTCCGTGGCGGAGGTGTGCGAGCCGAGGTCTGTGCAGTCGACCGTGTGGTCCGTGACGTTTCCGGGGCGGTACAGGCTCGGGGCCGGTTCGCCAGGGCGAGAGGTGAGGCGATCCGCGGTGGTGCCGGAGTGGAGGGGGCGCATCATCTGCCGGTCGACTCGGACGAAGGCGGCTCCGCGAACGTGCTCGGCAGCGGCCGACGTCCCGGGACGATCGCCGGCACCGAGTGGTTCGCGCGCTCCCTCGCAGGTCACGGGTGTGGGGGCGCAAACGACGTACTAGCGGATCGAACATATGGTCGAGTACACTCGGCCCTATGACCGCGGTCCAGGAACCTCCACGCACCGGCCTCCCTGCCGGGGATCCGGGGTTCCCTCAGGTCGATCTGGCGCTGGTGCAGCTGGCGGTGGAGCAGGCCGCGCACGACGACCTGTCCGGTGTGTCCGAAGCCGAGTTGATCGATCAGATCCAGCAGCTGGAGTCGGTGCAGCACTTCCTCGCGGCGCTGCAGGCCACTCGGGTGCGGGCGTTCGCGCGGCTCCATGTGGAGAACGGCATCGCGGCCGGGCGGACGGATCCGGATCGGTTGCAGCGGGGTGTGGTGGCTCAGGTCGGGTTGGCCTGTCGGGTGTCGCCGGCCGAGGCGCGGCGCCGGGTGGGTACGGCCCGGGATCTGCACGACGGTCTCGATCACGTCCGTGGGCTGTTCGCCGCCGGGGAGCTGTCGGCGCTCAAGGTGACGGCGGTGGTGAGCGCCTGCTCGGATCTCGACCGCGCCGAACGTGCTGCGGTGGATGTTCGTCTGGCCGGCCACGATCTGACCCGGCTGGGGATCCGGCGGTTGCAGGACCTCGTACGCAAGTTCGCCGCCGAGGTGGCGCCGGGGAAGTTCCGGGCCCGGGTCGAGTCGGCCCGCGCAGAGCGGCGTGTGACGTTGCGCCCGGGGCCGGATGCGATGACGTATCTGACCGCGTATCTGCCGGTCGAGCAGGGTGTGGCATGTCTGGCCGCCCTGAACAAGGCGTTCACCGAGGTGTCGGTGAACCCGGCACCACTGACCCGGACCCGCGGGCAGGTCATGGCCGACACCCTGGTCGAGCGCCTCACCGGGCAGGTGGTGGCGACCGATGTGGGTGTCGAGGTCCAGGTCGTGGTGCCGGTCGAGGCGCTGCTGGACCCGGACTCGCCGTTGCCGGCGGAGATCTCCGGCCACGGCCCGGTCCCGGTCGAACTCCTGGCCACGGGCGAGGGGAGGAAGACCCTGCGCCGCCTGATCACCTCCGACGGCGTCGTGATCGGCGGGGACTCCCGCCAGCGCACCTTCACCGGTCTCCTCGCCCGCCTGGTCCGAGCGCGCGCGGGGAACCGGTGCACCGAGCCCTACTGCGACGCCCCGGTACGGCACGTCGACCACATCCACCGCGATGCCGACGGGGGAGCGACCGAGCTCGACAACGGCAGGGGTGTGCGAGTTCCACAACCACGTCCGCGAACAAGCGGGCTGGCGGGTGGCCCGCGGGCCGGACGGACAGGTCCGCACCACCACCCCGACCGGACACACCTACCGGGCTCCCGGATGACCGACGTGCGCACGTGGCGCGCGGCGATCCCACCTGCGGCCTGGCGGCGTCCGCGTCCACTCCCGACCGCGGGGGTCCTCCGGCCGGCCCACCGCGAGGGGAGGCTGCCCGGCGGTGGGTCCCGGGAGGCGGTGTCGTGGGACCGGTGGATCAGCCGATGACCGGCAGCGGTCCGGAGGGCCGGTCGAAGAAGATCGGGCGCGTCTCCTCGCGGGGGTCGGGGACCCGGGAGAGCACGGGGAGCAGACCGGTGGGCTCCTCCGTGGGCTCGTCGGCCGGTTCCTCGCGGCCCGGGCGGACGGCGGCGAGCGCCTCGTCGGCCAGCGCCTCACGACACTCGGCCAGCAGCTCGCGGACGTCGTCGGTCACCGGGTGGCTCGGCCCGAGGAACCGGTCGGCGGTGTCCAGCGTGGACGACAGCAGCCCGGCGGCGCCGCGCAGGTCGCCCGCGTCGGCGCGGGCCACGGCGAGCGCCGCGCGGGAGGCGACGGTGCACGGGTGCGCGTCGCCCAGCACGCGCCCGCGCCGGGTGATCACGTCCTCGTGCCGGGCGACGGCCTCCTCGGGGCGGCCGGTGACGCGGTGTGCCGCGGCGAGCGCGTCGGCGGCGGCCAGCGAGGCCGGGTGGTCGGCGCCGAACTCCTGCTCGCGAGCCGCCAGGTTGCGGGCGGCCAGCTCGAGGCCGCGGGTCTCGTCGTCACCGAGCAGGTACGCGACCGACAGGGTGCCCTCGACGACGAGGGTGTCGGCGTCGCGCGCACCGAGCTCGCGGCGGGCCGCGGCGAGCAGCTGCTCCAGGCGCCGGGTCGCGTCGAGCAGGCCCTTCTCGTCGCCGGACCGGCCGGCGGCGCGGACGTCGGTCGCGGCGCGGTCGTGCCGGGTCCGCAGGGCGGTCCGGACGCCGCCGGCCCGGTGGTCGACGGCCGCACTCTCGCGCAGGAACGGGGAACCGGCGAAGACGCTGTTACTCACGGTCGCGTTACCTCCTCGCGGTAGGCCGTCCGGACGGTGCGAGCCACCCGGTCGGACTAGTTGATCGGTACTGAACGTACCGGTAACCGGTGTCGCTTGGGCCTCCGGAGCGAGATTCGAGGCGCACGCCACCGTTGCCGGTGACCCACCGTCGTCGCACGTGAGCCCCCGGTCGTGATCGGCGCGAGCCCGGTCCCGCGTGGCAGGGTCGGCGGCACGCACCGGCACGACTGGAGAGGTCGCATGATCCACCCGCTGTCCCGGCTCACCGCCGCCGAGATCGACGCCGCACGCGCACTGCTGACGTCGCACGACCTGCTCGGTCCGGGCGTGCGCGTGCCGGTCCTCGCACTGGAGGAGCCGCCCCGGGCCGAGGTCGCCGCCCACCGCGACGGCGACCCGGTGGACCGCCGGGTGCGCGCCGTCCTGCTGGACCCGGCGTCCGGCACGTCCCGCACGGTGATCGCGTCGCTCACCCGGTCCACGGTGGACGCCACGGTCGAGCACGATCCGGCCGTCGACGGCCAGCCCCCGATCACGGGTGAGGAGATGGAGGGCGTCGACGCGATCGTGAAGGCCGACCCCGGCTGGCTGGCCGCGATGGCGGAACGGGGCGTCGAGGACGTCTCGCTGGTCGCGGCGTGCCCGCTGTCGGCGGGTTCGTTCGGGCTCCCGGGTGAGGAGGGGCGCCGGATGCTGCGGGTGCTGTCGTTCCTGCAGCACCGCCCGGACGACAGCCCGTGGGCGCACCCGATCGACGGCGTCGTGGCCTATGTGGACCTGCTGGAGCGCCGGGTCGTCGAGCTCGTCGACACCGGGGTCGTCCCGATCCCCGAGGAGGAGGGCAACTTCGGCGAGGGCCCCTACCGTGAGACCCGGCGGCCCCTGCACGTCACCCAGCCCGAGGGTGCCAGCTTCACCGTGTCCGGCGACGACGTCGTCGAGTGGGAGGGCTGGCGCTTCCGGATCGGCTTCGACCCGCGCGAGGGCCTCGTCCTGCAGCAGCTCTCGATCTCCGGCCGGCCGGTGGCGCACCGGGTGTCGGTCGCCGAGATGGTCGTCCCCTACGCCGACCCCGGTCCGGTCCGCTTCTGGCAGAACTACTTCGACGCCGGTGAGTACCTGCTCGGGCAGCAGGCGAACTCGCTCGAGCTCGGGTGCGACTGCGTCGGCGAGATCCACTATGTCGACGCCGTCGTCGCCGACCCGGACGCGCGGCCCCGCACGATCCGCAACGCGGTCTGCCTGCACGAGGAGGACGACGGCGTGCTCTGGAAGCACACCGACGTCTTCACCGGGAAGCAGGCGGTGCGGCGCCGCCGTCGCCTGGTGGTCTCGTTCTTCGCGACGATCGGCAACTACGACTACGGCTTCTACTGGCACCTCCACCCCGACGGCGCGATCGAGCTGGACGTGAAGTCCACCGGGGTCGTGTTCACCGGCGCCTACGACGAGCGGGCGTCCCGCTGGTCGAGCCAGGTCGCGCCCGGCCTCGGCGCGCCGTACCACCAGCACCTGTTCTGCGCCCGCCTCGACCTGACCGTCGACGGCGCGCGGGGTGCGGTCGACGAGCTCGACGTGCGGCGGCTGCCGGTCTCGGCGGACAACCCCTACGGCAACGCGTTCGAGCGCACCGTCACCCGGATCGCGTCCGAACGCGAGGCCGGCCGGTTCGCCGACCGCGGCGCCGGTCGCGTGTGGAGGGTCTCCTCCGCCGAGGCGCGCAACCGGTTCGGCGACCCGACCGCGTACGTGCTGGAGCCGGAGGACGGGCCGGCCCTGCTCGCCGACGACGGCTCCTCGATCGCCGGCCGGGCCGCGTTCGCGAGCCGGCACCTGTGGGTCACCGCCTACGACCCGCAGCGTCGCTACCCGGCGGGTGAGCTGGTGAACCAGCACGGCGGCGGGGCGGGACTGCCGGCGTGGGTGGGGGAGGACCGTGACGTCGACGGCGTCGAGCTGACGCTCTGGCACACCTTCGGCGTGACCCACTTCCCGCGTCCGGAGGACTGGCCGGTGATGCCGACCGCGTCCTGCGGGTTCCGGCTGACGCCCTCGGGTTTCTTCGACCGGAACCCGACCCTCGACGTGCCGCCGGGGCGCTGACCGTCAGCGCCGGACGGCGACGCCGGCCGCGGCGGCGGTCTCCGCCAGGCCCTGCCGCAGCCGCTCGACGGGCGCCGGCAGGTGCCCGGCCGCGTCGCGGGCCAGCGCCCGCGCGGTCGCCCGGTCGACCTCCGGCTCCAGCAGCCGTTCGACACCGAGTGCCGAGACCAGCACGAGGGTGACGGCGCCCGGCAGGGTGAAGGTGGCGGGCGCGCGGACCATCTCGCGCAACGCGATCGACGGTGCCCGCGCGGCGGTGGTGTCGGTCGCGGTGAGCCGGGTCCGGCTCCGGCCCAGCAGGGTCCGTCCCGTCGACTGCGCGAGCGTCCCGCGCTCCACCAGGTTGTTCCGGACGGCGTCGGTCAGCGGACCGCCGAGCGCCTCGATCCAGGCCCGGACGGGGTGGGCGCGGGGCTCGTGGGCGATGCTGTCGAGGACGAGGGTCGCCGCCTCGCCGGTCACCCGCGCCGCCGGGCCGGGCCGGGTGGCGACGACCCGGTCGTCGGCGCCGACGGTCAGCGCTCCGGCCATGACCAGGTCGGCCAGCTGGGCACCGACCAGGCCGCAGGCCAGGAGATCGGGCGCCAGTCCCGGGCGGCCCGCCGCCTCGTCGTACGCGATCAGGAACAAGCCGTTCGCCAGCGCGCCCTGTTCCACCTGTCGCCCCTCGATTCGATTTCACCCTGGGTAATTGCGCGAGCGCATATCGCCAACATTTCTTACCGATTTCGCGCCCGTTCTGACGTGACGTTATCATTCCGCATCGTCAAACGATTCTCCCCGAGTTCAGGAGTCGCGCATGTCCGCGCTCGCGACCGCAGACCGGCAGGTCCCCGGCCTGCGCCGGCGCCGCCTCGGTGTCGTGCACCTGGTGTTCTTCACCGTCGCCGCCTCGGCCCCGCTCACCGTCCTCGCGGGTGGTGTCACCACCGCGTACGCGGTGAGCGGCAACCAGGGAGTCCCGCTGGCGTTCCTCGGCGTCGCCGCGGTGCTCGTGCTGTTCGCGGTCGGCTACGCCGCGATGAGCCGGCACGTCGCGAACGCCGGTGCCTTCTACTCCTACCTCGCCCGCGGGCTCGGCAGGCCGGCCGGGGTCTCCGGGTCGTTCGTCGCGCTCGTCGCCTACAACGCGATCCAGATCGCGCTCTACGGACTGTTCGGCTCGACGATGTCCGACTTCGTCGGCGACGTCGCGGGCCTGCGGCTGCCGTGGTGGACCTGGGCGCTGTTCGCGATGCTGGCCGTCGGCTGGCTCGGGCTGCTGCGCGTGGACCTGAACGCGCGGATCCTCGCCGTGCTGCTGGTCGTCGAGGTGGCGGTGGTCGTCGGGTTCGACGTCGCCGGCTTCACCCGTCCCGCCGAGGGCGTGGTCACGGCCGAGCCGCTGATGCCCGCCACGCTGTTCGCGGGCGGGATCGGGGCGGTCGTCGCCTTCACGGTCGCGTCCTTCACCGGGTTCGAGTCCGGCGCGATCTACTCCGAGGAGGCGCGTGACCCGCGCCGGACGGTGGCCCGGGCGACCTTCGTCGCCGTCACCTTCACCGGCCTGTTCTACGCGCTGTCCGCCTGGGCGATGGTCGCCGCCACCGGGCCGTCGCAGCTGCAGGCGCGCGCGGGGGAGGAGGGGCCCGGCCTCGTCTTCGGGCCGCTGGCGGAGATGTTCGGGCCGGTCGTCGCCGACGTCGCCACCGTCCTGCTGCTCACCAGCGTCTTCGCGGCGCTGCTGAGCTTCCACAACGGTGTCGCCCGGTACCTGTTCGCGCTCGGCCGGGAGCGGGTCCTGCCCGGCGCGCTGGCCGCCGTCGGTGCCCGTTCCGGCGGCCCGGTCGCCGGGTCGGTGGCGCAGTCGGTGCTGGCGCTCGTCGTCGTCATGGGCTTCGCCGTCACCGCGGCCGACCCGATGCTGTCGCTGTTCAGCTGGTTCTCCGGGCTCTCGGCGATCGGCGTCGTGCTGCTGATGACCGGCACCTCGGTGGCCGTGATCGGGTTCTTCCGGCGCAACCGGACGGCGCCGGTGTCGGTGTGGTCGCGCCTCGTCGCCCCGGCGCTCGCGGCGCTGCTGCTCGCGGCGATCCTGGTCGTGCTCGTCGGTAACTTCGACGCGCTGCTCGGCACCGACCCGTCGTCGCCGGCCCGGTGGGTCCTGCCCGGGGTCGTACTGGTCGCCGCGGTCGCGGGCGGAGCGTGGGCGCTGAGCCTGCGCCGCAACCGTCCGGAGGTCTACGAGGGCATCGGCGGCGGCGCCCCGGCGCCGGACGGCCTCGCCCCCGACACCGGCGCGCCCACCGTCTACCGCCGGCGGATCGGCGAGACCGGGCCGGCCGACTGGGCGGGCGCCGGGACCGCGGACCCCGACGACGTCGCCCCGGACAACGCCCCGGACGACGGCGACACGACGGTCTTCACGATGCCCGGCCGGCCCGGGAACGAGGAGACGACCGAGTTCAGGCGCCCGGACCTGCGGGACTGACCGGCGCCGTCCACACCCCGACGAGCACGTCGACCAGCCCCGTCGCGGCGTCCGCCCAGGACGACCGCGGCGTGGGCAGGCCCTCGGCCAGCGCCCGCTCCCGCTCGGCGAAATGGTGCACGAGCAGCTGACGGCAGATCTCACCGCGCTCGAGCCGGACCTCCGGCGGCAGCGTGGGGAGCCGGGCGTTCAGCCCGTCGAGGACGACGGTCAGCGACCGCGACGCGAGCGACTCGGCGACCATGATCTCCCGCAGCGCGGGGTCGGTCATCACCTGCGCCCCGAACCGCGCGTACCAGGTCGGCGCCCCGGCCGCGGCGAGGTGGTCGGCGACCGGCCGGACCAGGGCGTCGACCCAGTCGCGGAGGTCCGCCTCGGGCGGCAGCCGGGCCGCCGTCTCCTCGCGGCGGGCGTCCATCGCCCCGGCCTGGCGCCGGATGAGCGCGCGGACGAGATCGGCCTTCGTGCCGAAGTGGTAGCCGACGACGGTGTTGTTGCCCTGTCCGGCCGCCTCCGCCACGGCCCGGTTCGACACCGCGTGGACGCCGTGCTCGGCGAAGAGCCGCTCGGCGGCCTCCAGGATCCGTTCCCGGGTCGCCGCGGCGCGCTCGCTCGGGCCGCTCGTGCTCACCGTGCTCATCTCGTCGCCTCCCGTCCGGGGTCGCGGTGCCCAGGGAACCGTTCCGCTTGCATTAAGTCAAGTGATTGACTTAGCGTCGGCGGTGTCCCGCACCGGTGTCGCAGGAGTGTGCATGTCCCGTCCCTCGAGCTCCCCGGCCTCCCCCGTGGACGCTCCCACCCCCATCGGGCCGCCGTCCGCGCTGGTCGCCGTGCTCGCCGCGGCGGGCATCGTCGTCTCGCTCCAGCAGACCGTGGTGGTCCCGCTCGTCCCGCTGTTCCCGTCCCTGCTGGGTGCCGACCCGGCGGACACCGCGTGGATCGTCACCGCGACACTCCTGGCCGGCGCCGTCGCCGTCCCGGTGGTCGGACGGTTCGCCGACATGGTCGGCAAGCGCCGGATGCTGCTCGTCTGCCTCGGCGTGCTGGTGACCGGCTCCGTGGTGGCCGCGCTCAGCACCTCGCTGGTCCCGCTGGTGGTCGGGCGGGCGCTGCAGGGACTGGCCGCGGGCGTCGTCCCGCTGGGGATCAGCCTGATGCGGGACCTGCTGCCCGCGGAGCGGGTCGGCTCGGCCACCGCGACGATGAGCGCCTCACTCGGCGTCGGCGGCGCGCTCGGCCTCCCCGCGTCCGCGCTGGTGGTGCAGGTCGCCGACTGGCACGCACTGTTCTGGGCCGCCGCGGTGCTCGGGGCCGCGGTGATCGCCCTGGTGGTGCTGCTCGTCCCGGAGTCCCCGCAGCGGACCGGGGGACGGTTCGACCTGCCCGGTGCACTGCTGCTCGCGGTGGCCCTCGTCGGGCTGTTGCTCGCGGTGTCGAAGGGCGGCGACTGGGGCTGGGCGAGCCCGCTCACGCTGTCGCTGCTCGCCGTCGCGGCGGTGGCGCTGGCCGGTTTCGGGCTGCGCGAGCTGCGCACCCCCGATCCGCTGATCGACCTGCGGGTCAGCCGGCGGCGCCCGCTGCTGCTCACCAACACCGCGTCCGCCGTGTTCGGGTTCTCGATGTTCGCGATGTCGCTGGTCTTCCCGCAGCTGCTGCAGCTGCCCGAGGAGACCGGCTACGGGCTCGGGCAGTCGATCCTGGTCGCCGGCCTCGTCCTCGCGCCCGGCGGGCTCTGCATGATGGCGATGTCCCCGGTGTCGGCGCGGATCAGCGCCCGCTACGGCCCGCGGACGACGCTGATGGCCGGCGCCGTCGTCGTCGCCGCCGGGTACGGGCTGGGGGCCGCGTTCCACGCCGCGGTGTGGCAGCTGCTGGTGAGCTCCGTCGTGATCAGCGCCGGCATCGGACTGGCCTACGGCGCGATGCCCGCCCTGGTCATGGCCGCGGTGCCGGTCACCCAGACCGCGGCCGCCAACAGCCTCAACAACCTGATGCGGGCGATCGGCCTGTCCACCGCCGGTGCCGTCGCGGGCGTCCTGCTCGCCCGGATGACGACGGCGGGTCCCGGCGGCTCCGTCGTCCCGTCCGAGGCCGCGTTCTCCCTGGTGATGCTGCTCGGGGCCGGCTCCGCGCTGGTCGCGATGGCCGTCACCGCCGCCATTCCCCGCACCCGACCCTGACGGAGGACCACCCGTGACCACCACCGAGGAGCCCCGGCCGATCGAGCTGCGCCGCAGCGGGTTCGGCCCCGCCCCGGACGCCGCGGAGCTGCGGGAGCAGCCGGGCGTCGTCCGCGTCCCCACGCCGTTCGGCCCGTCCGCGTGGCTGCTGACCCGGCACGCCGACGTCCGCCGGATGCTCGGCGACGCCACCACCTTCCGCAACGGCTGGACGCCCGCCGACCTGACGGGTGGCCCGAGCCGCGACCCGCGCCAGCTCTCCGGCGACCGCACCGGCAACCTGCTCTCCCTCGACCCGCCCGACCACACCCGGCTGCGCCGCCTGCTGACCCCGGAGTTCACGGTGCGGCGGATGCGCAGGCTCGAACCGCGGATCGTCGAGATCGTCGACGAGCACCTCGACGCCGTCGAGCGCGACGACGCCCCGGCCGATCTCGTCCGGCTCTTCGCGCTGCCCGTCCCGTCGCTGGTGATCTGCGAGCTGCTCGGCGTGCCGCCCGCCGACCAGGACGAGTTCCAGACCCGCACGGCCCGCCAGCTCGACACCACCCTCGGCGAGGCCGAGCGCGTCGAGCTGGCCGCCGAGGCACTGGCGTACATGCAGGACCTCGTCGCGCGGGCCCGCCGCGACCCCGGCGAGGACCTGATCGGGATGCTGATCCGTGAGCACGCCGACGTCGTGACCGACGCCGAGCTCGTCGGCATCGCGAACCTGCTGCTCGTGGCGGGGCACGAGACGACGTCGAACATGCTCGCCCTCGGCACGCTGGCGCTGCTCCGGCACCCCGACCAGCTCGCACTGGTCCGCGACGACCCGGACGCCGTGCCCGCCGCCGTCGAGGAGCTGCTGCGCTGGATCTCGATCGTCAACTCCGGGTCGCCCCGGCTCGCCACCACCGACGTCGAGTTCGACGGCACCACGATCCCGGCGGGCGACCTCGTGCTGTTCAACCTGCCCGCGGCCAACCGCGATCCCGGGATCGCCGACGACCCGGAGCGGCTCGACGTGACCCGCCGCCCCACCAACCACGTCGCGTTCGGGCACGGCATCCACCACTGCCTCGGCGCGCCGCTGGCCCGCGCCGAGATGCGGGTGGCGTTCCCGGCGCTGCTGCGCCGGTTCCCGGGGCTGCGGCTCGCCACCGACGACGGCATCGCCTGGGCCAGCCACAAGGCGATCTTCGGTCTGGAGGAGCTGCCGGTCGCCTGGTGAGCCCACCGTCACCCGCTCGTGCGTTTCTCCGGTGCTCCGGGGTGCATCCGGGGTGTACGGCTGGCCCCGGTGGACCGGCACCGCGACGATCGCCCCTCGGCTTACGAGCAGGGGGTGCAGTGCGGTGACGGGCGGGGTCGGCGACGACGACGGTGAGCACGGGGGCGACGACCGGACGTCGTCCCGCGGGCGGTCGGCGGAACCCCCGCCGCGGCCCCCGATCCGTCCGTCCGGTGAGCCGGCCGAGCCGGTCGTGACCACTGACCCGGCACCGACGCTCCACGGTGGACCGATGCCGGTCGTCCCCGCCACGCCGTCCCGGACGGTGTCGCGGGCGGTGACGCTCGGCGTCGCGGGCGCGGTACTGGCCGTCGCGGGTGCGGCGGGCGGGGTCGCGGTCGCGGTCGCCGCCGCACGCCCGGACGGCGGCTGGCCGCAGCTCGGGACGCCGCCCGCCGTCGCGGACCCGCCGGCGGTCGACGGCGGCCCGCGCGCGGCGCCCGGTCCGGTCCCGGACGCGGTGGACCCCGGCGCCGTCGCCCGCCTCCCCGGTGCGGGAGATCCGTCGCGGCCGGTGGAGCCGGAGCGGCGGCCCGCCCATCGCGCCGCCGAGCCCGGTCCGGTCGCGCCGCGACCGGGTGCCGGTGCGCACCGCCCACCGGCTCCGGCGCCGGGTGCCGGGCCCGGCGGTGGTGTTCAGGCCCGGCCGGGCCCGGGCGCGCCGGCGCGACCCGCTCCGACGCGGGGAGCGGCCCCCACCGCCCCGCCGGACACCGGGCCGGGGACGGCGCCCGGCACGGAGCCGGGGCAGGGGCAGCCGCCCGGAACGGGCACGGCACCCGGCACGGCCCCGGCACCGGGCACGACTCCCGGTGCGGGGACGGAGCCCGGGTCCGGTTCCTCGCCGGGTGCGGGTACCGAGCCGGACCCTGGCACGGCGCCCGGGGCGGGCACGACGCCGGCCGGTCCGGCACCCGGGGCGGGCACGACGCCGGGCACCGCTCCCGGTGGCGACGGTGCACCGGGGCCGTCGGCCGGGCCCGGGGTCTCCGGGGCCGACCCGGGCGGTCCGGGGGCGGCGCCGACGGCTCCGCCGGACCCGGCCCGGCGCACCGGGTCCCCGGGCCCCGCCGGCTCGGGGTGACGGTCGATCACCCCGCCCGGTCGGCGGCGAGCACCTGCTCCCGCAGGATGTCCGCGTGCCCGCAGTGGTGGGCCAGCTCCCGCAGCACCTGCAGGTGCAGCCAGCGCACCGTGATCGGCCGCCCGCGGCCGTGCACGGTGTCGTCCAGCGACAGGTCGGCGACGGCGGCGCGGGACCGCTCGGCCACCGCGCGGTAGCGGGCGCGGACCGCGGCCACGGTGTCGTCGTCGGTGAACTCGAAGGAGTCCTCGACCGACTCCGGGATGCCGAGCTCCGCCCGCGTCGCCCCGGTCACGGCCTGTCCGAACCAGACCGTCTCGACGAACGCCGCGTGCCCGACCAGTCCCAGCAGCGTCGTCCGGGACGGGACGAGCCGGCGGCGGGCCTGCTCCTCGGTCAGCCCGTCGAGGGAGGCGTCGAGGAGGGCGCGGTACTCGTCGAGGAAAGCGGTGAGCTGGGCGCGTTCGGCGCCGTCCTGGACGGCGAACGGGCTGGTCATGAGGTCACAGCCTAGGGGGCCTCATGCCGTGGTCGGACGCGGGAATCCGTCCCGGCTCCGACGCGGCCGGCCGGGCCGGGAGGCCATCGTCGACACCATGACCACGACCGAGTCCCCCACCGAGCCGTCCGGCATCGCCGCCGTCGGCCGCTTCCCGGCGGTCCCGGCACCGCGCCCGGCACGGGCGCCCACCGCACCGGCGCCGTGGCGGACCGGCCGCCGGTCCGGCGCGTCCGGCCGGGAGCGGCTGGCGGGCGTCGACGCCGCCCGCGGCCTCGCCGTCCTCGGGATGATCGTCGCCCACGTCGCGGCCGCGGAGGCGACCTCCACGCTCTGGACTCTGGTGAACGGCCGCGCGGCCGTCCTGTTCGGAGTGCTCGGCGGCGTGTCGCTCGCGCTCATGGCGCGGTCCGCGCTGCGCTCCGGCGATCCCCGTGACCGGGCCGCGCTGCGCCGCCGGGTCGCCGTGCGCGCCGGTCTGCTGATCGTGCTCGGTGTCGTCCTCGCCGCGGTGAGCACCGGACCGATGGTGATCCTGGCCGTCTACGGCGTCGAGTTCCTGCTGGTGCTGCCGCTGCTGTTCGCCGGGGCGCGGACGCTGACCGCCACCGCCTCGGTGTGGGCGGTCGCCGGGCCGCTGCTGTCGTTCGCCCTGCGTTCGGTTCTGCCGGGGCCGACCACCGCGGACGGCGGCACCATCCTCGGCGGGGTGCTGCAGGCGTCCGACCTCACCTCGGGCGCCGGCCTGGTCCGGGCCGTCGACGTGCTGCTGCTCTCGGGTGCCTATCCCGTGCTGACCTGGATGCCGTTCCTGCTGCTGGGCATGGCGATCGGCCGGCTCGACCTGCGCGCCGCCGCCGGCAGGCTGCTCGCCGGGGGCCTCGTCGGTGCCACGATCGGGTACGGGGGATCATGGCTCGCCGTGGACGTGCTCGGCGGGCGGCAGGCGCTGCTGGGCAGCGTCGCGCCCGTCGCCGACCGGCTCGGCATGCCGCCGGAGGCCGCGCTCGAGATCCTGGGTTCGTCGTCGTACGGCACGGTCGCGACGACGACGCCGGCCTGGCTGCTCGTCGCCGCCCCGCACAGCGGCAGCCCGTTCGACGTCGTCGGGGCGGCCGGGGTCGCCGTCGCGGTGCTCGGGCTGTGCCTGCTCGTGGCCCGCGCCGTCCCGGCGCTGCTCGTGCCGCTCGCCGCGACCGGCTCGCTGGCGCTGACCGTCTACGCCGGACACATCGTGGTGCTGACCCTGGCCGGCGGCGCACCGGAGACCTCGCCGTGGGCCGTCACCGCCGTGTTCTGCGCGATCGCGGTCCTCTTCGCCGCCGGCTGGCGGGGGCTGGCCGGTCGCGGCCCGCTCGAACAGGTCGTGCACGTCCTCTCGGCGCGCGCCGGAGGTGCCCGATGACCGCCGCGTTCCGGACCCTGCGCCGCTACCTGAACGACATCGGCCGCCCCTCGTCGGCGGAGGAGCCCACGCTCGTCGAACGGTTCGTCGTGCTCTGCCGGCGCAACCCCGTCGTCGTCGACGCGGTGCTCGCCGCGCTGCTGATCGGGATCGCGGTCAGCTGGACGTTCGAGGGCAAGGTCATGGCCTCCCAGCGGACGGCCGCCCTCGTCGTCGCGGTCCTCGCCGCCGCGCCGGTGGTGTTCCGGCGCGCGTACCCGATCCCGGCGGCGGTGGCCACGGCGGTCGTCGCGACCGTCTGCACGGTCGCGCTGCCGGGGACGCTCGCCGCGTTCCTGCTCCCCGCGCTCGTGATGGGGTACTCGGCGGTGGCCTACGGGCCCCGCTGGGCGGGCCCCGTGGCCGTGCTCCTGCTCCTCGCGGGGATGTTCGGGCCGTTCCTGCTGCGGGGGGCCGTGCCGCAGATGGGACTGCTCGGCATGGCCGTGGTCGGTGGCTACATGCTGCTGGTCGCGATCGGCGTCTGGCTGACCGGCTCGCTGCGCCGTGCGTCGTTCCGGCACACCGAGGGTCTGCGCGACCGGGCCCGGCTGCTGGAGGAGAGCCGCCGCCAGGAGGTCCGGATCGAGCTGCTCGCCGAGCGCTCGCGGATCTCCCGGGAGGTGCACGACGTCGTCGCGCACTCGCTGTCCGGCATCATCGCCCAGGCCGACGGCGGCCAGTTCGCCGCGCAGCGCGACCCGCAGAAGGCGGTCGACGTGCTCGCCGGGATCGCCGACACCGGCCGCGAGGCGCTCGCCGACGTCCGCGGGCTGCTGGAGATGCTGCGCGACACCGGCCCCGACGACCCGGCCGACAGCACCACCGACACCGCAGGCCGCCCGCAGCCCGGCACCGACGACGTCCCCGCGCTGGTCGAGCAGGTCCGCGCCGGCGGTCTCCCGGTCGACCTGGAGGTCACGGGCACGCCGCGGACCGTCCCCACCGGCCCCGGCCTGACCGCCTACCGGGTGGTCCAGGAGGCCCTCACCAACGTGATCAAGCACGCCGGTCCCGGCACACCCACCCACGTCCGTCTGGAGTGGAGCACCGACGAGCTGGCCGTGCGCGTCCGCGACGAGGGTGCCCGCGGCCCCGTGCCGCGCCCGCCCCGCGGCGGGCACGGCCTGACCGGGATGCGCGAGCGGGCCGCCCTGCACGGCGGCTCGGTCGAGACCGGGCCGCACCCCGACGGCGGCTGGTCCGTCCGGCTGCGGCTCCCGGTGCCCCCGTCGACACCCACCCGAGGAGAACGGTGAACCCTGTCCGCCTGATGCTGGTCGACGACCAGGAGCTCGTCCGCGCCGGATTCGCGATGGTGCTCGACTCGTGCGACGACCTGACCGTCGTCGCGCAGGCCGGGGACGGTGAGCAGGCGCTCGCCGAGCTCGACCGGACCGCGGTCGACGTCGTCCTGATGGACGTGCGCATGCCGCGCCTCGACGGGATCGAGGCGACCCGCCGGGCGCTGGCCGCGCATCCCGGGCTGAAGGTCGTCGTGCTGACGACGTTCGACCTCGACGAGTCGGTGACGGCCGCGATCGGGGCCGGGGCCAGCGGGTTCCTGCTCAAGGACGTCAAGCCGCAGGGCCTGATCGACGCGGTGCGGACGGTCCACAGCGGCGACTCGGTGATCGACCCGGTGTCGACGCGCCGGCTGCTGCGGGCGACCGCGCCACTGCTGTCCGCGCCGGAGCCGGCCGCCGCGGCGCCCGACGCGGCGGCCGCGCTCGCCGATCTCACCCCGCGCGAGCGGGAGGTGCTGAACCTGGTCGGCGACGGCCGGTCCAACGCCGAGATCCAGCAGGACCTGGTCGTGTCGGAGGCGACGGTGAAGACACACATCGGCCACCTGCTGGCGAAGACCGGCTCCCGGGACCGCGTCCAGCTGGTGGCACTGGCCTTCCGCGCCGGACTGGTGAGCTGACCCCGCCCGGCGTGCGGCCGGGCGTCAGAACTGCAGGACCAGGTGGGCCACGGAGAAGTAGATGACCAGGCCGGTCGCGTCGACCAGGGTCGTCACCGCGGGGGCGGACACCACCGCGGGATCGATGCCCAGCCGGCGCGCGACCAGCGGCATCGTCGCCCCGATCGTCGCCGCCCAGGCGCAGATCGCGACCAGCGAGATCCCGACGACGAGCGCGATCTGCGCCCCCACGAGCGCGGTGCCGATCACCAGCCCCGCCAGGGCCAGCATCGTGCCGAGCGCGGCGCCGACCCGGGCCTCGCGCCACATCACCGTGAGCACGTCCGACGGCCGGACCTCGCCGACGGCGAGCGCGCGCACGCTCGCCGTCGCGGCCTGGGCGCCGGCGTTCCCACCGGTGCCGATCAGCAGCGGCACGAACAGCGCCAGTGCCGTGACCTGGGCGAGTGTGTCCTCGAAGTACTGCAGGACGTTCACCGTGAGCGTGGCCGCCACCAGGAGCAGGAGCAGCCAGACGATCCGGGAGCGGGCCAGCGACAGCACGCCGACGGTCATGTAGTGCCCGGACCACGGGGCCGCGCCGGACTGCCGTGCGACGTCCTCGGAGTCGGCCCGCTCCAGCTCCTCCACCGCGTCGTCGATCGTGAGCAGGCCCAGCAAGCGGTCCTCGCCGTCGACGACCGGGAGCGCGATCCGGTCCGAGTCGCCGAGCAGCCGGGCGGCGTGCTCCCCGGTGTCGGTGGCGCGCACCGTGGGGGTGCCGGTCTCGACGAGGTCGGCGAGCGGCGTCTCCGGCGTGCTGAGCACGAGCTCGCGGAGCGTGACGACACCCTCCAGCACCCGGCCCGGCCCGACGACCGGCAGCGTGTAGACGGTCTCGGCGTTCCGCCCGGCCCGGCGCACCCGGGCCAGCGCCTCGGTGACGGTGCCGCCGGAGTGCAGGCTCACCGTCTCGGGCGTCATGAGCCGGCCGGCGGACCCGGCCGGGTAGCCGAGCAGCGCGGCGGTCGCCCGGCGCCGGTCCGGGGCCAGCCCGGCGAGCACCCGGTGCGCCACCGACGCCGGCATCTCGCCGAGCAGCCGGGCGCGGTCGTCGGGATCGAGGCCCTCGACGAGTTCCGCCACCCGGTCCTCGCGCATCCCGTCGAGCACCCGCTGGGCGGTCACCGCGTCGAGCTCCTCGAACGCGGCGGCCGCGGTGTCCTTGTCCAGCAGCCGGAACAGCACACCGGCGTCGGCCTCGTCGCACCGCGCCAGCGTCTCGGCGAGGTCCCGGGGGCTCAGGTCCCCGGCCCCGGCGGCGACGGCCGGGAGGTCACCCGCGCGCAGCGCACCGGCGAGCCGGGGATGATCCGGGATCGCGTCCCGGGCGGCCCGTTCGGCCTGCGTGCGCGTCGTGGTCGTCGCGTCCATCTCTCCACCTCCCCGGCTGCGGCGGCAGGCCCGGCAGGGGCCCGCCCAGATACATTGCGTACGGCAACAATTCTACGTTCGACGCAAGTGTCCCGCAGCCGGCGGAGGCCGGCCTCACCGGGGGCGGGCGTCGATCACGCTGCGCGGGCCGGTGGTCGGGACGACCGCCTCGACCCGGAAGCCGGTGTCGTCCAGCAGCTCCGCGTACTCCCGGGCGGTGCGCTCCCGGCCGCCGGTGCCGACGAGCATGTGCAGGTCGTAGAGGGCGGGTCCGGGCTCGCCGGGGCCGTCGTCGGGCAGCAGCTGCTCGAGGATCAGCACCCGGGCGTCCGGCCCGGTGGCGACCCGCACCGTCCGCAGCAGCGCGCGGCACTCGTCGTCGGTCCAGTCGTGCAGGACGAACGAGAGCAGGTAGACGTCCGCACCGCCGGGGACGGCCTCGAAGAAGTCGCCGAGCATCACGTCGCAGCGGCTCGCGAGCCCCGCGGCGGTGAGCTCGTCGTGCGCCCGCTGGGCGACGTCGGGCAGGTCGAGCAGCATGCCGCGGCACGACGGCCGTGCGGTCAGCACGTGCCGCAGCAGCGCGCCCGTCCCCCCGCCGAGGTCGACGACGGTGCTGCCGTCCGGGACGTCGTAGGCGTCGACGAACGCGGCCCCCGCCTCGTCGACGAGGCCGCGCTGGGTGACGTCGTAGAGCGCGCCCAGCTCGGGCCGGTGGGTGAGGTGCCCGAAGATCGGCCGCCCGGTCACCCGCCGGCACGCCTGCTCGCCGGTGCGGACCGACTCGGTCAGGTCGTCCCACAGCGGGCGCCACAACCGGGAGGTGAGCAGTGCCCTGGCGTGCGCACCGCCCGGTGCGTCGCGGCGCAGCGCCCCGCCCAGCTCGGTGTCCGCCCACCGGCCGTCCGGCTCGCGGGCGCACAGGCCGAGCGTGGCGAGCGCGCGCAGCAGCCGGTCGAGCGTCGGCGGGTGCGCGCCGGTCTCCGCGGCCAGCTCGTCGACGCCGGCGGGCCCGCGGGCCAGGACGTCCATGACGCCCAGCTCGGCGGCGGCGCAGATCGCGTCGGTGGTCCAGTGGGCCTGGACCATCCCGATCAGCCGGGTGGCGGCGGTGTCCATCGGAGCTCCTCACGGGTGCGGGGATCTTCTCCGTCGAAGTGTCCCCGGTCACACCGCGGGCGGCCTAGAACCCCGGGTGGTCGCGCAGGTTGACCTGGTCGCAGCTGCGCGCGAACGCGTCGACCTCGTCGTCGGTCGGTGGCTCGGCCCGCGCGGCGAACCCGGCCAGCCCGCGGAAGTAGCGCTCCCGCGGGGCGCCCGGCACGAAGAGGATCAGGAACCGGGCGTCGGAGTCCGGGCCGGTCCGGAACGCGTGCACCCCGTGCGCCGGGACGTGCACGAGATCGCCGGGGCCGGCCTCCGTCCAGTCCGACCCGGTCATGATCCGCAGCCGTCCGCCGATCACGTAGAAGCTCTCGGTGAAACCCGAGTGGTAGTGCGGCAGTGCGCCGGGGGAGTCCGCCGGGATCCACGACTCGAAGAGCCCGAAACCGCCGCCGACGGATCCGCCCGGCGCGGCGAAGCGGGTCCACGATCCGGTGGGGGAGGTGACCGCGCGCTCGGTGTCGGCGGCCGGACGCCACACGGCCGACGGTTCGGGGAAGCTCACGCCCACCGACGGTAGCCGCCCGACGACCGGGCGTCGGCACGCGACCACCGGTCCGGGCCCGGATCGGGGCGATGGGGGAGCGGCGACCCCTCTGAGCTGCGTCGGTATCGTCGGGCCCCGCGGCCGGAACGCGTCCCGCCGCGGTCCGTCGGCGAGGAACGAGGTGAGGTGCGTGCGCGTCCTCGCCTCGTTGCTGCTCCTGCTCGTGGCCCTGGTGGTCTGTGCGGGGCCGGCCGCGGCCGCGGCGACGCACCACGCGGAGCACGTCCGGGCCGTCGAGTGCCCGTACCAGACCCCGACGACGCTGCACGTCGGCGACTCGGAGCAGGTCCCCCGGCGGGACGGCGACGATCCCCCGTCGCCGGCCGCCCTGCCGGTGACACCGGTCGCCGCCGTCCCGGCGGGCCACGCCGACACCGACCCGTCGCCACCCCCGGAGCGGACGCTGCTCGGGCCGTCGCCGGTCGAGCAGCTGTGCGTGGACCGGAACTGACCGGGAGGGAACGTCCCGCGTCCCCAGTACCCGTGATCCCGGCTCCGTGCCGGAGCCCCGTGGAGGAGCCCTCCCCATGACCCGCAATGTCAAGATCTCGCTGTTCGTCGTCGGTGCGTTCGCGCTCCTGGTGGCGGCACTGCTGTTCGTCAACCGCCCCGACGCCCCCACGGGGAGCGCCGGCGGCGAGGTGTCCGCCGACGCGCTCGCCCCGGCCGACGCGCCGCGGCTGAACGACGCCCCGGGCGCCCAGGTGACCCTCGTCGAGTTCCTCGACTTCCAGTGCCCCGGCTGCGGCCAGCTCCAGCCGATCATGAGCCAGCTGGTGCAGCAGTACGGCGACCGCGTCGAGTTCGTCGTCCGGGACTTCCCGCTGCCGATCCACCCCAACGCCGAGCAGGCCGCCGTCGCCGCCGAGGCCGCGCACCAGCAGGGCAAGTTCGTCCCGATGTACGAGAAGCTCTTCCAGAACCAGCAGAACTGGTCCGAGCAGCCCGACCCGACGGCGATCTTCCGCGGCTACGCCGACGAGATCGGCCTCGACGGAGCCGCCTACGACGCCGCCGTCGCGAACCCGGCGACCCTGGAAGCGGTGCAGGCCGAGAAGGCGGCCGGTGAGGCCGCCGGCGTGCAGGGCACCCCGACCATCTTCGTGAACGGCGAGCAGGTGCAGGTGAGCTCGGTGCAGGACATCACCGACGCGCTCGACGCCGCGGTGAACCGGTGACGGCCGCGGCCATGACCGAGGAGATCGACCGGGTGCCCGGCGGGCCCGTGGCCGGCGGCGTCCCCGGCCCGGTGCCGCGGGTCCTGCCGTGGCTGCTGACGCTCGGCGGCGCGCTCGGCCTGGTCGCCGCGTTCACGCTGACCGTCGAGCGCATCGAGCTGCTGCTGGACCCGGGGTACACGCCGTCCTGCAGCATCAACCCGGTGCTGTCCTGCGGGTCGGTCATGCAGACCGAGCAGGCGGCGTTCTTCGGGTTCCCGAACCCGCTGCTCGGGATCGGTGCCTTCGCCGTCGTCGTGACGGTCGGGGCCGCGCTGCTCGCCGGGGTCCGCTTCCCGGCGTGGTGGTGGGCCGGACTGACCGCGGGGGCGGCGCTCGGCGTCGTCTTCGTGCACTACCTGATCGTCCAGAGCCTGTACGAGATCGGGGCGCTCTGCCCGTACTGCATGGTCGTCTGGGCCGTGACGATCCCGATCTTCTGGTACTCGGCACTGGCGGCGCTGGACCGCAGCGGCGCGGCCCGCGGGCTCTACGAGGGCCTGCGCCGCTACCACGCGGTGCCGGTCGTCCTCTGGTTCCTGGTGATCATCGGCCTGGCGCTCCAGCGGTTCTGGATCTACTGGTCCAGCCTGCTCTGAGCCGCGTCCCGCCGGGGCGCACCCCGTCACGGCGCGGCGCACCCCACGCGACGGGTGCGCCGCCCCGCGGAGGGGTGCGCGGCCAGTGTGGGGTCAGCGGTCGGTGTGGTCGGTGCGGTTCTCCTCGGCGGACAGTTCCGTCTTGAGGATCCGGCTCGAGCGACCTACGGAGCGGGCGAGGTCGGGCAGCTTCTTCGCGCCGAACAGCAGCACGAGCACCAGCAGCACGATCAGCAGCTGGGTCGGTCCGGGTGGGGTCATGGGACACCGTCCTTCTCCGCCGGGGCGATCCCCAGCACGTGACGTAGGTAGAGCGGCCGCGTCGCGGCCACGCACAGCAGGAACGGCGGCACGACGGCCGCCAGCAGGGGCCACACCGCGGGCGGCGGTGCGGCCATCCCGAACACCGGGGCGAGCGGGGTGAAGGGCAGCGCCACCCCCGCGACGACGACCGCCGCGACGGTGAGCACCACCGCGCGGACCGGGCGTCCGGCCCGGGTCCGCAGCAGGAGCAGCACCAGCACCTGGGACAGGACGCCCTCGACGAACCAGACCGCCTGGAAGACCGCCTGCTCCTGTGGGGTGTCCAGGCCGAGGAAACGCCACACCGCCCAGAACGTGACCAGGTCGAACGCCGAGGACAGCGGCCCGAGGACCGCCATGAACCGCAGCATGCCGCGGGTGTCCCAGGTCCGGGGCCGGGCGGTCCAGCCCGGCTCGACCCGGTCGAACGGCAGCGACAGCGCCGCCACCCCGAACAGCACGCTCTGCAGCACCAGCTGCGCGGGCAGGAGCGGGAGGAACGGCAGCACCGCCGAGGCGACGACCACCGACAGCGCGTTGCCGACGTTGAGTGCGGCGGTCACCGTCAGGTAGCGGGTGGCCCGCCCGAGGGTGCGCCTGCCCTCCTCGACGGCGGCGACGACGGCGTCCGGGCCCCGGCCGGTGAGCACGATGTCGGCGGCCGCGCGGGCGGCGGGCACGGCGTCGTCGACCCCGATCCCGACGTCGGCGGTGCGCAGCGCGCCGACGTCGTTGACGCCGTCGCCGAGGAAGCCGACGGTGTGGCCGCGTGCCTGGAGCGCCGCGACGACCCGCTCCTTCTGCAGTGGGGCGAGCCGGGCGAACACGGTGGTCCGCTGCACCGCGCGGGCCAGCGCGACGTCGTTGAGCGCGTCGAGGGCGGCGCCGTCGAGTACCCCGTCGATCGCGATCCCGGCCCGCTCGCAGACCTGCTCGGCGACGACCGGGTCGTCCCCGGTCAGCACCTTCACCTCGACGCCCTGCTCGCGGAACCGCGCCACCGCGCCCGCGGCGGACGCGCGGACCGGATCGACCAGCCCCACGAACCCGAGCAGCAGCAGGTCCTGCTCGGGGTCCGGGTCGTGCGCGGCGATCCGCCGGGTGGCGACGGCGACGACCCGCATCCCGCGGGCGCGGTGGCCGTCGGCGGCGTCGGCCGCGGCGGCGCGCAGCGAGCGGGTCAGGGGTCCGGCGGAGCCGTCGCGGACCGCGTGCGAGCAGCGAGGGAGGACGGTGTCCGGGTCGCCGCGCACGATCACGAGCTCACCGGGGTCGTGCGCGTCGCGCAGCACGACGGCCGCGCGGCGCCGTGCGTGGTCGAACGGCAGCTCGTCGACCCGGGTGAGCAGCCCCTGCGCGAGCTCCGCCGACCCGTCCCGGCCCGCACCGGCCAGCGCGTCGTCGATGCCGTCGCGCGGGGTGGCCTGGAACCGGACGGCGACGGCCGCGGTGTCGCCGGGTGCGGGATCGGGCCGCCCGTCGACGTCGACCGAGTGCGTGAACACGACCCGGTCCTCGGTGAGCGTGCCGGTCTTGTCCAGGCAGGCGACGTCGATCGCCCCGAGGTCGTGGATCGCGTCCGGCCGGGTCACCAGCACACCGGACTCGCGCAGCCGGGCGGCGCCGCGCAGCAGCGTCGTCCCGACGATCAGCGGGAGCAGCTCCGGCGCCAGCCCGACGGTCACGGCGACGGCGAACAGCAGGGCCTGCCGCGGGTCGCCGGACACCGAGCCGTTGACGACCACGACCAGCGGTGCGGCGACCAGCATGCAGCGCACCAGCGTCCAGCTCACCGCGCGGACGCCCCGGTCCACCGCGGACGACGGCCGCGGCCGGTGCGCCCGGCCGCCGAGCTCCTCGGCGTGCGTGCGGGACCCGGTGGCGAGCACGACCGCGGTCGCCTCGCCCCGGGTGACGGTGCCACCGGCCGGCAGCAGCGACGGGATCGCCGTCACCGGAGGGATCGTGGCCGGCCGGTCACGGAGCCGGCGCGGCGAACGCTCCGGGGCCGACGGCGGTGCCTTCGGGACCGGCAGCAGCTCCCCGGACAGCGACGACTGGTCGACCAGCAGGTCCGTGGCGCGCAGCAGCCGCAGGTCGGCGGGCACCGGGTCGCCGGCCCGCAGGAGCACGACGTCGCCGGGCACCAGGTCCTCGGGCGGCACCTCGCTCTCCCGCGGGGACGAGCCGGCGGCGGGGCGCCTGCGCACCGTGACCGTCGTGCCGGCCCGGGCCCGCAGCACCCGCGCGGTGCGGTCGGCCCGGATCTCGTGCCACAGCCGCAGCCCGATCCCGAGCGCGGCGATCACCAGTACCAGCGCCGCGCTCCCGGCCTCGTCGGCGACGGCGAGCAGTGCACCGAGCACGGTCATCAGTCCGGCGAACGGGCTGGCCAGTGCGCGGCGCAGCCACACCGGCGGGCCGTGCCTGCGGTCGGCGGCGGGGACGTTCTCGCCGTGCTCGGCCAGGCGGAGCGCGGCGGTGTCCTCGGTGAGCCCGCGCCGGGACGTCTCGAGGCCGCGGAGCAGGGCGAACGCGTCGGCCTGTGCGTAGTGGCGCAGGGCGGCCTCGCCCGGGACCGGCGGGGGGCCGGGGCCGCGGCGCGGAGGGGGCGCGGCCGCGGCGGCGCCCGCCTCGGTCGTCCGGTCCATCGCGCTCCTCGGTCCCCGGGGCCGTGCCCGGACCCCGACCGGTACGGTAACAGTTGCGTAAGTATTGCAACTGTCTGGAGGTGTGGTGGACGAGGAGCTCCTCGAACCCGAGCTGCTGGCCGACGTGGCCGCGGCGTTCGGGATGCTCAGCGCGACCTCCCGGCTGCAGATCGTCTGGCTGCTCGCCGCGGGCCCCCACGACGTCGGCTCGCTGGCCACCGCGCTCGGCCAGCCGGTCGCCGCGGTCAGCCAGCACCTGGCCAAGCTGAAGCTCGCCGGGCTCGTGCGGGCCCGGCGGGAGGGCCGGCACCAGATCTACGTGATCGACGATCCCGGCGTGGTCGAGACGGTGCACGCGGTCGTCGCGGCACAGCGGGCACGACGCCGCCCCGACGCCGGAGGCGCCGGCCGGGCCCGGGGGAGTGCGTGACCCCGCCCCGCCCGCCGCGGCGCGACCCCCGCGGCGCGGTGCCGCCGGGCCCGCCGCCGGCCCGTCCGCCCGGCCCGCCGCCGGGCACCCCGCCGAGGCGATCCGCCGAGCGCCCCGGACGGCCCCGCCCGCCGCGCCGCCCTCCGGCGGCGCCCCCCGTGGACCCGACCCGCCGGACCACCCCGCTCGCCCCGGTCGGGGCGGTCGCACCGGGCGGGCCGGTCGCGCCGTGGCCGCGGGCGGGGGACCGGCCCCCGGCGCGCCCGTCGCGGGCCCGGCGCTGGGTCGCGGCACTGTCCGCGTCCGTCCTGCTCGCCACCGGCGCGGCCTGGTCGGTGCTGGGCGGCGACGGCGGGCTGGTCACCGCCGACATCACCGGCGACACGGTGGCCGACGGCGCCACCGACATCCTGCTGGTCGGCAGCGACTCCCGGGTGGACGCCCGCGGCAACCCGCTGCCCCGCGAGGTGCTCGACGCGCTCGACGCCGGTGACGCCGACGGTCAGGCCAACACCGACACCCTCATGCTCGTCCGGATCCCGGACGACCCGTCGCTCGGCGCGTCCGCGGTCTCCATCCCGCGCGACGCCTGGGTCGACGTCCCGGGCCTCGGCATGCACAAGATCAACTCTGCGCACGCCCGCGGCGCCGCCGTCGCCCGGCCCGGCCTGAGCGGGCAGGGCCTGTCCGGGGCCGATCTCGAACGCGAGGCGAACGCGGCCGGCAGCCGCACGCTCGTCGCGACCGTGGAGGAGCTGACCGGCGTCTCCGTCGACCACTACGCCCAGGTCAACCTCGCCGGGTTCGCCGAGATCACCCGCGCGCTCGGAGGAGTGCCCGTCTGCCTGCGCGAACCCGTCCGGGACCGGTACTCCGGTGCCGACTTCGCCGCGGGCCCGCAGACGGTGGAGGGCGCGCAGGCACTGCAGTTCGTCCGGCAGCGGCACGGGCTGCCGGGCGGGGACCTGGACCGGGTCCGGCGCCAGCAGGCGTTCCTCGCCGGGCTCACCCACCGGCTGCTCTCGGCCGGGACGCTGGCCGATCCCACGGCCGTCGCCGGGCTGCTGCGTGCGGTCAACGGCGCCGTCGTCCTCGACCAGGGGTGGGACCTCACCTCGATGATCGCGCACGCGAGCCAGCTGCGCGGCGACCGCGTCGAGTTCCGGACGATCCCGACCGGCCGCGCCGACTACCGCACCGGCAGCGAGGGCGTCGCCGTGCAGGTGGACCCGGCCGAGGTCACCGCCTTCCTGGCGGACCCCACCGACCCCGCGGCGCCCGGCGAGGACCCGGACGGGGACGGCACCGGTGCCACGCCCGAGGCCGCCGTCGGCGACGACCCGGCCCCGGCCGAGGACTCCGGCACGACGGGCGCCGCCGCCCCGCGCGGGTCGCCGGACCCGGCCGCGCCACCCGCGAGCGTCCCGCCCCCCGACCTGACCGCCGACGGCGTTCCCTGCGTCGACTGAAGGAGCCTCCCATCTCCGAGATCATCGAGTTCCTCACGTCCGTGCCGCTCTGGGTGGTGGTACTCGTCGCGGGCCTGGTCACGCTCGGGGAGACCACGCTCGGAGTCGGCCTCCTCCTGCCCGGCGAGACCGTCCTGATCGCGGCGGCGATGGCCGTCCCGGACGTGCCGGCGGCCGTGCTGGTCACCGGCGTCGTCGCCGTCGCGGCGGCCGGTGGCGACACCATCGGCTACGCGATCGGACGACGGTTCGGGTCCCGGCTGCGCGAGTCCCGGCTGATCGGTCGGATGGGCCGCGACTCGTGGGACGACGCCGCTCGCACCCTGCGCCGACACGGCTCCTGGGCCGTGCTGTGCGCCCGCTTCCTGCCCGTGGTGCGCACGATGACGCCGGCCGCGGCCGGTGCGTCCGGGCTGCCGCTGCGGCGGTTCCTGCCCGCCGTCGCCGTCGGTGCGACAGCGTGGGCGGCGATGCACGTGACCGCCGGGTTCCTGCTGCGCGAGGCGGCGAAGGAGTTCGAGCACGCCTTCGGGCTGCTCGGCTGGATCGTCCTCGCGGTGGTCGTCGTGGCCGGGGTCGTGGCCTGGCGGGTCCGCCGGCGCCGTGCCGACGCCCGCCGGGCCGCCATCGAGGCCACGGCCTCCGCTCAGAAGTAGTAAGTAGTCGTCGCCGTCCCGGCCCGCGTCGCGCTGCTGCTCGGCGACGTCGGCCGGGTCGGCCTCCGACGTGCTCATCGGGACGGCGCCGCCGGTCTCGGCGTCGGCCGGGTCCGGATCGGTCTCGAGGCGCTGTTCCCGTGCGTCGGTCGGGTCGGCCTCGGTGAAGGGGGTGTCGGGGCGCATCCGTCTCCTCTCGTCGTCCGTCCGGTCGGGGGCGTACCCGGATCCGGGAGCGGGCATGCGCGCTGCGCCGGGTGGCGCCGCCCGCTCGAACGGGTAGGGTCGGCCGTCCGACGCGTAGAGCCACCTGCGCGTGCCCGCATCGCGAGCACGACGAGGAGGCTGCCTTGCGTATCGCCATCGTCCGAACCCCCGAGGTGCCGGAGGACTGCGGCACCGGTCTCGTCGCGGCGGCGCTGGCCGCGGCCGGCCACCGGATCCGCGTCGTCACCGACCTCCCCGACGACCCCGCCCTCGTCCGGCCGGACGGCCCGGGCGACCTGCGGGTCGACACCCTCACCCCGGCCACGCTCACCGACGGCCTCGCGTCCGTCTGGGCGGACGACCCGCCCGAGCTGGTGCACGCCGTCGGCCCGGCCGCCGCCCGGGCCGCGGGGACGACCGGTCTCCCGGTCGTCCTGTCCTACCCGGCCGGTGTCCCCGCCCGGTCCGGCGCCGACGACGACCCGCTGCCGGTCGGCCGCGCCCGGGTGCTGGCGGCCAGCGAGGACCAGCACACCGCGTTGCTGCGTCTCGGCGTCCCGCGGGCGGTGCTGCGCACCGTCCCGGCCTGCGTCGACACCGACGTCTTCACCCCGGAGGGGCCTGCCCTGCGCCGGGACGAGCACCCGCGGATCGTCACGCTCGGGTCGCTGGCCGACGGTGCGGGGGCGGGTGCGGCGATCCGCGCACTGGCCCGGGTGCCGGGTGCGGAGCTGCTCGTCGGCGGCGGCGCCACCGGCGACGACGCGGACCGCGCGCGGTTGTTCGCCGTCGCGGAGTCGGTGGGGGTCGCCGGGCGCGTCCGGTTCCTCGGCCCGGTCGGTGCCGCGACGGTGCCGCGGCTGCTGCGCTCGGCGGACGTCGTCGTGGCCGCCCCCGGGCACGACGTCCCGGTCGCCCCCGTGCTGCAGGCCATGGCGTGCTCGCGGCCCGTGGTCGCCGCCGGCGTCGGTGGTCTGCGCGACGCGGTCGTCGACGGCGTGACCGGACTGCACGTCCGGCCCGGCCGCGTCGACGACCTGGCGGTGGCGGTGCGCGAGATCCTCGCCGACGACGGGCTGCGGACCGGCTTCGGCATCGCCGGCCGGGACCGGGCGGTGTCGCGCTTCGACCGGTCCCGGATCGCGGACGCACTCACCGGGGTCTACACCGAGCTGCTGGAGGGGCGCGCCGCGACGCCGGAGACCGCGGGCGATGCCGATCCCGCCGACCTCCCGGACGCCGCGGAGTCCGAGGACCCCGCGGAAGCCGGGGCCGGGGCGGAGCGGCAGGAGCCGGTGGGCGCCACGGGCTGATCCGGGCCGGCGTCCTCAGTACCCGGACCCGGGCCGCGACCGGCCCGGGTCGTCGGGTTCCGCGGGCGGGACCGCGTCGACGGGGGCCACGTCGAACAGGGACCCACCGTCCGGCGCGTCGGGCGGGACGGCGGTGTCCGGCTCCGCGCCGGGCACCACGAACGGTGCCGTCCCGAGCTCGCCCGCCGCGTGCCGGTGCGGCCCGGACGAGCCGGGCTCGCGGATCACCTGGAAGTGCCCGGTGCGCCGGACCCGCTGGGCGAGCGGCACGCGGTGCCGGGGCAGCGCGACCAGCTTCCGGTGGATCCGGCGCAGCCCGGTCGCCAGCGCGAAGGTGACCGGCACCGCGACGATCACCTGCCACCACGCGGTGGCCCAGAAGTGGACGAGCCCCACGAACAGTCCGGCCAGCGCCACCGCGCACAGCCGCACGGACAGCACCTGGGCCCGCAGACGACGGCCCCGGGTGCTCTTGCGCAGCTCCGGGGCGGTCCGCGAGAGCAGCCACAGCAGGTAGAGCGCGAGGAGGCCCAGCGCGATGTACCCGGTGACCCGGCGGAGGTCCATCGCGTGGACTCGGGCCGCCCCCGGGGTGTGTTACGGGTCACCGCGCCCGACGGCTATGGGACCGGGTGTCCGGTACGTCCTCCGCCACGTGAGTGATCATCACGCGCTGACCTGAGCAATGCTAATGAACCGTCGTACGGTGATCGTCATGCGTACCGCCGACGATCAGTGGGACATCACCAGCAGCGTGGGCGCGACCGCTCTCGCGGTCGCCGCCGGGCGGGCCACCGAGACCCGCCGCACGGACCGGCTCGTGGACGATCCGCTCGCCCAGGCGTTCGTCGACGCCGCGGGGCACGGCGTCGACATCCAGGGCGACCCGCAGGACCCCGACGAGCTGTGGCGCCTGCAGGCCACCTACCAGGGCGTCCGGTCCCGGTTCTTCGACGAGGCCCTGCGCGGCGCGGGGACCGGCCAGGTCGTGCTGCTCGCCGCCGGCCTGGACGCCCGCGCACTGCGGCTCGACTGGCCGTCCGGGACGACCGTCTTCGAGGTCGATCAGCCGCGCGTCCTGGCCTTCAAGGACGGCGTGATCGCCGACGCCGGCCGGGCACCCACTGCGCGGCGGGAGACCGTCCCGGTGGACCTGCGGCACGACTGGCCGCTCGCGCTGACCGAGGCCGGGTTCGACCCGGCGCGCCCGACGGCGTGGCTGGCCGAGGGACTGCTGCCGTACCTGCCCGCCGACGCCGAACGGCTCCTGTTCGAGCGGGTCCACGCGTTGTCCGCGCCGGGCAGCCGGATCGCCGTCGAGCACTTCGGCGTCTCGATCGACCGGATCGTGTCCGACCCGCACTTCCGCGCTCTCTCCGAGCGGATGCTCGGCACCGACGTCCGCGAGCTCTTCTTCGACGAGCCGCGCAGCGAGGGCCCGGTCGAGTGGCTGCAGCGGCACGGCTGGACGGTCGGGTCGCGGCGGGCCGCCGACGTCGCCGCCGGCTACGGCCGCCCGCTCGACGGTGCCGTCGCGGCCTCGATGGGGCAGGTGGAGCTCCTCTCTGCCGACCTCGGGTGATCCCGCGGCCGGGCGGCGCGGGCCGCCCGGCTCGTATGCTTGCCCGCGGCCCACGGACGCCGGGACCCGCGTCCCCCGCGGAGCAAGGAGCGCCCCATGACCGCACTCGAGGACCCCACCGCCACCGGGACGTCGCAGGCCGCCCGGTCGGCGGGCCGGCACCTGTGGATGCACTTCGCCCGGATGCACGGCCGGGACGGGGCGAACCCGGTCCCGGTGATCACCCGGGGCGAGGGTGTGCACCTGTGGGACGACCGGGGCAGGCGGATCCTCGACGGTCTGGCCGGCCTGTTCGTGGTCCAGGCCGGTCACGGTCGTCGCGAGCTCGCCGAGGTGGCGGCGCGGCAGGCGTCGGAGCTGGCGTACTTCCCGGTGTGGGGCTACACCACCCCGCCCGCCGCGGAGCTGGCCGAGCGGCTCGCCCACCTGGCACCCGGGGACCTGAACCGGGTCTTCTTCACCTCCGGCGGCGGGGAGGCCGTGGAGAGCGCCTGGAAGGTCGCCAAGCAGTACTTCACGCTGCTCGGCAGGCCCGCCAAGCACAAGGTGATCAGCCGGGCGACCGCGTACCACGGCACCACCCACGGGGCGCTGGCGATCACCGGCCTGCCGGCGATGAAGAAGGACTTCGAGCCGCTCGCGCCCGGCGGGTTCCGGGTGCCGAACACCAACCTCTACCGGCACCCCGAGTTCGACGGCGACGCCGAGGCGCTGGGCCGCTGGGCCGCGGACCGGGTCGAGGAGGCGATCCTCTTCGAGGGCGCCGACACGGTCGCGGCCGTCGTCGTCGAGCCGGTGCAGAACTCCGGCGGCTGCCTGACCGCGCCGCCGTCGTACTTCGCGCGGCTGCGGGAGATCTGCGACCGCCACGACGTGCTGCTGGTCTCCGACGAGGTGATCAACGCCTTCGGCAGGCAGGGGCACCCGTTCGCCTGCGCGAAGTTCGGGCTCACCCCCGACATCGTCACCTGCGCCAAGGGCATGACGTCGGGTTACGGCCCGCTCGGCGCGATGATCGCCTCGGACCGGGTGATGGAGCCGTTCCTGGCCCCGGGGGTCACGTTCCCGCACGGCTACACCTGGGGCGGGCATCCGGTCTCGGCCGCCGTCGCGCTCGCGAACCTCGACCTGATGGAACGCGAGGACCTCTACGGCCGGGTCCTCGGCAACGCCGCGGGGTTCGAGACCACCCTGCGCAGGCTGCTGGACCTGCCGATCGTCGGTGACGTCCGTGGCGACGGCTACTTCTGGGCGATCGAGCTGGTCAAGGACCGGCAGACCCGGGAGACCTTCGACGCGGGGGAGCGGGAGCGGCTGGTCAAGCAGTTCCTGCCCGGCGCGCTGCTGGACAACGGGCTCTACTGCCGTCCCGACGACCGCGGCGACGTCGTCGTGCAGCTCGCCCCGCCGCTGGTCGCCGGGCAGGCCGAGTTCGACGAGATGGAGCAGATCCTGCGGCACACCCTCACCGAGGCGTGGTCGCTGGTCGGCTGAGGCCCCGGGCCGTGTCCCTGTTGTTCCCGAACTCATCGGTAACTACGTTGGGTCCCCACGACGCCGCGGTGCGGCGGCGGTCCGAACGGGGGTTCCATGACGACGGACGGACCGAGCGGCACCCGTGAGGTGGTGGTGGCCCAGTCGCGGTCGCACACCGAGCGCACGATCCTGCGGCGCTGGGCCGAGGAGCACCATCCCGGCTCGGTCGTCGTGCCCCTCGGCGTGGGGTCCGACGTCCCGTCCGCGCTCGGGGAGTCGCTGCACTCCGACGACGCCACCGTGATCGTCCCGGCCCGGGTCACCTGGGTGACCCCGGAGTCCGACGAGCCGGGGGCGGTCCGCAAGCTCGCCGGGCTGGCGACCACCGCCGTCATGCGGATGGCGTGGTCGCCGCTGCACCCGTCGATGGCCCGGCACCGGCCGGACGCCGCGCGCGTCGTCGCGGGGGAGCCCGCGACCGTCGCCGACCTGGTCTCCCGGTTCGTCGCGCAGGAGAACGGGCGGCCGGGGTCGCACGGCTTCGCGCGGTTCGTCGCCCGCCAGGCCGTCCTGGCGTGCGACCGGGCCGAACGACGCGTGCTGGGTGACCGGTACAAGGTGCCGCGCCGGATGGTCGAGCAGATCACCTCGTCGACCCGGTTCCCGGCGCTCGTCGAGCGGCTCGCGCGCCGGACCGGGCAGCCGGCCCCCGAGATCGAGCGCCGGCTCGAGTCGTGCCTGCACGAGATGGCCGCGGTGCAGAGCCCGCCGGCGATCGACGTCTTCCGGGCGATGATGGGGCCGATGCACTCCCGGGCCTGGGACGTCCAGGTCGACGAGTCGGGCCTGGAGCGGCTGCGCGAGCTCAACAAGGAGCACGCGCTGGTGTTCCTGCCCAGCCACCGCTCGTACGCCGACCCGCTGCTCTTCGCCGAGGTGCTGCACGACCGCAACTTCCCCCGCAACCACGTGCTCGGCGGCAACAACCTGTCGTTCTGGCCGATGGGGGCGCTCGGCCGGCGCGCGGGCGTCGTGTTCATCCGCCGCAGCTTCGGCGGCGACACCGTCTACAAGGCGGCGATCCAGGAGTACCTGGGGCACCTGCTCGCCAAGCGGTTCAACCTCGAGTGGTACATCGAGGGCGGCCGCAGCCGCACCGGCAAGCTCCGCAAGCCGCGGATCGGCCTGCTCCGCTACCTCGTCTCGGCGATCGAGGACCGCCCGGAGCTCGACGCCGTGCTCGTGCCGGTGTCGATCGCCTACGACCAGCTGCACGAGGTCGGCGCGATGGCCGCCGAGCAGCGCGGCGGCGAGAAGAAGGCCGAGGGCCTGGGCTGGCTCTACCACTACTTCCGCGACCAGCGCCGGCACATCGGTACAGCGCGGGTCCGGTTCGCCGAGCCGATCGGGCTGCGGCAGGCACTCTCCGACGCCGGCGAGGGGTCCGCGCAGCTGGACAAGGTCGCCTTCCGGGTGTGCGCCGGGATCAACCGGGTCACCCCGGCCACCGCGACGTCGCTGGCGACCTTCGCGCTGCTCTCGGCGCGGGACCGGGCACTGACCCTGCAGCAGGTCCGGGATGTCGTCGCGCCGCTGGCCGACTACCTGGAGTCGCGCGGCGTCCCCGTCCCGATCGCCGAGCTGCGCACCCGGCACGGCCTGCGGATGACGCTCGACCGGCTGGCCGAGGCCGGCGTCGTGACGATCTTCGAAGACGGCACCGAGCCGGTCTTCTCGATCAGCTCGGGCCGCCACCACGTGGCCGCCTTCTACCGCAACGGGACGCTGCACCACCTGCTCAACCGGGCGTTGCTCGAGGTGGCGCTGCTGCGCATCGGCGACGCCGGCGACGGTGAGGACCTCGTCGAGGTCGCCTGGCGGGAGCTGGCCCGGCTGCGGGACCTGCTGAAGTTCGAGTTCTTCTTCTCGACCCGCCGGGAGTTCCGCGACGAGATCCTGCACGAGCTCGATCTCGTCGACCCGGACTGGCGCTCGCGTGCCGCGGCGCCGGCCGACGTGCGGGGCGCGCTGCGCCAGGCGCCGCTGCTCGTCGCCCCGGGCGTGCTCCGCTCCTTTCTGGACGCCCAGCTCGTCGTCGCCGACCGGCTCGCCGCGCGGGACGACGAGGCGCTGACCGAAGAGGGGCCGTTCCTCGAGGAGTGCCTCGGCGTCGGCGGCCAGATGCTCCTGCAGCACCGGCTGGACCGGGCCGACTCGGTGTCCCGCGAGCTCTACGCCACCGCGGTGCGGCAGGCGGGCAACCGGGGCCTGCTCACCGACGCGGGCGACGGGGCGGCCGATCTCGGTGAGCGCCGCCGGATGTGGCGGGACGAGGTGACGGGCGTCATCGACGACCTCGGCCGCCTCGCGCAGCTGCAGCGCGCCCGGCTCGCCGTCGTCCTGGGATCGGCGACGGACGGCTCCCGGTCGGCGGACCCGGTACCCGCGGCGCCGGCCGTGGCGTCCGACAGTGACCACGCACGTGCGGAGGGGGACAGTGGTGTCGCGAGCTGAGACCGCCCGGGCCGAGCGGCTCCGGGCGATCCGGGAGGCCCCGCCGGGGCCGGGGACGATCGCGTACTTCGACTACGACGGCACCGTCATCGACGGGTACTCGGCAGGTGCCTTCTACCGGAAGCGCCTGCGCGAGTTCGACGTCGGCCCGGTCGAGATGGTGCGCACGGTGCTGTCCGGCATGCGCGGCATCCGCACCGACGACGACTTCAAGGAGTTCCTCTCGATCACCCTGGCCACCTGGAAGGGCCGCAGCGAGGACGAGCTGCACGCACTGGGCCGGACGCTGTTCAAGGAGGAGATCGCGGGTGCGCTGCACCCGGAGGTGTGGGAGCTCGTCGCCGCGCACCAGGAGCAGGGGCACCAGGTCGTCATGGCGTCGTCGGCGACCCGGTTCCAGGTCCAGCCGATGGCCGAGGAGCTGGGCGCCGACCGGGTGCTGTGCACCGAGCTGGAGGTGCGCGACGGCGTGCTCACCGGGCGGGTCGCCGGCATCTCGCTGTGGGGCGCCGGGAAGGCTGCCGCGGTCCGTGCCGACGCCGAGGCCCAGGATGCCGAGCTCACCGACTGCTTCGGGTACGCCAACGGCACCGAGGACGCCGAGTTCCTCTCCGCGGTCGGCAACCCGGTCGCGGTGTCGCCGACCGACTCGCTGCGCCGGGTCGCCGTCGAGCTGGGCTGGCCGGTGCTGGACTGCGCGCCCCGCGGCGGGCTCCTCCCGGACGTCGCCGACGTCGCCCGCACCGCCGTGTTCTACGGCGGCATGGCGGGCGGGCTGGCCGCCGCGGCCGGTGCCGGGCTGCTGCACGGCTCGCGCCGCCGGTTCGTCGACCTGGCCGCGTCGGTCGGGTCCGACGTCGCGTTCGGACTGTCCGGGATCGACGTCGAGGTGACGGGCGCGGAGCACCTCGTCGCCGCCCGGCCGTGCGTGTTCGTGTTCAACCACCAGTCCAAGTTCGACGTGCCGGTCCTGATGAAGCTGCTGCGCGGCAGCTTCACCGGCGTCGCGAAGAAGGAGGCGGCGCAGATCCCGGTGTGGGGTCAGCTGTTCCAGATGGCCGACGTCGCCTTCATCGACCGCGGCGACAGCCGGCAGGCCCGCGAGGCGCTCCGGCCGGCCGTCGCCAAGCTGCGCGACGAGGGCATCTCGCTGGTGATCGCCCCGGAGGGCACCCGCTCCCCGACGCCGCGGCTGGGCCGGTTCAAGAAGGGCGCCTTCCACATCGCGATGCAGGCCGAGGTGCCGATCGTGCCGGTCGTGATCCGCAACGCCGGCGAGATCATGTGGCGCGGCGCGCAGACCCTGCGGGCGGGCACCGTGCAGGTCGCCGTGCACCCGCCGGTCGACACCACCAACTGGGTGCCGGAGAACGCCGGGAAGTACTCCGAGGAGATCCGGGACCTGTTCGTCGACACACTGACCCACTGGCCGGAGGGCGGCACCCGATGAGCGACGTCCCGCTGTCCTGGGGATCGGTCCGCGAGATGTCGCCGTTCGAGGTGATGATGTGGCGCGCCGAGGCCGAGGACCCGCGCTACCGCTCGCCGGTCCTCGCGGTCGAGCTGCTCGACACGAAGCCCGACCGGGACCGGCTGGTCGCGGCCGTCGACTGGGCGACCCGGATGGTGCCGCGGTTCCGGGAGCGGGTCCGCGAGCCGCTGGCCGGGCTCGGCACCCCGTACTGGATCCACGACGTCGAGTTCGACCTGCACTACCACCTGCGACGGGTGCGGATCCCCGGTGCGGGCCCCGGGTTCTGGAGCGAGCTCGGCCCGATCGCGGAGCAGTTCGCGATGACCCCGTTCGACCGGGAGCGGCCGCCGTGGGAGGCGATGCTGGTCGAGGGGCTGCCCGGTGGCCGTGCCGCGTTCCTGCTGAAGCTGCACCACGTGCTGACCGACGGCATGGGCGCGGTCCAGCTGCTGGCCCAGCTGCACAGCCGCAAGCGCGAGCACGACGAGACGAAGCCGCAGCCGCCGGCACCCGCGACCGAGGCGCCGGACCCGCTGGCCGAGATGGACCGGCTGGTGCGGCGCGAGGCCGGGATCGTGCCGTCGGCGGCGCGCGCGGCCCGGGACGTGTTCGGGGCGCTGACCCACCCGCTGACCGCGGCCCGCGAGACGGCCCGCTACCTCGACTCGGCGGTGCGGGTGCTGTCCCCGCCGTCGGGTGGCGGCTCCGAGCTGCTGCGCCCGCGCGGGCTGTCCTGGCGCTTCGTCGCGGTCGACGTCGTGTTCGCCGACCTGCGGGCGGCCGGGAAGTCGGTGGGCGGCTCCTTCAACGACGCCTACGTGGCCGCGCTGCTCGGCGGGTTCCGGCACTACCACGAGCGCATGGGCCGGCCGGTCGGTGCGGACACCACGCTCCGCACGTCGGTGCCGGTGTCGGTGCGCCGCGACGGCGACTCCGCCGGCGGGAACCGGTGGGCGCCCGCCCGGCTGGCCGCGCCGATGGGCGTGACCGACCCGGCCGAGCGGATCCGGGCGGTCGGCGAGCAGATGCGCGCGGCGCGGGGCGAGCCCGCGCTGGAGAGCACCGACGTCGTCGCGCCGCTGCTGGCGCGGCTGCCGGGCCCGCTGCTGACGCTGGTCGCCGGCGGGTCGACGGCCGGGAACGACCTGCAGGCGTCGAACGTGCCGGGGCTGCGCTCGGAGGCGTTCCTGTGCGGCGCGCGGATCGAGCGGGTCTACCCGTTCGCGCCGCTGCCCGGCTGCGCGGCGATGATCTCGGTCGTCACGCACGGCGACGTCTGCTGCGTCGGCGCCAACCTGGACGCGGCGGCGATCACCGACCGGGACCTGTTCGCCGAGTGCCTGGCCGCGGGCTTCGACGAGGTGCTCGCGCTGCATCCCGGCGCCGCGGCGCCCATGATCGTGAGATGACCGCGTTCCACCGGGGCGGCTCCGGCGAGCCGCTGCTGCTGTTGCACGGCGTGACGTCGTCGTGGCGCGCCTGGACGCCGCTGCTCCCGATGCTGGAGGAGCACCACGACGTCTGGGCGGTCACGATGCCCGGGCACCGCGACGGCCCCCCGCTGCCCGACGGCGAGTTCTCCATCGACGTCATGGTCGACGCGCTGGTCGAGCAGCTCGACGAGCTCGGGATCGACGAGATGCCGCACGTCGTCGGGAACTCGCTCGGCGGCTGGGCCGCGCTGGAGCTGGCCCGGCGCGGGCGGGCCCGCTCGGTCGTCGCGCTGTCCCCGGCCGGGGCGTGGGCGCTGCCGAAGGACCTCTACCGGCTGCTCGCCACCTTCCGGGTGGGGGCGCTGCTGGCCGGGTGGACGCCGGTGCGGCTGCTCGCGTCGTGCGGGCTGGTCCGGCGCCTGCTGCTGCTCACCCTCGCGGAACGCGCCGACCTGTACTCGGCCGAGGACGTCGCCGTGCTCTTCGACGATCTCGCCGCGTGCACGGTGCTCGACCCGCTGCTGTCCGCGGCCAGTATGGAGACGGCCATCGTGCCGTTCGACGAGCTGCCCTGCCCGGTCCGGATCGCCTGGTCAGGTTCGGACCGCACGATCCCGTACGGCCGCTACGGCCGCCCGCTGATGGACGCCGTCCCCGGCGCCGAGCTGGTGGTGCTGCCCGGTGTCGGGCACGTGCCCATGATGGACAACCCCGCGCTGGTGGCGTGGACGATCCTGCAGCACACGCGCTACCAGCTGGCGTCCTGACCGGTTCTCAGCCGTCGCCCTGCTCCTGCTGCGCGGCGATCGCGGCGAGCGCCTTCACGATCGCGGCCTCGGCACGCGGGCCGTCGACGCCCAGCCCGGACAGCACGCCGTCGCCGTCCTCCTGCTCCAGCAGGGCGAGCAGGATGTGCTCGGTGCCGACGTAGTTGTGGCCCAGCCGCAGCGCCTGGCGGAAGGTGAGCTCGAGCGCCTTCTTCGCGGCCCCGTCGAACGGGACGAGGTCGGGCACCTGCTCCACCCGCTCCGGCAGCCGCGCGACGGCGGCCTCGCGCAGCGCGTCCGGCGTGACCCCCTGGGGCTCCAGCAGGACGACGGCGAGCGCCTGAGGGTCGGCCGCCAGGCCGAGCACCAGGTGCGCCGGGGTGATCCGGTCGTTGCCGGCGCTCCTGGCCTCGCTCTGCGCCGCGACCACGACGCCGCGGGCGCGCGGGGTGAACCGTTTGAAGCCCTCCTCGGGGTCGACCGGCTCGTCGGGCTTCGGGACGAAGCGCTTCTGGGCGGCCTGCTTGGACACGCCCATGCTGCGGCCGATGTCGGTCCAGGACGCGCCGGAGCGTCGGGCCCGGTCGACGAAGTGGCCGATCAGGTGGTCGGCCAGGTCACCGAGGTGGTCGCCCGCGAGCACCGCGCCGGAGAGCTGCTCGAGCGGGTCGGAGTGGACGTCGGTGATGGCGGAGATGAGGTCGTCGAGCCGGACGGTCCCGGTGACGGGGGACGGAGTGGTCATGCGTCAACTGTAGGTTGACGATCTTGGGTCGTCAACCGTGGGTTGACCGCGATTCGCCGTGCACGGTCGGTCGCTCATCGCTACGTTGCGCATCCGCGATGTCACCTGATCGGGTGAGGTGAGGGTGTGCGACGGAAGCGTGTGGCGCAGGGCCTCGTGGTGCTGTGCGGGGTTCTCGTGCTGTCCGGGTGCACCCGGACCTCGATCGAGGGTCTACAGGTCCGCTCCGGACCGGGCACCGGTTTCGCGGTCGTCGGGACCATCCCGGAGTCCGGGACCCCGGTCCGGATCGGCTGCTGGCAGCGCGGGGAGGCGGTCCGCGGCGACACCGTCTGGTACCGCATCCTCGGCCCGCAGGAGGGCTGGGTGACGAACTACTACACCCGCACCACCCGCGAGCTCGGCAGCAACCCGTCCTGCTGAGGTGCTCACTCGTGCTCGGGCAGCAGCGGGACCTGCAGTCCCTGGTCGCGGCCGAGCTGGGTCGCCCGCGACACCGAGGAGGCACCGAACCGGCGGCGCACCTCGTCGAGCGCGGTGTCCAGTGCCGGGCCGGCGTGCGCGTCGAGGGGGAGCTCCAGCTGCACCGCGTCGTCGCGGTCGAGGTTGGTCAGCGACAGTCCGAGCAGGGTGATCCCGCGGTCCCGGATCTCCGGCGTCGCCGCGACCAGCAGCCGCCGGGCCGCCGTCAGGATCGTGGGCGTGTGCGCGGTCGGCACCGGGAGCGTGTGCGAGCGGGTGACGCGGGCGAAGTCGCCGAACCGCAGACGCAGCACGACCGTGCGGCACACCCGCCCGCCACCGGTCTCGCGGGGCGCCCGCAGCCGCCGTGCCAGCCGGTCGACGGTGCCGGCCAGGATCGCGTCGAGCTCCTCCGGGGTGCGGGGCCTGCGGCCGAGCGCGCGCTGCGAGCCGATCGACCGCCGCGAGCGGTGCGTGTCGACCGGGCGGGGGTCGCGCAGGTGGGCCAGCGCGTGCAGGTGCCGCCCGCTCGCCGGACCGAGGAACGACACCAGCGCGGCCTCGCCGAGACCGGCGACGTCGGCGACCGTGCGCACGCCCAGCTCGTGCAGCTTCCCCGCGGTGACCGCGCCGACCCCCCACAGCCGTTCCACCGGCAGCGGGTGCAGGAACTCCCGCTCGCGGGCCGGGTCCACGACGAGCAGCCCGTCCGGCTTCGCGACGCCGCTCGCGACCTTGGCGAGGAACTTCGTCCGCGCGACGCCGACGGTGATCGGCAGCCCGGCCTCCGCCGCCACCCGGGCACGGAGCCGGGCCGCGACCTCCCGGGGCGTGCCCGCGATCCGGGCGAGCCCGCCGACCTCGAGGAACGCCTCGTCGATCGACAGGCCCTCCACCTCGGGCGTGGTGTCCCGGAAGATCGCGAACACGGCCCGGCTCGCCTCGGAGTAGGCCGCCATCCGCGGTGGGACGACGATCGCGCCCGGGCAGTGCGCGCGGGCCTGGCCGCCGTTCATGGCGGTCCGCACGCCGAACGCCCTGGCCTCGTAGCTCGCGGCCAGCACCACCCCGCCACCGACGATCACCGGGCGGCCGCGCAGCCGTGGGTCGTCCCGCTGCTCGACCGACGCGTAGAACGAGTCCAGGTCGGCGTGCAGGATGGTGGCCAGGCCGCGCACGAACATATGTTCGCACGATCCGGCCGGGTGGGCCAGACTCCGGTACCGGTCAGTGCCCGCCGCTGCGGCCCCGCCACCGGGACAGCGCCGTGCGGGCGGCCTCCGCGACCCGCGCATCGGGATGGTGCGCACCGACCTCGGTGAGCACGTCGCCGAGCCGGGGATGGTCCAGCCGCCAGAGCTCGTCGAACACCTCCGCGGCGTCGGCCGGGAACTCCCGGGCGAACAGCGCGGGCCACTCGTCGGACCCGATCGTGTCGACGGTGACGGCGAGGACGTCGATCGAGGCCTGCAACAGCAGCTCCGGCTCGAGCGTGCCCGGGTCCAGCTGCCCGCGTGCCACCAGGCGGCGCGCCACCTGGGCCCGGTGCGGACCGTCGAGGTGCCGGCGGAGCAGGCCGTCGACGACGTCGTCCCCGAACCTGTCCGCGGCGACGCCGGTCGCCGTCAGCACGACGACGAGCGGGCGCCCCGGTGCCAGCGCCCGGTCGACGAACGCCGCGACCGCACGGCCCGGGTCGGGCTGCGCCGCGTGCCAGGCGTCGATGTCGCGGCGCCACTCGGTGGGCGTCACCTCGCCCGCCAGGTCGACGATCTCCTCGACCGACGCCACGGCCGGATCGGGGCGGGTCGGGAACTCCAGGCTCTCCGCGGCCAGCACCAGCAGACCGCAGGCGACGCCGCCGGGGGTGAGCGTGACCCGCCCGCCGGACCGGACGTCGGCACCGAGCACGTCGTCCTGCTCCAGGGTGGAGTCCGACCACTCGGCGAGGCCGAGGCGCTCGAGACGGGTGACGAGCATCCGGGCCGGGAAGGCCCCGTCGCCCGCGGGGCCGCCGTCCCAGCCCAGCACCAGGTCGAGCAGCGCGGCGAGATCCTCGAAGGGCATCCCCTCGACCGGGTGGCGCAGCAGCGCGAGGAACGCGGGGGTGGCGTCGTCGGCGGGCTCCGGGACCGGGGTGCCCTGGTCGAACCCGTCCTCGTCGAGGAGTTCCTCGCCGTCGGCCCGGCCCAGCTGCTCGGCGAGGATCTCCAGCGCGTTCCGCCCGTCCTCGTCGTCGGTCCCGGCGGGCGGCTCCTCGAGCAGGCCGTCGAGGACGTCGAGCGGCTCGGCCCCGTCGGGCACCCGCCGCTCCCCGGTGACGGTCAGCACGCCCTGGTCCCGCGCGGCGAGCACGAGGTCCTCGTGCGCGGTCGTGTCGTCGAGCCCGCCGAACCGCCCGCCGGCGACGAGCCGGCCGTTCTCGCGGTGCACCGCCCCGGCCCGGACCGCCGTCTCCAGCACCCAGGTCAGGACCGGGAGCCGGTCGGCACGGTCGAGCCGGGCGAAGGCGGGGGAGTCGAGGTCGTCGGTGCCGAGCTTCCCGGCCAGCTCCCGGGCGTCGGCGATGCGCAGGTTGCCGGTCCTCGTCAGGACCCGGCCCGACGGCCCGCACCAGGTGGCGAGCGCACGGGCGTCGGCCAGCACCGTCGCCGCCGCGGCCGAGGCGGCGCGGTCGGCCGGTCCCGGGATCCGGACCGGGTCCGGGGGCGTGCCGAACTCGTCGAGCACCGGGTGGACGCCGCGGGCCTCCAGCTCGTCGTAGTCGTCGGCGTAGGCGGTGCACAACCGCCGGACCTGCGACGGCCGCGGGCTGTCCGGGGTCAGCAACCCGCGCTCGTCGAGGTACTCGACGAACGACGCGACGCTGAGCGGGACCAGCCGCACCGGCAGCCGGTACTCGGTCATGACGCGCGGGCACCAGCCGTCGAGGAACGTCTCGACGTGTGCCAGCGGCCACGCGGCGAGGTCGCCGTCGGCCTCCAGCCACTTGTACTGCAGCAGCAGCTCCGCCGAGACGGGCTCGGCGACCAGGTCGTTCTCGTCGAGCCAGTCCGCGAACCCGCTGATCAGCCGGCCCGCGCACTCGTGGAACGCCTCGTCCTCGTCCACACCGAACTGCATGCGCATGGCCCGAGTGTGCACCGCGTCCTCCCGCCGTGGGGATCGGCGTGTCCGGAGCCGCCCGGCGCGGGAGGGGGCAGGATGGGCGGAGATGACGACCGTGTTCGCCTTGTTGATCGCCGTGGCCGCCATGGTCGGCAACACGATCGCCGCGCTGTGGGAGGCCCGGGGCAGCAGGCTGGCCCGCTACGGGCGCCCGGTGTGGCAGCAGCCGTGGTTCCTCGCGGGCCTGTTCGCGGACGTCGTGGCCTGGGTGCTGACCGTCGTCGCGCTGCGGTACCTGCCGGTGTTCGCGGTGCAGTCGATCCTGGCGGGCGCGATCGCGCTCACCACGTTGTCCGACCACGGCTGGAACCCGTGGAACCTGGCGTGGCGGGACCGGTGGGCCGTCGTCGCCGTGCTGGCGGGGCTGGTGCTGGTCGCCGCCGCGGCCGAACCGGACCGCCCGGAGGCGCTGCCCCCCGCGGCGACCCCGGCGCTGCTCGTCGCGTTCGTGCTGATCCTCGTCGCGACGCCGTTCGTGTGGCGGACGGGACGCCCGATGCTGCTGGCGCTGCTCGCCGGGCTCGGGTTCGGCGGCACCGCGCTCGCCGTGCGCGCCCTGCACCCCGGGCCGCTCCGCTGGGACACGATCGGGGACCTGCTGCTGGACCCGCTGGTGTACGGCGTCGTCGTGATGGGGGTGCTCGGTGTCCTGGCGTTCGCGAAGGCGCTGCAGAACGGCCCGGTCGGCCCGGCGACGGCGGTGCTGTCGGTGACCGAGGTCGTGGTGCCGGGCGTGGTCGGGATCGCGCTGCTCGGCGACCGGATCCGGGACGGGTGGGCGGGCGCCGCGCTGATCGGCGTCGTCGTCGCGCTCGCCGGGGTGATCGCGCTGACCCGCACCGACCCCGAGGCCGAACGGCACCGGGTGCACTGACACCCGCCCGGGAAGTCATCCGGCGCACGCCGCGTTCCACCGGCATGACGACGACCGGTACCGACGCCCGCACCGAGCACGCCGCCTGGAAGGCCGCCCGCGAGGAGACGCTGCGCGAGCCGCACGGCTGGCTGTCGCTGACCGCCCTGCACTGGCTCGACGACGGCCCGGGCACGGTCCCCGGCCTCCCCGGCACCTGGCGGGCCACCGGCGGCGGGACGGTGACGGTCACCGCGGCCGCCGCCGACGGCGTCGTGCCGCCCGGCGCCGACACCCCGCTCGACGGCACCGTGGACCTGCACCCGGTCGACGGTGCGCCCGGCGTGATGGTCGCCGTCGGCGACCGGATGGTCGAGATCGCCCGCCGCACCGACTCCTCCGCGCTGCGGATCCGGGACCCGCACGCGGTCACCCGCACCGCCTTCACCGGGGTCCCCGCGTACCCCTACGACGAGGCCGCCGTCGTCGACGCCGCCTTCACCCCCTACGACGAGCCGCGCCGGATCACCGTCGACGCGGTCGTCGACGGGCTGCAGCACTTCCCGACCGCCGTCGGCGAGGTGACGTTCCGCCACGGCGGCGCACAGCAGCGCCTGGTCGCGCTGTCCGGGAGGGACGGCGGCCTGTCCCTGCACTTCCGCGACGCCACCTCCGGCGACACCACCTACGGCGGGGGCCGGATCCTGAAGACCGCCGACCCCGGCGCCGACGGCGCGCTGCGCCTCGACCTCAACCGCGTGGTGAACCTGCCGTGCGCCTTCACCGCGCACGCGACCTGCCCGCTGCCGCCCGCCGGGAACCACCTCGACGTGGCGGTCGAGGCGGGGGAGACGCTCCCACCGCGCCCCGATCCCGCCTGACTGTGAGGGTGGGTCCATGCGCGCCGTCGGACTCACCACGCACGGAGGCCCGGACGTCCTCGAGGTCCTCGACCTGCCCGAGCCGCACGCCGGCCCGGGGCAGGTCCGGATCCGGGTGTCCGCGGCCGCGGTCAACCCGACCGACACGCTGCAGCGCTCCGTCCGGCGCCAGGAGACGGACCCGCCGTGGGTGCCCGGGATGGACGTCGCGGGCGTGGTCGACGAGGCCGGGGACGACGTCCCGCTGCGGGTGGGCGACCGGGTGATGGCGATCGTCGTCCCGGACGGGACGCACGGCGGCTATGCCGAGCACGTCGTCGTCCCGGCCGGGTCGGCCGTCCCGCTGCCCGACGGCGTCGACGAGACCGCCGCCGCGACGCTCCCGATGAACGCGCTCACCGCCTGGCTGGCGCTCGACGAGCTGGCCGTCCCGCGCGGAGGGACGGTCGCGGTCACCGGTGCGGCCGGGGCGTTCGGCGGGTACGCCGTGCAGCTCGCCGTGGCCCGCGGCCTGCGGGTGGTCGCCGACGCCGCCGAGCGGGACACCGAGCTCGTCGACGGGCTGGGCGCGCACGTCGTGCTGCCCCGCGGCGACGGGTTCGCCGGGTCGGTCCGCGGTGCCGTCCCCGGCGGCGTCGACGGGCTGGCCGACGGCTCCCTGCAGGGCGACGCGCTGCTGCCCGCGGTCCGGGACGGCGGCCGGATCGCCACCGTCCGCGGTCACCGCGGCACCGCGGAGCGCGGCATCACCTGGCACCCGGTGTGGGTGCGGACGGTCGCCGAGGACCGGGAGACGCTGCTCGCGATCCGCGACCTCGCCTCGTCGGGCAGGCTCACCCCGAGGGTCGCCGCCACCTGGCCCGCCGGGGACGCCGCGGAGGCCCACCGCGCCCTGGAGGCGGGCGGGCAGCGCGGCCGCGGAGTGCTGCTCTTCCGGTAGGCCGAGCGGTTGCAACCTCGCCGCAACCCGTGTCGCGCGTCACGACGGTGGTGTTCACTGCTCCCGTTGCCCCGACGACCGCGGCAGGGACGGCGAGCGCCCCGTGGTCGCGGCGAACCGCTCGCAGGAGGTGCTCACGTGACCACCACGCAGGAGAAGTCCGCGGCGCGCACGACCGCTGAGGGCTGGCTGGACGCCTTCGGCGAGGCGCTGGCCGCCCGGGACGTCGACCGGGCGGTGTCGCTGTTCGCCGAGCAGAGCTACTGGCGCGACCTGGTCTCCTTCACCTGGAACCTGAAGACGGTCGAGCACCACGCCGGTGTCCGCGACCTGCTCGAGAACACCCTCGAGGGCACCGACCCGTCGCGGTGGGAGCTGTCGGCGGAGCCGGCCGAGGCCGACGGCGTCACCGAGGCCTGGTTCACCTTCGCGACGGCGGTGGGCCGCGGCTCCGGCCACGTCCGCATCGTCGACGGGAAGGCGTGGACCCTCCTCACCACCCTCGACGAGCTCACGGGGCACGAGGAGCCGATGCGGGAGAACCGCCCGTTCGGCACCGAGCACGGCGCCAACCCGGACCGGGTCACGTGGAAGGAGCGGCGCGAGGAGGAGCTGTCCGAGCTGGGCCGCACCCGCGACCCCGAGGTCGTGATCATCGGTGGTGGCCAGGGCGGCATCGCGCTGGGTGCCCGGCTCCGGCAGCTCGGCGTCCCGACGATCATCGTCGAGCGCAACGAGCGCCCCGGCGACTCCTGGCGCAGGCGCTACAAGAGCCTCGCCCTGCACGACCCGGTCTGGTACGACCACCTGCCGTACCTGAAGTTCCCGGACAACTGGCCGGTCTTCGCCCCGAAGGACAAGATCGGCGACTGGCTCGAGTTCTACACGCGGATCATGGAGCTCAACTACTGGGGCTCCACGACCGCGCGGTCCGCCGAGTTCGACGAGGCCACCGGTCGCTGGACCGTCGTGGTCGACCGGGCGGGCGAGGAGGTCACCCTCCGCCCGCGCCAGGTCGTCGTCGCGCTGGGGGTCTCCGGCAAGCCGAACGTGCCGGACTTCCCGGGCCGGGAGCAGTTCCGCGGCGAGGTGCAGCACTCCTCGCAGCACCCCGGGCCGGACGCCTACCAGGGCAAGAAGGTCGTCGTCATCGGGTCGAACAACTCGGCCTTCGACATCTGCGGCGCCCTCTGGGAGGTCGGCGCCGACGTCACGATGGTGCAGCGGTCCTCGACCCACATCATCAAGTCCGACACGCTGATGGAGTACGGCCTCGGTGACCTGTACTCCGAGCGCGCGGTCAAGGCCGGTGTCGACACCTACACCGCGGACATGATCTTCGCGTCGCTGCCGTACCGGATCATGGCGCAGTTCCAGAAGCCGGCCTACGACAAGGCCCGCGAGGTCGACGCCGACTTCTACCAGCGGCTGACCGACGCCGGGTTCGAGCTGGACTTCGGCGACGACGACTCCGGCCTGTTCATGAAGTACCTGCGCCGGGGCTCGGGCTACTACATCGACGTCGGCGCGGCCGAGCTCGTCGCCGACGGCAAGGTGAAGCTGGTCCGCGGCCAGATGCAGGAGTTCACCGAGAAGGGCGTGCGCCTGACCGGATCGGACGGAGCCACGGTCGAGCTCGACGCGGACCTCGTCGTCTTCGCCACCGGCTACCGGTCGATGAACGGGCTCGCCGCCGACATCGTCGGCCAGGACGTCGCGGACAAGGTCGGGAAGGTGTGGGGTCTCGGCTCCGACACCACCAAGGACCCGGGCCCGTGGGAGGGCGAGCAGCGCAACATGTGGAAGCCCACCCAGCAGCAGAACCTCTGGTTCCACGGCGGCAACCTGCACCAGAGCCGGTTCTACTCGCTGTACCTCGCACTGCAGCTCAAGGCGCGGCAGGAGGGCATCTCCACGCCGGTCTACGCGCTGCAGGAGCGGCACCACCTCTCCTGACCGCCGAGCAGGGGAGCCCGTCCGGGCCCGCACACCCGCGTGGTGTGCGGGCCCGGCGGCGTGCGCGCCACCGGCGCCGCACACGGGTTACGGTGCGCCGGTGACGCCACCTCCCGGGCCGGTGCCGGCCGCGCGTGCGCTGTGGGAACGCCTCGAACCGGTGCACGACGTCGTGTACTTCACCCCGGAGACCCGCGCCGCCGCCGAGGCGGCCGGCTACCGCGGCTTCTGGCGGGGCTACTTCGCGATGCGCGCCGCCCCGCTGGGGCCGGTGGGTCCCGCGCCGGTGACGGCCGCGTTCCACAACTTCCACCCGTCGATGCCCGCCCGCGCGCTGCCGGAGGTGTGGTCGCTCGCCCCGCCCGCCGCCGCCCTGGACGCCCGGTCGTCCGGCGCGGCCGCCGCGCTGCGGCGGATCGGGACCGGCCCGGTGGACCGGGCAGCGGAGCTGGCCTGGGCGGCCGCGTCCGAGGTGGACGTCGAGGGCCGGGTGCTCGCCGCCGCGAACGCGGCACTGCCCCGCCCCCTTGGGGCGGTCGAGACGCTCTGGCAGGCGACGACGACGCTGCGCGAGCACCGCGGCGACGGCCACGTCGCCGTCCTGGTCGCCCGCGGTGTCGGCCCGGTCGCCGCGCACCTGCTCGAGGCCGCCGCGGGGGAGACCGACGCCGAGTGGCTGCGCACCGCCCGCGGGTGGAGCGACGACGACTGGGCCGCCGGGACCGAGGACGTCCGCCGCCGCGGCTGGACCGGCCCCGACGGGACCCTGACGTCCGCCGGGGCCGCCGAGCACACCGAGATCGAGCGGCTCACCGACGCGGCCGCCGCCCGGCCGTGGACGGCGCTCGGCGGGGACCGCACGGACGAGCTCGCCGCGCTGCTCGACCCGCTCGCGTCCGCGGTGCTCGCCGCGGGCGACGTCCCCGAGCGCAGCCCGGTCGGGCTCGTCCGGTCCACCGGGGAGTCCTGAGGTGCGCACCGCGACGACGGTCGAGGCGTCCGGGGGGAACTGGGCGGAGACCGTCGAGTTCGTGACCGAGGCCGAGAAGCTCGGGCTCGACGACTGCTGGGTCGCCGAGGCGTGGGGCTCCGACGCGCCGTCCGCACTCGGCTTCCTCGCCGCCCGCACCGACCGGATCCGCCTCGGCTCCGGGGTGATCCAGGTCGGCACCCGCTCCCCGGTCGCGGTCGCGCAGGCCGCGCTGACCCTGCACGACATGTCGCAGGGCCGGTTCGTGCTCGGGCTCGGCCCGTCCGGCCCGCAGGTGATCGAGGGTCTGCACGGGGTGCCGTTCGACCGCCCCCTGACCCGGCTCCGGGAGACGATCGAGGTGATCCGCGCGGCCTGCGCCGGCGAGCGGATCTCGCACGACGGCGACACCGTCGCGATCCCGCTGCCCGGCGGCCGCGGTCGCCCGATGCGCCTGTCGACCACCCCGGTGCCGGACCTGCCGGTGTTCGTCGCGGCGCTCTCGCCGCGGATGCTGGAGCTGACCGGCCGGGTCGCCGACGGCTGGCTGGGCACCAGCTTCGTCCCGGAGGGCGCCGCGGCCTACCTGTCCCCGCTGGACGCCGGGCTCGCCGCGGCCGGGCGCACCCGTGCCGACGTCGAGCTCTGCCAGGGGGCCGAGGTCGCGTTCGCCGCCGACCCCGGCGAGGAGGCCGCGATGGTCGACGCCCGCCGCCCGGGGATCGCGTTCAGCCTCGGCGGGATGGGCACGGCGGAGCAGAACTTCTACTTCGACGCCTACCGCCGCCAGGGCTGGGGTGAGCGGGCCGACGCCGTCCGCGCCGCCTGGCTCGGCGGCGACCGGGCGGGTGCCGCCGCGCTCGTCACGGACGACATGGTGCTCGGCACGACGCTGATCGGCACCGAGGAGCGTGTCGCCGCGCGGCTCCGGGACTGGGCGGCGGCCGGGATCGGCACCGTGCGCCTCTACCCGGCGGGCGACACCCTCGACGAGCGGCTCACGACGCTGGCCCGGGCGATCGGTCTCGCCCGGGCCACGTGATCCTCCGGCCCCGCCGCGGGGAGCACGGCGGGACCGGGGTGCACCGCCGGGTCAGACGTCGGCGGCACGCTTCTCGGCGAACCTGCGCCAGCCGGTCCAGGCCAGTCCGGCGAGGAGCAGGAGGTAGAGCACGACGGTGATCGGGCTGGAGACCAGGACGGCGGGGTCGTTCTCGGAGTTGCCCATGGCGTCGCGCAGCGAGTACTCGGCCAGCGGGCCGAGGATGACCGCGATCAGCACCGGTGCGACCGGGATGTCGTAGAGCCGCATGGCGAGTCCGAGCACACCGATCACCAGCATGATCACGAGGTCGACGGTGCTGGCCCCGGCGGCGTAGACACCGAACGCGGCGAACACGGCGATGCCGGCGTAGAGGTAGGACTTCGGGACCCGCAGCAGCTGTGCCCACAGTGGTGCGAAGGGCAGGTTGAGGATCAGCAGCACGATCATCGCGAGGAAGAACCCGGCGAGCAGGGCCCAGACGATGTCGCCGGAGCGTTCGAGCAGCAGCGGTCCGGGTTGCAGGCCGTACTGCTGGAACGCGGCGAGCAGGATCGCCGCGGTCGCCGAGGTGGGCAGGCCCAGTGCCAGCAGTGCTCCCATGGCGGTGCCGGCGGTGGCGTTGCCGGCGGCTTCGGGGCCGGCGACGCCCTGGATGGATCCCTTGCCGAACATGGGGGTGTCGCGGCGGCGGTCGAGGCGGCGTTCGGTGCCGTAGGCGAGGAAGGTGGGGACCTCGGCGCCGCCGGCGGGGATGACGCCGAAGGGGAGCCCGTAGCCGGTGCCGCGCAGCCACGCGGGCAGCGCGGCGCGGAACTCGGCGCGGGAGAGCCAGGGGCGTCCGGTGGGCAGGACGGTCTCCTGGTCGGTGGTGCGGCCGAGTTTCGCGGCCTGGTGGAACACCTCGCCCAGCGCGAGCAGGGACACGGTGATCACGACGATGGAGATGCCGTCGAGCAGGGCGGGGAAGCCGAAGGAGAACCGTGGGCTGCCCGAGGGCTGGTCGATGCCGATCAGGGCCAGGGTCAGGCCGATGGCCAGGGCGGCGAGGCCGCGGATGGCGGAGTCGGCGACGACCGCGGAGATCGCGACGAAGGCGAACACGGCGAGGGCGAGGAACTCGGCGGGCCCGAACCCGGTGGCGAGCTCGGCGAGGGTGGGGGCGAAGAACACCACCAGCACGGAGGCGATCATGCCGCCGATGAAGGCGCCGATGGCGGCGGTGGCCAGTGCCTGGGCGGCCTTGCCGCGCTGGGCCATGCGGTAGCCCTCGAAGGAGCTGGCGATGGCGGTGGAGTTGCCGGGGGTGTTCATCAGGATCCCGGCGATGGAGTCGCCGAACAGCCCGCCGAAGTAGATGCCGGTGAACATGATCAGGGCGTTGGTCGGTTCGAGGACGAACGTCAGCGGCAGCAGCAGCGCCACCGCCATCGACGAGCCGAGGCCGGGCAGGACGCCGACGGCGGTGCCGAGCAGGGCGCCGAGGAAGACGAACAGCAGTGCGGAGGGGCTGAGGACGTCGGCGAAGCCGCCGAGCAGGTTGGTGAGCTGGTCCATCACAGGCCACCTCCCAGGAGGCCGACGAAGCCGGCGGGCAGGGAGATGCCGAGCAGACCGCTGAACACGACCTGGATCGCGGAGGCCAGTGCGAGGCCGGCCAGGACGACCGGCAGCCACCTGCGGTTGCCCAGTGCGGCGGCGACGGCGGTGAACAGGCCGGTCGCGGAGAGGATCCAGCCCAGCCAGGGCAGGACGACGATGAAGGCGACGACGCCGCCGACCGCGGTGAGCACGGCCGGGGCGTTCACCCCCTCCGGATCGGTGCGCTCCGCGGGCTCCTCGTCCGTGTCACCGGCGGCCGTGTCCCCGGAGGCCGGGGCGGGGCCGTCGGACGCGCCGGCGGCGACCGCCGGCTCCGGGGTCCTGGCGGGGGTGTCGTACTCGCGGCGGGGACGCAGGATGTCGAAGGCCAGCCCCGCGGCGACGACGAAGCACAGCACCGCGACGATCCACGGCATCGTCGTCGGGCCGAACAGGCCGCCGTCACCGACGACCTCCATCGTCAGCGTGCCGTAGACCAGGAACAGCCCCAGCGCGGTCAGGATCGCGGGCACGACCAGCGCGCCCTTCGACAGATGTGGCGGACGGCGGCTCATGCCAGCCCCAGCTCCTTCAGAAGATCGTCGATGCGGCGCTGCTCGCTGACCAGGAACTCGCCGAAGTCGTCGCCGTAGGCCTCGCTGCGCACCCACCGGTTGCGCTCCACCGACTCGGCCCACGACTCGGTCCCGACCATCTCGCGGGTGATCTGCTCCAGCTCCGCCCGCTCCTCCGGGGTGATCCCGGCCGGGGCGACGAGGCCGCGCCAGTTCACGAGGTCGACCTGCGGCAGCCCGAGCTCGTCCATCGTCGGCGCGTCCACGCCCTCCAGACGCTCCGGGGAGACGACGGCCAGCACCCGCAGCTGCCCGGCCTCGACGAGGTCGCGGAAGTCGTTGTACCCCGAGATCCCGACGCCGACGGTGCCGGCCGCCGTCGACAGCAGGCTGAGCGTCAGCTCGCCGCCGCCCGGGTGCGGGGTGTAGACGAGGTCCTCGACCGGCACCCCGCGGGCCTGCGCCAGCTGCGCGGCCACCATGTGGTCGATGCCGCCCGCGGAGCCGCCGCCGACCGGCAGGCCGCGCGGGTCCTCCTTCCACGCGGCGAGGAAGTCCTCCAGCGTGCGGAACGGCGAGTCCGCCGGCACCGCGATCACCTCGAAGTCCTCGGCGACACGGGCGATCGGCGTCGTGTCCTCCAGGCTCAGCGGGCTGTTGGACTGGCTGATGCCGCCGAGCATCACGGTCCCGGTGACCATCATGGTCGTCTCCTCACCGGCCAGGCCGGCGAGCTGGTTGAGACCGATCGTCCCGCCCGCGCCGGGGATGTTGACGACCTGCACGGTGTTGACGACGTTGCCCGTGCGCATGGACTGCTGCGCCTCGCGGGCGACGAGGTCCCAGCCGCCCCTGGCGGCTGCGGGGGCGATGAGGGTGAGGTTGGAGCGCGCTGCCTGACCCTGCCCGGAACGGGCGGCGTCGGCGAACGCGGTCACCGCGAGAGCGGCGACGAGGACGATTCCGAGGGCTGCAATGACCTGCCGTCGTGGCATGGCCGGAGACGTTGGCACAGATCACCGCGGTCGCCAATGTCCGGTTCCGGAAACTCTACGAACGCTGTGAACACAACGAACTTTTCCTCGACTCGTCCGTTTCGCTGGATATCGTTCCGCCGTCCGCACGCGCTTGATGGGGAGCGACATGACGATCTGTGTGGCCTACGGCCCGACGCCCGAGGGCGCTGCCGCGCTCGACCTGGCCGTCCGCGAGTCCCGGTTGCGGGGCGCGACCCTCGTCGCGCTCGCGACCGAGCGCCAGGAGCGGTTCGACCCCGACTCCGACGTCCACGACGGCGGCACGCTGCGCGCCGACATCGAGGCCCGCCTCGCGTCGCTGCGGGCCGACGGCGACCCGGGCACCGACGTCCGCGTCGTCGACGACGGCGGCGACCCCGCCGAGGCACTCCTGGACCTGGCGGCCGCGCAGGACGCGGAGCTGCTCGTCGTCGGGGTCAAGCGGCGCAGCCCGGTCGGGAAGCTGCTCACCGGCAGCACCGCTCAGCGGATCATCCTGGAGTCGCCGATCCCGGTGCTCGTGACCCACGCCGCCGCCCGGTAGGCGCCGGTCACCGGGCGACGGCGGTCGCGGCGGCGACGCTGGCCCGCCAGATCGCCATCGCCGACCACAGCACGAACACCTGCACCGGCAGTTCCAGCGCGTCCGGCAGCTGCGCGGCGTACGACGGCCGCAGCGCCCCCGTCCGCCACACCCGGCCGGCCTCGTTGACCGCGTCGGCCGTCGTCAGCAACGCGAACCGCCGCCCGACGCCCGACCCGGCCAGCCGGTACGTCAGGTCCCCGATCTCGATGTTCCAGTGTGGTCGCGACAGCGGGCCGTCCGGATGGTCCACGGAGCGCAGGATGTGCGCGCGCAGGTCGCCCTCCAGCGCGAACCGGGCAATGCCCTCCGAGCGCAGCGCGTAGGGATGGCCGTCGATCACGAGGTCCCGATGGCGTTGCCAGGTACGCGCCGTCCAGCCGGTGACGGGGCGGCCGTCGTGGCTCACCTCGTAGCGCACGTGGAACAGCCCGACCCGGGAGGACGTGGCACGCAGCATGTTCCGAGAGCCTGCCACCGTCGCGCCGATTCCGGGAGGATCGACGCGTGCGACGTGCGGTGGTGCTCGCCGCGATGGCGGCGTGCTCGGGTGTGGTGGACGTCTGGGCGGTCGGCTCGCTCGGCGGGGCGTTCGCCGGCGTGGTGACGGGGAACCTCGTGACGACCGGGGCCGCGACGGCCGCCGGACGGTGGGGTGATCTCGTCGCGCCGGTCGTCGCCGTCGCCGGGTTCGTCGTGGGCGTCGCGCTGTGGACGTTCGGACGGCGACGGTGGCCGGCCGCCGTGGCCGCGCCGTTGCTCGCGGAGCTGCTCCTGCTCGTCGTGCTCGCGGTGCTCTGGCCGTCGGCCGGCGCCCCGGCCGTGCTGCTGCTCGCCGGGGCCGCGATCGCGATGGGCGGGCAGAGCAGCGTCGCGCTGCGCCTGGGGGAGTCGTCGACCTACCTGATGGGCACGCTCACCGGCGCCGTCGCCGACCTCGCCGCGGGGGAGGCCCGGCGGTGGAGCGCGGTGCGCCAGCTCGGTGCGCTCGTGCTCGGCGCGGTCGCCGGTGGGCTGCTGCTGGTGCACCTGCCGGGCGCGGTGCCCGCGCTCGCGGCGGTGCCGCTGCTCGTGGCAGTGGTCGTGCAGGGCGCGGGGGAGTGGCGACGGACCTGACCTGTCACACGGTCCGGGGAATGCCGGGACCGGGCCCGGTCGTTGGCAACGCTCAGCAGACGAGCGACCCGAGGAGTCCCGTGAGCACCGCCCCGTCGAGCCGCCTCCGGCTCAGCCCACCGGTCGCCTTCGCCGTCGTCGCGGCGACCTTCGTCTGGTTCCTCGCCGCGTCGTCGGCGCCGTCCCCGCTCTACGTCGTGTACCAGGAGCGGTTCGCCTTCACCGAGTTCACCCTCACCGCGGTCTTCGCGGTGTACGTGCTCGCCCTCATCGCGGCGCTGCTCGTCGTCGGTGCCCTGTCCGACCACGTGGGACGACGGCCGGTGCTGCTCGGCGCGATCGCGCTGGAGATCGTCTCGTTGCTGCTGTTCCTCGCCGCCGACGGCGTGGGCTGGTTGCTCACCGCCCGCGTCGTGCAGGGGATCGCGACCGGCGCGGCGACGGCGACACTGCCGGCGACCGTCGTCGACCTGGCGGGTCGGCGCGGCGACCCGGCCCGGGCCGGCCTGGTCAACGGCACCGCCCCGCTCGCGGGGCTCGGCCTCGGCGCGCTCGCCTGCGGCGCACTCGTCGAGTTCGCCCCGGCCCCGACGCGGTTGGTGTGGGTGCTGCTCACCGCTGGCCTGCTGGTCGCGGCGGTGCTGGTGGCGCTGATCCCGGAGACGATCGACCGGCGGCCGGGCGCACTGCGGTCGCTGCGGCCCCGGGTCGGGGTACCGGCGCGGGTCCGTCCCGGCTTCGCGGTGATCGTGCCGATCCTGATGGCGAGCTGGGCGCTCGGCGGGCTGTACATGTCGCTCGGGCCGTCGGTCGTCGTCGACGTCTTCGGCGTCCGGAACCACCTGGTCGGCGGCCTGGTCGTCGCGGCGCTCTGCCTCACCGGCGCGCTGACCGCGTTCCTGCTGCGCGGGAGCACCCCGGCCCGCGTGCTGACGCCGGCCGCGGCGTTGCTGGCCGTCGGTACCCTCGTGACGCTGACCGGGGTGGTGACGGGCGTGCTCGTCGTCGCGACCGTCGGGACGCTCGTCGCCGGCGTCGGGTTCGGCTCGGCGTCCTTCGCGACGTTCGGGACGCTGTCGGCGCTCGCCGCCCCGCACGAGCGCGGTGAGCTGTTCGCCGCGACCTACACGCTGGCGTACCTCTCGTTCAGCGTCCCCGCGATGATCGCCGGGGTGGCCGCGACCGCGGGTGGGCTGCGCCCGACGGCGCTCGCCTACGGCGGTGTGGTCGTCGTCCTGGCCGTCGTCGCGTCGGTCCTCGGCCGGAAGGCGGCGGTTCCCGCCACCGGGGACCGGGTCCCGGCGGCGAACAGCACCCGCTGATCGGCCGACGGAGGGGGCCCGGGCACTGGTCCGTTCGTCCGGTTCGCGTTACTGCGTCCATCGCCGATCGCGTGCGTCCGACCACTCACCGCGCACGTCCGCGACGAGCGGAGGTGACGGGTTGAGCCGGCCGGGGTGGGCGTGCCTACCGTGTCGGCCGCCGTCCGGGCCCTCCCCGAACCGTGCCCGGCCGGCGACGCAACTGCTCCCCACCGCACGGAGAAGCGAACATGGCAGGACGGCACCGCAAGCCCACCGACACCGGCCGCACCGCGGCCCGGATCGGCGCCGCCGCCGCGATGGCCGCGGCACCGCTCGGCATCGTCGGCACCGCGTCGGCCGCCCCCTCGGCTCCGGCCGCACCCTCGGTCGAGAAGACCGCCACCTGGGACAAGCTCGCGCACTGCGAGAGCACCAGCGACTGGCAGGCCGACACCGGTAACGGGTTCAAGGGCGGGCTGCAGTTCACCCCGACCACGTGGAAGTCGTTCGGCGGCACCGAGTTCGCCTCCAGCCCCGAGCAGGCGTCGAAGTCGCAGCAGATCGAGGTCGCCAAGAAGGTCCAGGACGAGCAGGGCTGGAAGGCCTGGCCGTCCTGCACGAAGAAGCTCGGCTGGCGCTGAGGCCGGTCTGCGGCACACTCGGTCCATGAGTGCCGATCTGGATCCCGTCCGGCGCATCGTGGCCGAGGACAGCGGCCTGTGCACGGTCGCCGTCGTCCGCCCCGACGGGCGCCCGCACACCTCACTGGTGAACGCCGGCGTCCTCGACCACCCGGTGACCGGCACACCCGTCGCCGCCTACGTGACATACGGCCCGGTGAAGCTGCAGGCGTTGCGCGCGCGGCCCGCGACGTCGCTGCACTGGCGGTCCGGCTGGCGCTGGGTCGCCGTCGAGGGCTCGTCGGAGATCATCGGGCCGGACGACCCGGTCGACGGCGTGGACGTCCCCCGGCTCCTGCGCGACGTCTTCGCCGCCTGCGGCGGGACGCACGACGACTGGGCCGAGTACGACCGCGTGATGGCCGAACAGCGCCGCGCGGCCGTCCTGGTGGAGCCGGTGCGGGTCGTGGGGAACTACTGACCCTGCTGCGTCCGGAGGTTCTCCAGCATCGTCGTCGCGGCGGCGTGGAGCTGCGCGCACGTGCCCTCGACGGTGCGCCGGTCGGCGTCCTCGGCGAGGGGGGTGACCTGGAGCTGGGCTCGGAGGGAGGAGCCGTCGGCGACGTCGAGGACGACCTGGCAGAACGGCAGACCCGTACCCTGGGCGGGTGGTGAGCTCTGGACGGCGCCGAAGCCGGCGAGGGTGATGACCTGCGAGGTCGGTTCGGCGGCGATGGCGACCGACGCGTCCTTGTCGTCGAAGGTCTGCAGGTTGTAGCCGAGCCCGTTGTCTCCCGGCCAGGTACAGCCACGGGATGTCCCGCCATGGCTGGTCCCCCCGCTGCCGTAGCGGAGCTGAAGAGCTGCCCGGTCCTTCTCGGTCAACGCGGTACACGGATCGACGATCGCGACGTCAAGGGCGTACGGCCTGTGCGGAAACGGATCAACCGGCTCCGGGGCTGCCTCCGCGCACCCGGTCAACGTCGACGCAGCGACGACCGCCCCCAGCACTGCCCGCCACCTGAGCATGTCGATCATTCGCCGGTGAGTCTCCGAAAGGAGGCGTCGAGATCGGTGTCGGTGAAGCCGTAATCGAAGGCGCACCGCCGGAGAGCCTCCACGGCGCTGCGCACTTCTTCACAGTGGGCCCAGTGGAGGTCGAGGATCCGGCGGATTTTCGGGCGAAAGCTCTCGGCTGCGTCTCGTGATACCGGATCGGCCCCCAACGGCTCGACCCGTAGCTCTCGGTCTGCCTTCACGAGCGCACGCTCCATCTGATCTGCTTGCCTCCGCAACAGCGCGGCGACCTGCAGGACATTATCCACGTTTATCTGTGCGACGAGTTCATCGATCGAACGCTGCTGTTCCGGAGTCATGGACATGGCGCGAGAGTAGAGGGGACCTGTGGTGGCCGGACCCGAATCGCAGAAACCGGTCACACAACTCCGTGGCCGCACGTAGATGGCCCCATGCGTCGCCCCGGTCAGGAATTCGGTGGCGCTCCTCAGCGCCCGCGGCCTAGCTTCTGTGTGGCCGTGCAAGAGATTCAGGAGGTGATCCCCGTGAACGCGACATCGACACGGGTGCTCCCCTCCGGGGTCACGGTCGGGCGGTAGGTCGTCCGGGAGCGCCGTTCACGAACGCTCCCGAAGGGCACGACCATGCGACTCTCCTCCGCGCAGCATCTCGACGACGGCGTCCTCGAACGCAGCGTCACCCTCGACGGGATCCCCGGGATCCTCTGGACACCCGCATCGGCGTCCGAGCCGGTCCCGCTGATCCTTCTCGGCCACCCCGGCGGACTGCGCCGGATGTATCCCCGGCTCGTCGCCCGGGCCCGGCGCTGCGTGGCGGACGGGTTCGCCGCGGCCACCATCGAGCTTCCCGGGAGCGGCGACCGGCCCCGTTCCACCGACGCCGAGGACGCCCGCGCCGAACTCCGTCGCGCGCTCCGGGCGGGCGAGCCGGTCGGCGACGAGATCGTCGACAGGCTCGTCCTCCCGCTCGTCGATGCGGCGGTGCCGGAATGGCGGGCCGTCCTGGACGCCCTGCTCGCGCTCCCCGGGCTACGGGAGCCGGTCGGGTTCGCCGGGGGAGTGATCTCCGTCGGCGTCCGGCTGGCGGTGGTCGAACCGCGCATCGTGGCCGCGCTCCTGTTCGCCGGGAGTGTCGTGCCCCGCGCCGTGGTAGAGGATGCCCGGCGGGTCACCGTTCCGCTGCTGGTCCTGCTGCAGTGGGACGACGAGGGGAACGACCGGCGGACGGCCCTGGACCTGTTCGACGCCTTCGGCTCCGAGGAGAAGACGCTGCACGCCAACATGGGCGGGCACACCGGCGTCCCGGCGTTCGAGGGTGACGAGGGGAGCCGCTTCTTCGCCCGTCACCTGAGCTGACACCCGACCGCGGGGTCAGCGGCAGACGGATTCCAGGAATTCCTGGGTCTCGGGATCGGTGGAGAAGATCGCGGTGCCCTTCATCCCGCGGGTCAGGAGCACCTTGTAGGTGTTGCGCACGAGGGCCGGGAATTCCTCCTGGCCGGCGCGCTTCACCGCACCGTCGAACGAGGCCCGGCTGTCGGCGACCCAGCGGTCGCCCCGCCGGACCAGATCGGGGCCCACGATCACTCCCGACCAGTCGTACTCGAAACCCTGCGCGGTGTAGATGCATCCGACCTGGCCGAACCCGCGGGGGTCGCTGGCCCAGAAGTGCGACTCCGGCGCGTCGGGGACCCGGGTACCTGGCTTGGCGTTCCACGGGCGGGACCACTCACCGACCACGACGTCGTCGACCAGGCGCTTCCCACCGCCGTCATCGGGTGCGGGGTCGCTCCAGCGCCAGCAGTACCCGGCCGAGAGGCGAGCGGTGTCGGCCGAGTCACCGACCTGCCCGAGCAGCCACGACTCCAGGGCGGTGGGGGAGGGGAGCGCGGCCACCCGGTAGTGCTCGTCGGCCGGGTCGGTGAGCTCCGACCACCGGACCGGCGGGCGCGGGTCCAGCCCGAGGAGCCGCCGCACCCACTCCTCGTAGAACTCCGAGCCGCCGCAGCGGTACTGCCCCGCGAGCCGGACGACCTCGACCCGGCACCCGGCGCGTTCCGCGGCGGCGCGGATCTCGGCCTCGGTCCCCATCTCACCGGGGCGGACCACCTGGTGCTCGTCGAGCAGGAACACCGGGACCCGGGCGACGCCGATCAGCTCCTCGACCTGGGGGCGGGCCTTCGCCCGGACGGTGGCGGGCGTGTACCGGTTGACGCTGTACTCGCGGATCCGGTGTGCCTCGTCGCAGATGACGACGTCGAGGTCGTTCGGCTCGTGACCGATGAAGCTGTTGAAGTAGGTGAACAGCTTCTGCGTCCGGGTCGAGCGGGCACCCGCGACCTTGCGCAGTGTGCGGGTGAACGCGCTCGATCCGGTCGCGTGCAGGACCGAGCGCCCCTTCCTGGCCAGGTCGCCGAGGAGGCTCAGGGCCAGCACGCTCTTCCCGGAGCCCGGCCCGCCCAGCACGATCACCGCGGTCTTGGTGTTGTGGCGGTGCGCCCGCTCGACCGCGTGCTCGACCATCCGGTAGGCGACGCGCTGCTCGTCGACGAGGACGAACTGTTCGCGCTGCCGGACCTCGTCGGCGGCCACCGACAGCAGCGGTCGCGACGGCCGCGGTGCTGCGCCGAGCAGGTCGTCGGCCGCGGCCCGGGACGCGTCGGCACTCTCGGGGTCGGCGTCGAGCAGGCGACGCAGCTCGCCCACGAGGGCACCGCGCTGGTCACCGCGGAACAGCTGCCCGTGCGCGTCGACCTCGTAGGTGGCGAGCTTCCACCCGGCGGCAGCGGCATTGTGCAGGTAGGCGATCCCGTGGACGTCGCTGTGCTCCGGTGCCAGGGAGGGCACGAAGTCCACCAGGTAGTCAGTCGCAGTAGCCGCGGACCTGGTCCACCGGGTGCAGCACCGGACGTCCGTACTGCGGGACGTCGACCAGGCCGTCCTCCCGGGACACCGCGTTCGTCCACTGCTTCAGCTCGACGACGACGTAGCTCGGCCGGCGTGTCGTCGGGTGCACGCCGCAGAGGATCGCGTCGACCCGCTTCGGGGAGAACGGCAGCTTGTGCTCGAGCAGGACCTCGACGTGGTCGAGCCCGGCGTCGTGCACGTCGGTGAGCAGCGCCGGGAGGCTCTCCCGCCAGGAGCGGACCTCACCGGCGCCGACACCGGAGCCGAAGGTGATCCGGGCCTGACGCACCAGGAGATCGTCCAGGTCGTGCGCCTCGGCCCGGGCACGGAGGGCAGCGGCGTTGTGGCGGACCAGGGCCACGGGGTGAACCTCCACAGGGCACGCGTCATCGGCGTGCGGGTGTGGAGGCGACACGGGATCCGGTGCCTGGCGGTCCGCGGGTGATCACCGTACGTGAGACGGCGTCCGATCCTCCAGCCTCATGGGTGCTCCGGTGTTCACTCCTGCGAACGCGGCCCGGATCCCCGCCGCGGGCCGGAGGCGCGCCCGCCACCCTCCGGCGATGACCACCTACGCCCACCACCCGTCCGCGTCGTCGCTCGTCGCGATCCGGCCCACCGGTGCCGGCTCCACCGCGGACCTGGTCACGCGGCTCCCCGGATCCTGGTCGGAGGTCTCGTGGCCGCTGTCCGGGGCTGCTTCGACCTGTACCTCGAGGACACCGCGCGGTCGACCGGGCCGCACCGGGTGGACCAGATCCGCACGCGGTTCGACGACGAGGTGCGCGAGGCCGTCGCGGAGACCCGGCGGTCGCTGGGTGCCTCCGGGCGCGGGGTCTGACCGATGGTCATCGTGTCGCCCCGTACCGCGGGCTCCCGGTGCCGGACCGCAGAGGCCGTCGGAACCGTGCCGCCCCCGCCGTCGTCCAAGCCGCATGACTCCCACCGACACCGGCCTCGCCGGTGCTCCACGTCTCCCTGACACCCGGTCCCGCCGGTGGCCGGAAGTTCCGGCGGGGCCGAGATGACCACCTACGCCCACGACCCCGCCGCGTCGGCGATCGTCTCCACCTGGCCGACGGGTGACGGTGCCGTCGCCTGCCGGGTCGCCCGGGTGCCGCGGGACCTCGGCGATGCCCTCGCCCGCCGCATCACGGTCGTCCTCACCCGGCTCTCGGCGGTGCTCTGGTCCGCCTACTCCGAGGGCGAGGCCGGGCAGCTCCGCCCCGCGGATCTCCTCGCCACCCTGCGGGACCCGGACCGTCCACCGCCCGACGGCGACGACGAACGTGTCCGGCTCGTCCACGCGCTCGGCCGCCTGCTGGCCCGGACGCCCGGGCGGGCGTTCCGTGAGACCGTCGTCCGGGAGGTGCGTGCCGAGCTCGACGCCGTCCTCGACGCCGACGCCGGTGAGCTCACCGGACGGGCACTCCAGGCCGTCCGGTACGTCCGGGGCGACGTCCACGAGGGACACGTCGCCACCGCGGACGCCGTGCTCGAGGCCGATCCGCTCGAACCCGTCGGCCTGCTGACCACGGTCGAACCCCACTCGGCCGCGGTCGCCGCGGTGCACTGGCTACGGGCGGCGGCCCGCTGGGTGGCGGAGGTCGCCGGGCACTCCGTCGCCGATGTCGTCGCGCTCGCCGAGGCGATCGAGCACGAGGACCTCGGCGTCGCGAGGGAGGTCCTGGTCATGCGCCAGGACGAGCCCGACGAGGAGGTCGTGCGTGATCTCCTCCAGGAGGCGGTACTCGCCGGGCGCGGGATCTTCGTCGTCTGCCCGGACAGGCCCGACCCCGACACCGACCACGAGCACCGGGTCCTCACGACGGTGCTGCACCCGCTCGAACCGGGGCGGTGCCTGGTCGACGGCCTGATCCGGGGCATCCAGGGCTGCTTCCGGGTCTACGCGGACGCGATGACCACCCGGGAGCGTCCGGGGGTGGACCCGAGCGACCCGGGGCACGAGTGGGCCGTCGAGCTGCGGAACCGGTTCGTCACCGAGCTACGGGAGGAGGCGTGACGACGGAGACGGCCGACCGGATCGTCGACCTTCGGCCCGGATGAATCGTCCTTTTCCTCCTTGACCGTCCCGGTCGGCCCCGCTGTGCTGGGCTCCGGGGAACAGGGGGACCACATGACCGTCGAGAACGCTCGACCACCACTGGCAGGACCGCTCGGCATGAGCGGCCGGGCACCGGCGCCGGACCTGGCGCGCGGTGCGATGCTGCTGCTCATCGCGCTCGCGAACACGCCGTTCTACCTGTACGGCCGCGAGCACTCCCAGGCCGGCTTCCACCCGGTCGAGAGGTCGGTCGTGGACAAGATCGTGCAGGCGGTGCTCATCACGGGCGTGGACATGCGGGTGTACCCGATGTTCGCGTTCCTGTTCGGCTACGGGCTGGCGGTGATCTACCGGCGTCAGGGGGCGAAGGGCGTGCCGGAGCGGGACGCGTTCCGGCTGCTGCAGCGGCGCAACCTCTGGCTGCTCGTGTTCGGATTCGTGCACGCGGCCCTGCTGTGGGGCGGGGACGTCCTCGGTGCCTACGGCCTGTGCGGGCTGCTGCTCGTGTGGCTGTTCGTCCGCCGGGCCGACCGCACGCTGCTGGTGTGGGCCGGTGTGGGCACCGGCATCCTGGTGCTGCTCGCCGGGTTCGCGGTCTTCGGTGCGTGGGCCGTGCTGACCGTGGGCGCGTCCGCCGGGGGCGGGATGCCGGCGGACATGACGGCCAGCGCCTCCCAGCCGTCGGTGCTCGCGGCGGTCGGGGACCGGCTCGCGCTCTGGCCGCTGATCACGCTCGGCCAGGGCGTGGTCGGGTTGACGGTCCCGATCGCGATCCTGCTCGGCTTCTGGTCCGCGCGGCGCCGGATCCTGGAACAGCCGGAGCAGCACCTGCGGCTGCTGCGGGTGACGGCCGTCGTCGGGATCGCACTGGGCTGGGCGGGCGGCCTGCCGCACGCGCTGGCGCACGTCGGCGTCATCGGCGGGTGGGGCGAGATCATGTGGGTGTTCGCGGCGACGCAGCTGGTCACCGGCCTGGCCTGCGGCGTCGGCTACGTGGCGCTGTTCGGGCTGATCGGGAACCGGCTCGCCGGGAGGCCGCTCGGCCCCGTCGGCTCGGCGGTGACCGCGGTCGGCAAGCGGTCGCTGAGCTGCTACCTCGCCCAGTCGGTGCTGTGCGCGCCGGTCCTCGCGGCGTGGGGACTCGGCTGGGGCGCGTCGCTGGGCAGCACGACGATGGCGCTGTACGCGGTCGGGGTGTGGCTCGTGACGCTGGTGTTCGCGGTCGTCCTGGAGCGGCGGGGGACGCCGGGCCCGGCGGAGACGCTGCTGCGACGGCTGTCCTACCGCAGCACCAGCGGCGCTTCCGCGCCCGCCTGATCCCGTCCGAACCCGGTCGTGCAGGTCAGGCCGTGCGGATCGCGACGAGGAGGCCGATCGATCCCAACAGGGGCAGCACCAGGAGCAGCGCCAGTGCCGCCGCCAGCCCGACGACGACGGCGAACCCGCCGATGACGGCGGCGCCGATCCCGGCCCCGGCGAGGAAGCACAGCGTCGCGACGCCGATCGCCCCGCTGCGCCGGTCCGCGGGTACCGCGCCCCCGACGGCGGCGATCATCGCGGGCTGCCCCGTCCCGAACGCCAGCGTCACCAGCATCGGGGCCACCGCGAGCACCCACGGCTGGTGCCAGGCGACGCCCGCGACCGCGGCGAGCAGTCCGGCGACCGTCGCCGCACAGGCCGCGAGCAGGGTGCGGGTCGGTCCGAGCCGTCGCTGCAGCCGGGCGGACAGCGCCGGGCAGGCGAGCGCGACCGCCGCCGACGGCACCAGCATCAGTCCGGTCGTCAGCGGGGTCCATCCGCGCTCGGCCAGCGCCAGCGGGATGCCCAGCAGCAGCGCGAACCAGCTCGCAGGGATCGCCGACGCGCACAGCGACGACCGCACCACCGTCGCGTTCCCGACGACCGCGCGGGGCAGGAAGCCGTCCGGCCGGTGCCGGACCCAGGCGGCCGTCGCCGGGACGCCGACGGCCAGCAGCACCGCTCCCGTCACCGCGGCCGCGGTCCCCGCGCTCGGCGACTGGATGAGCAGGACCAGCCCGGACACCGCCGTCGCGACGATCAGCGCGCCGGCCGGGTCGGGACGGGCCCCGTCGCCGTCGACGACCGACCGCCGCCACAGGTACGGCAGCGCCAGCAGTCCGACGACCGGCAGCGCGACCGCCGCGCGCCAGCCACCGGCCGTCGTCAGCGCGCCGCCCAGCAGGGGGCCGAGTGCGGACAGCACCGCGGACGTCCCCGCCAGGCGTCCCAGCACCGCTCCGCGTCGCTCCTCCGGGGCGCGTGCGCTCAGCAGGGCTGCCGCGAGCACCGGGATCGCGGCCGCCCCGAGCCCCTGCACGACGCGCGCCACCATCAGGAGCGCGAAGTTCGGCGCCAGCGCCGCGGCCAGTGCACCCAGACCGAGCAGCGCCGTCCCCGTGCACAGCGGCGCCCGGATGCCGACGGCGTCGGCGAGCCGCCCGTGCACCGGCGTCGCGACGGCGAGGGCCACCGCGTAGCCGCTGACCATCCACGTCGCGTCGGCGGTCGTCACGCCGAGTCCCTCGGCGAGGCTCGGCAGCGCGACCGTCACCCCCGACGTCGACGTACCGGCCAGGCCGAACAGCAGGCCGAGCACCACCGAGAGGAGACCCGTCCGCGCCGCGGGAGGAGCAGTCGTCACGCCCCGATCCTCACCCGGAAGGCGTCCTGATTGCATCGTGATTCGATGCGATCGTGCAGATCCGTGACGCCACCGCCGAGGACGCCGACGCCTGCGCGGTGATCTACGCGCCGTACGTCCGCGACACCGCCGTCAGCTTCGAGTCGGAGCCGCCGGGGCCGGTCGAGATGGCCGGGCGGATCGCCGCCGCACAGGAGCGGTACGCGTGGCTGGTCGCCGTGACCGACGACGGCGACGTGCTCGGCTACGCCTACGGTGCCCCGTTCAAGCCCCGCGAGGCGTACCGCTGGACCTGCGAGGTCAGCGTCTACCTGCACCCGGAGGCCCGCGGCCGCGGCACCGGGCGCGCGTTGTACGAGGCGTTGCTCGCCCGGCTGACCGCGTGCGGCCTGGTCGTGGCGGTCGCCGTCCTGACCCTGCCGAACGAGGCCAGCGTCGCGCTGCACCGGGCGCTCGGGTTCACCGAGGTCGGGGTGTTCCGCGGGGTCGGCTGGAAGCTGGGGGCGTGGCGCGACGTCGTCTGGTACCGCCGGGACCTCGCCGACCCGTCGCCGCAGGGGCCCGCCGGAGCGTGACCCGCGGGCCCGGTGCCCGAGGGTGACGTGCGAGGATCCCGGGCCGTTGCGCCGCGCACGTGATCACCACGCGTGCCGGTGCGCCCCGTCCGCGATCCGGACCGGGGGATCGGTACCGCACGGGAGCACGGGTGGAGCGCGGCAGCACGGGCGGCGAGCAGCAGGGGCTGCGCCGGGACCTCGACGGCCGGCAGATCGGGATGATCGCCGTCGGTGGCGCGATCGGGACCGGGCTGTTCCTCGGTTCCGGGCTCGCCATCTCGATCGCCGGACCGGCCGTGATCGTCGCGTACGCGGTGGCGGCCGTCGTCGCGCTCGCGCTGGCCTACGCGCTCGCCGAGATGGTGGTACGCCATCCCGAGGCCGGCGGGTTCGGGCCGGTCGCGCAGCGCTACCTCGGCGACGGGACCGGGTTCGTCCAGCGCTGGATCTACTGGGCCGCGCAGGTGGTCAACGTCGGCAGCGAGGTCGTCGCCGCCGGGCTCTACCTGCAGTTCTGGTACCCCGACCTGCCACTGTGGATCCCGGTCGTCGGCTTCTCGGTGATCATGCTGGCGATCAATGCCGGCGCGGTCCGGTTCTTCGGCGAGACCGAGTACTGGTTCGCGATGATCAAGGTGGTGGCGGTCGTCGCGTTCATCGTCGTCGGCCTGACGGCGATCGTGTTCGGCCTGCCCGGGCAGGAGGCGGTCGGGGTAGGCGCGCTCACCGCGCACGGCGGGTTCGCGCCGAACGGGCTCGGGGCGATCTGGCTCGCGCTGACCGTGGTGACGTTCTCGTTCCTCGGGACGGAGGCGGTCGCCGTGACCGCCGCGGAGTCGCGCGATCCCGGCCGGGACATCCCGCGCGCCGCGCGGCGGACCGTGCTGCGGCTGGCCGTGTTCTACATCGGCGCGATGCTCGTCGTCGTCACGCTGGTTCCCTGGAACACCGTGTCGACGGGGGAGAGCGTCACGGAGTCGCCGTTCGTCCGGCTGTTCGCGCAGGCGGGCGTGCCGGCTGCGGCTGCGGTGATGAACGTCGTCGTGCTCACCGCGGCGCTGTCGGCGATGAACACCAACCTCTACGTGACCGCGCGGATGACGTACTCACTGGCCGTCGACGGCTACGCCCCGCGGGCGCTGGCCCGCACCAACCGGCGCGGCGCGCCGCAGCGGGCCCTGGCGCTGTCCGCGGCCGGCCTGGCGCTCGCGTCGCTGGTGTCGGTGTTCGCCGAGGAGACGGCGTTCCCGCTGCTCGTCGGGCTGGCCCTGTTCGGGGCGCTCACCACCTGGCTGCTGATCTTCGCCAGTCACCTGGCGTTCCGCAGGGCGCACGCGGGGGAGCGGTCCCCGGTGCGGCTGCCGGGCGCCCCGTACACCACCGTCGCGGCGATGCTGTTCGTCGCGGCGGTGCTGGCGACGACGCCGTTCACCGACCAGTTCTCGACGGCCTGGAAGGCGGGTGTGCCGTTCCTGCTGCTGCTCGTCGTGATCTACCTGGTGATCCGGCGACGGCGCCGGATCAGGCCTTCTTCAGCTCCGAGTGGAGCTTGAGGACGGTCTGCCCGCTCTCCTGTTCGAGGACGTAGGCGGGGTTGTCCTCGGTCCCGTTGCGGGACTGCGTCGTGCCGTCGATCGTCCGCTCGATGCGGTCGGTGGCGGAGTCGACGACCTTGGCGGTGGGGGTGCCGTTGCCCCAGTTCCACGCCACCCAGGTGCCCTTCGCGAACTTCTCGGTCATGGGCGGCGGGTACCCGGGGCACGTCGGTCGAACCGCCATCCGGGCGGCGTGCCCGGTGCCGGGGGACCGGCCCCCGGCACCGGGCACCCCTCACCAGATCCGGACGCGCCTGCCCGGCTCCGTGAACAGCTCGTCGGTCTCCGTCACCCCGAACGCCTCGTGGAAGGTGTCCAGGTTGGTCACGACGGCGTTGCACCGCAGGTCCGGCGGCGAGTGCGGGTCGGTCGCCAGCCGGCGGATCGCCTCGGCGTCGCGGGTGACGGCCCGCCACACCTGCGCCCAGCCGAACAGCACCCGCTGCTCGCCGGTCAGCCCGTCCAGGGTCGGGGGCTCGGTGCCGTCGTTGGCGATCGCGTAGGCCTTCAGCGCGATCGTCAGACCGCCGAGGTCGCCGATGTTCTCGCCGACGGTGAGCGCCCCGTTGACCTTGTGCTCGGGCAGGCCCATGGGGGAGAGCGCGCTGTACTGGTCGATCAGCATCCGGGAGCGGGTGTCGAACTCCTCGCGGTCGGCGGTCTCCCACCAGTCCTGGAGGTTGCCGTCGCCGTCGTAGCGCGGGAGCCCTGGTCGTCGAACCCGTGGCCGATCTCGTGGCCGATCACCGCGCCGATGCCGCCGTAGTTGGCGGCGTCGTCGGCGTCGGCGTCGAAGAACGGGGGCTGCAGGATCGCGGCCGGGAACGCGATCTCGTTGAGCCGCGGGTGGTAGTAGGCGTTGACCGTCTGCGGGGTCATCAGCCACTCGTAGCGGTCGACCGGGCCGCCGAGCTTCGCGTACTCGAAGTCGTGTCGCCACTCCGCCGCGCGACCGACGTTCCCGAGCAGGTCGGCCGGGTCGATCCCGAGGTCCGAGTAGTCCTTCCAGCGCTCCGGGTAGCCGACCTTCGGTGTGAACTTGCCGAGCTTCTCCAGGGCCCGCTCGCGGGTCTCCGGGCTCATCCAGTCCAGCGTGGAGATCGACTGCCGGTACGCCTCGACGATGTTGGCGACCAGCTCGTTGATCCGCTCCTTCGCCTTCGGCGGGAAGTGCCGCTCCACGTAGAGCTTCCCGACGGCCTCGCCGAGCGCACCCTCCACGAGCGACACCCCGCGCTTCCAGCGCTCCCGCAGCTCGGGGGTGCCGGACAGGGTGCGGCCGTAGAAGTCGAAGTCCTCCTCGACCAGGTCCGACGACAGGTACTCGGCGGCCGCCGCGGCGGTGTGCAGGGCGAGCCACGCCTGCCACTGCTCGAGCGGGCGGCCCGCCCAGAGCGCGCCGGCCTCGGTGACGAAGCTCGGCTGCCGGACGATCACCTCGTCGTACGAGTGCGCCGGGACGCCCAGCGCGGCTTCCCACTCGGCCCAGTCGAACCCGGGAGCGGACTCGCGGAGCTGCTCGCGGGTCAGCAGTGTGTAGGTCTTCTCGGCGTCGCGGTTGGTGACGCGGTCCCACGACGCGGCGGCGAGCGCCGTCTCCAGCTCCATCACCTGCTCGGCCACCCGGGCCGGCTCGGCCAGGCCGACCAGCTCCGCCAGCCGCTGCAGGTGCTCCACGTACTTCGCGCGGATCTCCGCCGAGTCGTCCTCGCGGTAGTACGCCTCGTCGGGCAGGCCCAGCCCGGACTGGTTGAGGTTGACCAGGTAGCGCGACGAGTCCTTGGCGTCGGTCGCGATGAACTCGCCGAACAGCGCGGCCCGGCCCTCACGCTGGCGCCGCCCGAGAACGCCGGCGAGCGCGGCCCGGTCGCCGGCGGCGTAGATCTCGTCCAGCAGCGGACGCAGCGGCGCGACGCCCAGCTGCTCGACACGCTCGGTGTCCATGAAGGAGGAGTAGAGGTCGCCGACCTTGCGGGCCTCGGTGCCCGGCTCCGGTGAGCCGGCGGCGCACTCCTCGACGATGACGCGCACGTGCTCCTCGGCGCGGTCGCGCAGCACCCGGAACGCACCGTCCTGCGAGCGGTCCTCCGGGATCTCGTGGGTCGCCAGCCACCGGCCGTTGACGTGGGCGAACAGGTCGTCCTGCGGACGGACGTCCGGGTCGACCCAGGTCAGGTCGAGACCGGAGTGCTTCGGCTCGGTGGTCGTCATGGCCCCATCCTGCCTGCCGGGGCCGACGGTTTCGAGGAAGCGACCCGCGGTAGAAATCTCGTGATGACCGACATGTGGGACGAGCTGTTCGAACCCCCGGACCCCGCCGACGTCCTCGGCGACCTGCACGAGATCGCCGTCGATCTCTTCGACCTCCGCTACGACGGCTCCGAGCAGGCGTGGGCGGCGTGGGCGTGGGGCGTGCTGACGACCGCCCGGCTGACCGCTGCCGGCTCCGAATACCAGCGCGGCGAGCTGGTGCTCCGGCTCCTCGCACTGCACGCGTTCCACCGCGAGCTCTGCGCGCGGGCCTTCGGGATCGGCGAGCCCGGTGGCTCCGAGGTGGACCCGGACCGGGTGCTGGGCGATCACCCGCGGCTGCACCCGGTGCTGCTCGGGGTGATCGCGGAGCGGCGCAGCCTGGACCTCGCCGACTCCAGCGACGCCGGTGACCTGGACTTCGACATCGCCGTCGCCTCCACGGCACTCGACCAGCTGGTCCGCTCCGAGTACCGGCAGGTCGTGCCGTCGCTGATCCGGACCGCGGGCGCGGCGGACCTGGCGGCGGCGACGTGGGCGTCGTTGCAGGAGGACGTCCGCTACCCGCTGCCGCCCGACGACGTCCGGGCGATCACCACCACCGACGTCACGCCGGAGAAACGAGCCGTGATCGAGTGGGTACGGGCCGGCGCCCGGCCGGGGTGACCGGACAGGCATTCCGTCCGTTTGGACGGGGGTTGTCCGGACGGGGGGTCCGGACGCAGGATCGGGGACGTGACGATCAACCTCGACGCGCCGGTGAGCCGGCCCCGGTCCACGCCCGCCATCGATCTCCTGGAAGGCGAGCGCCTGCTCTGCCGCCTGCCGGGCGACGGGCCGGACCGACCGTTCGAGCTGTTCACCGTCACCCCGGTCGGGCGGACGCTCGGAGCCGAGATCACGGGAGTCGACCTGCGTGAGGCCCCCGGTCCGGAGCTGCGCGCGGAGCTCCACCGCGCGCTGCTCGAGTGGAAGGTGCTGTTCTTCCCCGGGCAGGACATCACCGGCGAGCAGCAGCGGGACTTCGGCGCGCTGTGGGGTTCGCTGGAGACCAACCCGATGCTCGACCGCGGCGGGTCCGACGAGGTCGTCCGGTTCGGTGCCGGGGCGAAGACCTACGAGAACATCTGGCACGCCGACACCACGTTCCGCGAGGAGCCGGCGATGGGTGCGGTGCTGCGCATGGTGCAGACGCCGCCGTTCGGCGGGGACACGATGTGGGCGGACATGGCCGCCGCCTACGACAACCTGTCCGACGAGGTGAAGGCCCGCATCGAGGGGGCGGAGGCCGTGCACGACATGGTGCCCGGCTTCGCCCGCTTCCTGGACGCGGACAAGCTCGCCGGCCTGCAGGACGAGTTCCCGCCCGTGACCCACCCGGTCGTCCGGACCCACCCGGAGACGGGCCGGCGGACGCTGTTCGTGAACGCGTCGTTCACCACCGAGATCGTGGGGCTGCCCCGCGAGGAGTCCGACGCGCTGCTGCGGCACCTGTTCGCCCAGGCGCACGTGCCCGAGTTCCAGGTCCGGCACCGCTGGTCCGAGGGCACCGTGGCGTTCTGGGACAACCGCGCGACGCAGCACTACGCGGTCGGCGACTACCACCCGCACAAGCGGGTCGCCGAGCGCGTCGCGATCGCCGGGGGCCGCCCCTTCTGATCGGATCTCGCCGGGGCCCCGGAGTTCGCGTCGCCGAGCTCCGGGGCCCTGTCGCTGATACCCGGGCGTTCCGCACCGGTCCGGCCGACCGGTCGGGTCGATGACGGTGAGGCGCGCGCCGGAGCCGTGACCGTCCGCGCGACGAACCGCAGCGAGGTCAGCCGGGGGCACGGTAGGTGTGTCCGGTCGGGGTGGTGGTGCGGACCTGTCCGTCGGGGCCGCGGGCGACGCGCCAGCCGGCTTGTTCGCGGACGTGGTTGTGGAACTCGCACACACCTGCCGTTGTCGAGCTCGGTCGCTCCCCCGTCGGCATCGCGGTGGATGTGGTCGACGTGCCGCACCGGGGCGTCGCAGTACGGCTCGGTACACCGATTCCCCGCGCGCGCTCGGACCAGGCGGGCGAGGAGACCGGTGAAGGTGCGCTGGCGGGAGTCCCCGCCGATCACGACACCGTCGGAGGTGATCAGGCGGCGCAGGGTCTTCCTCCCCTCGCTCGTGGCCAGGAGGTCGACCGGGACCGGACCGTGGCCGGGATCTCCGCCGGCAGCGGCGAGTCCGGGTCCAGCAGTGCCTCGACCGGGACGACGACCTGGACCTCGACACCCACATCGGTCGCCACGGCCTGGCCGGTGACCCGTTCGACGAGGGTATCGGCCATGACCTGACCACGAGTCCGGGTCAACGGTGCCGGGTTCACCGACACCTCGGTGAACGCCTTGTTCAGCGCGGCAAGACACGCCACACCCTGCTCCACCGGCAGATACGCGGTCAGATACGTCATCGCATCCGGCGCCGGGCGCAACGTCACCCGCCGCTCGGCACGGGCGGACTCGACCCGGGCGAGGAACTTCCCCGGTGCGACCTCGGCGGCGTAGCGGCAAGCGAGATCCCGCAACCGGCCCAGACCGAGCCGGGTCAGATCGTGCGCAGCCAGACGAACATCCACCGCGGCACGTTCAGCACGGTCCAGACCCGAACACGCGCTCACCACCACCGCCACCTTCGCGGCGCTCAACTCACCGGCCCCGAACAACCCACGAACATGATCGAGACCGTCGTGCAGATCCCGGGCCGTACTCACCCGACGCCGCGCCTCGGCCGGCGACACCCGACAGGCCAACCCGACCTGCGCCACCACACCGCGCTGCAACCGATCCGGATCGACCTGCCCGGCCGCGATGCCGTTCTCGACATGGAGCCGGGCGAACGCCCGCACCCGCGTCGCCTGCAACGCCGCCAAGGAGTGCTGCACGGATTCGAGCTGCTGGATCTGATCGATCAACTCCGCCTCGGACACACCGGACAGGTCGTCGAGCGCGGCCTGCTCCACCGCCAGCTGAACCAGCGCCAGATCGACCTGCGGGAACCCCGGATCCCCGGCAGGGAGGCCGGTGCGTGGAGGTTCCTGGACCGCGGTCATGTGGACGATCGTACTCGACCATATGTTCGATTCGCTAGTAAACCGATCGCGGCCGAACAGCGCTGAGCTGCAGATACCGGTGTGGCGATCCGCGTTGCACCATTCCCGTCAGCGACGGCGTGACCGCGGCCCGGTGCGTCCCTCCGCGCGGTGGTGGTCCGACCGGCGCACCACGAACGGTGTCGCTCTGCCTGCGCGCGAGTCTGACGACGTCCCGTCGAGACGGCACCGGTTCGGCTGCAGGGCCGGACCGCGCCGAGCCGGACGGTTCGCGACGGACGCTGTCCTGCCGGACAGGACGCGACGGACGCTGTCCTGCCGGACAGGACGCGACGGACCCTGTCCTGCCGGACAGGACATGCTTCACGTCGTGGTCGCCGAGCCCGTCGGCCCGGCGCGCCCGTCAGGACGCCGCCCGTCAGGACGCCGTGCGGCCCCACCGGCGACGCCGGCCCTGCGGCTCCGACTCGTCCTCCAGCGGCGCGGCGATCGCGAGGCGTCCGACCTGCTCGTTGAGCACCTTGAGGTGGACGCGGACGTCGTCGTGGGTCGGGTCCAGAACCGCCTGCTCGGCGATCTCGGCCGCCTGGTCCACCGACTGCTTCAGCGACGCCTTCGCCTTGTTCAGCCGGTTCGCGATCCGCCTCGCCGGCGGCTCGGTGATCCGGAATCGCGCGGGTTCGATCGAGTCGCCGACCGCGGCGAGCCGCTGGACGGCCTCCAGTTCGGTGTCCAGTCGCTTCCCGATCTCGGTCAGCCAGGTGCGCACCTGCATCGCGGTGATCACGGCGGTGATCCGGTGGAAGCGGTCGACCTGCTCGGTGCAGTCGGCCACGTAGCCCTTCCAGTATCGCGACAGCGGGGCGGGCGGTGGCTCGGCGGACGGTCGCAGGCGTGGCACGACCTACAGGGTGCACGATCGCGACGGCAGCGGGCGTCACGGGTCGGCATCGGTGCGACGCGTGCGGTGACGACGGAACGCGTGCGGCGGCGGCGGAACGCGTGCGGCGACGGCCTGCACGGGGCCGTGAGCGGGTCCGGTCAGGGTGCCCGGAACCGCACGGGAGCGTGTCGTCCCCGGCCTGCCGGCCGCGGTCAGCCTCCGATCATGATCGTCGTCCCGGGCCCCAGGGGGACGCCCAGCGCATAGAACGCCGCCAGGATCGCCACCCACAGCACGAAGGTGGGCACCACGAACATCGCCATCCGGGAGAACACCATCCCCAGCGAGAACGACCGGTCGTAGCGGCGGCAGGTCAGCTGCAGCACGTAGAGGTAGGGGTTCAGCGGGGAGATCGGGTTCGTGATCGAGTCGCCGATCCGGTAGGTGGCCTGGATGACGGCGGGGTGCATCCCCAGCCCGACGAACACGGGCACGAGCACCGGCGCCAGCACCGCCCAGAGTGACGACCCGGAGAACACCACCATCGCGAGCAGCGAGCACAGCACCAGCGCGACCAGCAGCGCGCCGAACCCGGTCAGCCCGATCGCCCGCAGCCCGGCGGAGCCCTCGACGGCGAGCCACGTCCCGACCCGGCTCCAGGTGAACATCGCGATGAACTGCCCGGCCGAGAACGCGATGACGACGAATCCGAGCATCCCCCTGAGCGCGTCGGCCATGAGGTCGGGCACGTCGGACGGGCTCGTGATCACCCCGGCCGCCGCGCCGTAGGTGACGCCCGCGACCAGGAAGCTGATCATGATGAGGGGGACGATCGCGTCGAAGAACGGGGAGTCGACCAGCGCGCCGTCGTCGCCCTGCAGCGGGGCGCCCGGCACCAGCCAGGAGGCGAGCGCGAGTCCCACCCACGCGGAGAGGGCGACCCCGGCGAGCCGCAACGCCCGCCGCTGCCGCGGCGTGACGGTCGTGTCCGGCTCGGCGTCCGTGACGTCTGTGACGTCCGCGGCGTCGGCACTGTCCGAACCCGTCCCGTCCGACGACGGCGGGTCCACCGCAGGCAGCCCGGGCTCCACCCGGTGCACCAGGATCCACCCGACCACACCGGGCAGCACGAACGCAGAGACGAACTGGATCCAGTAGTTCATCAGCACCGAGACCCCGACGTCCGGTGGTGTCCCGGGCGGCAGGACCGACTCGGTCAGCGCGGCGAGGTTGGCGTCGAGCGACCCGACGATCACCCCGGAGCCGTAGCCGACCGCCGTCGCCGCGAACGCGCCGAGCGCACCGGCGACCGGGTGCCGTCCCACCGACCGGAACGCCAGGGCGGCCAGCGGTGGCAGGACGACCATGGCCGCGTCGCCCATGAAGTGCCCCTGCCCGCACAGGTAGACGACGGCGTAGGGCATCCACCGGCGCGGTACCCGCGCCAGCGCGGCGTTGACCAGCGTCCGCAGCAACCCGGTGCGCTCGCAGATCCCGACGCCGAACAGCACCGTCAGCACGACGCCCAGCGGCGGGAAGCCGACGAAGTTGTCGACCATCGTCGTGAGCAGCTCCCGCAGGCCCGTCACCGAGAGGATGTTGCGGACCGGCTCGGCCTCCGGCGCGCCGGGCAGCTGCGCCGTCGCTCCGGTCGCGGCGAGCACCGCGGACCCGATCCCGAGGAGGAGCAGCAGGATCCAGAACAGGTAGAACGGGTGCGGGATCTTGTTCCCGGCCCACTCGATGCCCCGGACGATCCGGCCGGGTGCCCGCACCGGCGTCGTCACGGGATCCGTCCGTCCACCGCCAGTACCGGCGGTTCGGCGGCCACCGTCTCCGGGTAGATCAGCCCGCTGCCCGTGTTGAGGACGACGACCTCCTCGCTGCCGTCGAGCCAGCCCGACTCGCGCAGCCGGCCGGCCGCCGCCACGCAGGCGGCACCCTCCGGGCAGATCCAGGTGCCCTCGTCGCGGGCGAGCGCGTGCTCGGCGGCGAGCAGCTCGTCGTCGGAGACGGCGACGGCCGTCCCGCCGGTGTCGTACACGGCGTCGAGCACCAGGAAGTCGCCGAGCGCCTTGGGGACGGTGATCCCGAACGCGACCGTGCGCGGGTCGGCGGGGGCGGTCGACTCGCGCAGCCCGGCGTCGAACGCGTCGACGATCGGGGCGCACCCCTCGGCCTGCACCGCGACGAGCCGGGGCATCGGCCCGGTGATCCAGCCCAGCTCCCGCATCTCCTGCAGGGCCTTGTGGATCGCGATGATCCCGACGCCGCCGCCGGTGGGGTAGAGGAGGACGTCCGGGCAGCGCCAGCCGAGCTGTTCGGCGATCTCGTAGCCCATCGTCTTCTTGCCCTCGATCCGGTAGGGCTCCTTCAGCGTCGAGGTGTCCTGGTAGCCGTCGCGACGGCCCACGGCGTCGGCGACCAGCCGGCCGGCGTCGCCGATCAGGCCGTCGACCAGGTAGAGCTCTGCGCCGGAGACGACGCACTCGCGCCGGGTGATCTCGGGAGCGTCGACGGGCATCGCGATCAGCGCGTCGATCCCGGCCCGCGCCGCATAGCAGGCCCAGGCCGCACCGGCGTTGCCGTTCGTCGGCATCGCGATGCCGCGCACGCCGAGCTCGGCGGCCCGGGAGACGCCGACGGCCGCCCCGCGCGCCTTGAACGCGCCGGTCGGGATCAGGCCCTCGTCCTTCATGAGCAGCCGCGGCAGGCCGAGCCGGGCACCGGCGCGGGGAGCGGGAGCAGCGGGGTCATGCCCTCGCCCATCGTCACGACGTGCGCGGGGTCCCGGACGGGCAGCACCTCGTGGTAGCGCCAGAGGTCCGGCGGGCGGGCGGCGATCTCCGCCGGGGTCACCAGGTCCCGCGCGCGTTCCAGGTCGTAGCGGGCGAGCAGCGGGGCGCCGTCGGGCGAGGTGCCCTGGACCGTGTCGGCGTCGTGCCGCGATCCGGTCCGGGAGCACTCCAGGTGGGACAGCGTCGAGTGGGGAGCGTGCACGACGATCAGCGCACCCCGGACCGTGCCGCCCCGCAACCCGGGCGGGGATGTGACCTCCTCCGCATCCGGCCGCACGACGAGCGTCCGAACGGACCCGGCCGCTACGGTGGCGCCGAAGAGTGAACGTTCAACTGTCGAAGGGATCCACCGTGCGCCCGCTCCCCGCCCCGTACTCCGACCTCGCCCTCCTCGTCACCCGGCTCCTCGTCGGCGTCGTCCTCGTCGCCCACGGCCTGCAGAAGCTGGGCAACGGCGTCGGCGGCGTGGCCGGCGGCTTCGCCGGCATGGGCATCCCGCTGCCGACGGTCTCCGCGCTGTTCGTGATGCTCGTCGAGTTGCTCGGTGGCGTGCTGCTCGTCGTCGGCGCCGCGACGACCGTCGCCGGCCTGGCCGCGTTCGTCGCGATGGCCGGGGCATTCCTGTTCGCCCACTTCGGAGCCACGGTGTTCGTCGACGCCGGCGGCTGGGAGCTCGTCGGCGTGATCGCCGCCGGTACGCTCGCCCTCGCCGCGGCCGGGCCCGGCCGGTTCTCCGTCGACGGCGCGCTGGCCGGCCGGCGCACCCGCGCCACCGTGGACGCCTGAGCCCGCCGGGCGGCGAGCCGCCGCCCGGGAGACGCTGGGGGCATGCCCGAGGGACACACCGTGCACCGGCTCGCCCGGCTGCAGCGACGCCGCTACGCCGGGCGGGAGGTCGCCGTCAGCAGCCCGCAGGGCCGGTTCACCACCGGTGCGGACGTCGTCGACGGCCGGGTCCTGGAGACCGTGGAGGCCCACGGGAAGCACCTGTTCCAGTACTACGGACCGGACACGGTCGTGCACGTCCACCTCGGGCTCTGGGGCCGGTTCGCGAACCGGCGCCTGCCCGAGGCGCCGCCCCGTGGCCAGGTCCGGATGCGGATCGTCGGCGGGACCCACTACGCCGATCTCCGCGGCCCGGCGGCCTGCGAGCTGCTCGACGACGTCGCGGTGAAGGCCCTGCACGACCGGCTCGGCGAGGACCCGCTGCGCGACGACGCCGACCCCGACCGGGTCCGGCACCGGTTCGCCCGCTCCCGCGCGCCGCTCGCCGCACTGCTCATGGACCAGTCGGTGATCGCGGGCGTCGGCAACGTCTTCCGCGCCGAGACCCTCTTCCGCACCGGTCTCGATCCGCTGACCCCCGCCCGCGACCTGGACGACGACTCGTTCGGCCTGCTCTGGGACGACCTCTCCGCGATGCTGCGCGAGGGCGAGCGCCGCGGCCGGATCGAGACCCTGCTGCCCGAGCACGATCCGGCACTGCTCGAACCCGCCGACCGGGGCGCGGTCTGCGCGAGCGTCGTCTACGCCTACCGGCGCACCGGCCGGCCCTGCCTGGTCTGCGGGACGCCGATCGCGCACCGGGAGTTCCGCGCGCGCAACCTGTTCTGGTGCCCACGCTGCCAGGGCGGCGGCACCGCCCGCCCCGTCACCGGCAGGTGACACCCGCTTCACGATCGACGGTCTCGGGGTGGCGTTCCGGTGTCGTGGCGTACGCGATCCCCGTCGTCGCGTCGTCCGATGTCCGATCTGTCCCGCTCCGGGGGATACGAGTACCGTTCGGAGCATGGTGCCGACCGGGTCCCCGCGCGCGGGCACGGCCCGCGGGCCGGTGATCGGGTGGGACGTGGCGCTCTCCGGCATCGCCCTCACCGTCACCGGGATGCTGATCGCCCTCGGCGTGTTCGGCGCGGTGTTCCTGGTGGCCTTCCTCGACTACTGCCCGCCGCCGGCCTGCAGCTCGTCCCGGCTGTTGGTGTCGGTGGCCGGGTCGCTCGCCGTCGCCGTCGCGGCCGTGATCGCCGGGCTCGCGATGACCGTGCTGCGGATCGTCGAGCGCCGGCTGTCCTGGCCGTTCGCGCTGGTGACCCCGGCGATCACGACCGTCGCGATCGGGGTCGGTGCCGCGGGGTACACCAGCGCCATCGGCTACTGAGGGCTCACTCGCCGCGGTAGCGCCTGCGGCCCTCCCACACGTTCCTCCGGTCGAACATCGCCCGCCGTGTCTCGGTGGTCCAGCGTCCGACGAAGAAGCCGCCCACGCCTCCCAGCAGCAGGAGAATGATCGTCGCGGTGTCCATGGTGCCCCCCGGTGGTGGTTCGGGCGCTCGTGCCCGGCACATCCATGATGGACACACGAATGGGTGACATGATCGCTATTTCGTCGATCTTGATGATCCGGCGGGTGCCCGCCGGAAGGCGAGCGTGATCCCCGCCGACATCAGCATCATCGCCGCGACCACCCACATCCCGGCCTGCGCGTCACCGGTCAGGTCCTTCAGCCAGCCGGTCACGAACGGCCCGACGAACCCGGACAGGTTCCCGAACGAGTTGACGAGGCCGATCCCGGCGGCCGCGCCGACACCGGTCAGGAACGAGTTCGGCAACGACCAGAACGGCGGGATCGCGGTGAACACGCCGATCGCGCAGACCGTCACGCACGCCATGACCAGCAGTGGTGAGGGCATCGCCAGCGCCGCGGCGATGGCGACGGCACCGACGGCCGCGGGAACGGCCACGTGCAGCGCCCGCTCCCCGGTGCGGTCGGAGTGCCGGGCCCACAGCACCATGGCCACCGACGCGATCGCGTACGGGACCGCGGTGATCAGCCCGATGTCGATCAGCGAGTAGTCCGCACCGAACTGCTCCTCGAACCCGGCGATGATCTGGGGCAGGAAGAAGGCCAGCACGTAGAGGCCGAACACGATCCCGAAGTAGACGGCGGACAGCGCGATCACCCGGACGTCGCGCAGCGCCGCGCCGATCCCGCGGTCGTGACCGGCCTCCGCGGCGTCCTCGGCGGCGATCGTCTCCTCCAGCGCCGCCGCCCGGCCGGCCGGCAACCAGCGGGCCGACGACGGCCGGTCGGGGAGCAGCCACAGCACCGCGATCCCCAGCAGCACCGCGGGGACGCCCTCGACGAAGAACATGAACCGCCACCCGGCGTCGAACCCGAGCGCGCCGTCGCCGACGGTGATCAGCCAGGTCGACAGCGGCCCGCCCACGACCGAGGACAGCGGCACGGCCAGGAAGAACAGTGCGACGATCCGCGCCCGGTCCACCCTCGGGAACCAGTAGGTCAAGTAGAGGATGATCCCCGGGAAGAAGCCCGCCTCGGCGATGCCGAGCAGCACCCGGACGACGTAGAACCCGATCTCGCCCTGGACGAACGCCGTCGACGACGCGACGATCCCCCAGGTCACCATGATCCGCGCGATCCAGAGCCGCGCGCCGACCCGGTGCAGGATGACGTTCGAGGGCACCTCGAAGAAGAAGTACCCGATGAAGAACAGCCCGGCGCCGAGGCCGTAGGCGGCCGCGGACAGCCCGAGGTCGGCGTTCATGGTCAGGGCCGCGAAACCGACGTTGACGCGGTCGATGTAGTTGAGCAGGTAGGCGAGCCCGAGCAGCGGGATCAGCCGGACGGTCGCGGTGCGGACCGCCGCCCGCACCTCCGCCTGCGGTCGTGCCGAGACCATCGCGCGTCCCCCTCCGTTGCGGTGCGCAGCCGTGGAGCAGTCTCGACGAGGACGATCAGTCCTTCAACCAGGCGTACGCGGTCTGCCGGGAGATCCCCAGCGCCGACGCCATCGCGCTGATCTCGCACCCGGCCTCCCGGCCGGCCCGGAGCAGCTCGCGCTGCCGGGAGCGCAGCTCCTCCAGCTCGGCGCCGGTCCCGCGCATGCGTGCCAGGAGCTCGTCGGCGTCGCCGGAGGTGCGGCGGCGCCCGGCGCCGGGCCGCGACCAGGACCGGACCTCGTCGGCGTCCCACACCTTCCGGCCGTCGGGGCCGGGACCGGGCAGCGGCGCGGGCGCCTGGCCCCGGCTGACGTAGGAGTTCCAGGTCCCCACCTGCACGCCCCAGTGGGCGGCGCACTCGTCGCTGGTCCAGGTCGTCACCGGGCAAGCGTGCCACCCGGCGGTGCCGGTCACGGTCAGCAGGGCTTCCAGGTCTTCCCACCCGGTGCATAGCAGCGTGGTCCCGTGTACCCGGCGGGACCGGAGCCACCCGAGGTGTCCACGTTCGGCTTCGGCTTCGGAGCGGGTTTCGGCGTACCGGCCGACCCTCCCGACGACGGCTTCGGCGTGGGCTTCGCCGTCGCGCCGGCGCCACCGCCGGACGGCTTCGGCTTGGGCTTCGGTCGCGGGGAGGACGCGGCGCTCCCGGTCCCGCCGCCGGCGGCCGGTGGCGGGGGAGGAGGGGTACGCAGTACCCGGGCGCGCTCCCGGAAACCGTTCTCGTTCGTCCGTGCGGTTCCCGCGACCCTCTGCACCCGGGCGGACATCGACGAACGGGTCGGCAGGGCGTGTGCCGCCTTCCAGATCAACCCGTCGCCCGGCACCCCGGAGTCCAGCGCTCCCTTGAGCAGGAGCGCGCTCGCGATGACGGCAGCGGCACCCGAGGCGCCCGAGTCGGCCTGTTCGGCTGTCGTCGCAGCGGACGACGACGGGAGCGTCGATGCGGTCCGCTCGATGTCGGCGACCTGTCCCGGGACGGTGCAGCCGATCTCGGGGTCGTACAGACCGCGCTGCGCGGCCACCGCCTCGGCATTGGCCTGCTCGACCTCGGGGAGGAACCGGTCGTTGCGCCCGATCGCCATGGGCAGCGCCAAACCGGCCCGCGCCATCTCCGCGTTCACCAACCGCCCGTCGTCGAGGCGGACACCGGCGAGGACCCGGTCGTACCCGTCCCGGTGCTCGTCGTCGACCAGGAGCTCGACCTCGGTCCCGACCGGCAGGAGCGATGCGAGGTGCGCCGAGGCCTCCGGGCCGAGGCACTGCACGTCCTCGTCCGGGTCCACGGTCTCGGGAGTGTCGATGTTGAGCAGCCGCACACGCTGTTCCCTGCCGTCGGCCGTCACGTCGATCGTGTCCCCGTCCACCACCCGCGAGACGGTTGCCCGGGCCGAGTCGCACCCCGTGAGCATCCCCGTCATCACCGAGGCGGTCAGCATCATCGCTGCTGCCCGCGTTGCACGCCGCACGGAATCCTCCTCGTGCGGATCCGTCGGCCCCGTGCCGGCGCGTTCCGCAGACAGCCTGTCGATCTTTGTCCGGTAGGTCGTTATCGACCGGCGTCCGGGCTCATCACAAATGACGAGCGGATCCTCCGGATGCCTGCTCGGCCAGTTCCGCCCGCACCCCGAGCAGCCGCACCGGACGGTCCGGGGCCATCTCGTCCAGCAGCGCGGCGGCGACGTCCGCGATCACGTCGCCGTCGCGCCCCGGCGGGTCGAGGGCCCGGCTGCGGGTGGTGGTGCGGAAGCTGCGGGTCCGCACCCGGATCCCGACCCGGACGCAGTCGCGGTCCTCACCGGCGACGTCGGCCGCGACCCGGTGGGCCAGCGTGCGCAGCTCGGCGTGCATCGCGGAGCGGTCGGTGAGATCGGCGGGGAAGGTCGTCTCCCGGCTGCGCGAGCGCGGCACCCACGGGCCGGTGTCCAGCTCGGTGCGCCCCATCCCGCGGCCGAGCGAGACGTAGTACGGCCCGCGGTTCGGCCCGAGCCGGGCCGCCACGTCACCGGGGCGGGACTCCGCGAGCTCGGTGACGGTGGTGATCCCCAGCTCGGCGAGCGCCCGCGCGGTCGCCCGGCCGATGCCCGGCAGCGCCTCGGGCGGGTCGGCACCGAGGGTGGCGAACCAGTTCGCGGCGGTCAGCTCGTGCACCCCGCCCGGCTTCGCGTAGCCGGTGGCCGCCTTGGCCCGCAGCGTGTTGTCGCCGATCCCCACCGCGCAGGACAGCCCGGTCGAGGAGACCGTCTCCCGGATCCGCTCCGCGAGGGCCCACGGGTCGCCGTCGGTGCCGACGAACGCCTCGTCCCAGCCGATCACCTCGACCGGCTCGCCGAGATCGCGGAGCAGGCCCATGACCTGCTCGGAGACCTCCTCGTAGTACGGCTTGTCCGACGGCAGGAACACCGCGCCGGGACATCTCCGCCGGGCGAGCCGCATCGGCATGCCCGACCGCACGCCGAACGCGCGGGCCTCGTAGGACGCGGTGGCGACGACCGTGCGGGAGTCCGGGTCACCGTCGCCGCCGACGACCAGCGGTAGCCCGGCCAGCTCGGGCCTGCGCAGCAGCTCGGCCGCGGCCAGGAACTGGTCGAGGTCGGCGTGCAGGATGCGGCGGCTCACGGCCGGAGCATCGCGGGTTCAGGGCCGCAGCGCCGCGACCACCCAGCGCATCGTCGACCGGTCGGTGCAGGTCGCGAGGAGCTCGGCCTGCTCGACGGCCTCGTCGTCGTGGCGGCGGGTGTCGAACAGGTCCTCGACGACACCCGGCACGTCCAGGTGCTCGCCCCGCAGCGCCTGCGTGGGGCCGGCCAGGCCCAGGCGGGAGATCAGCAGCCGGAGCGTCCGGTACCCGATGACCCGCATCCCCGGAGTGAGCAGTGAGGACGGGGCCTCCGGGACCAGTCCGGCGGTCGCCGGCCGCCCCGGCATCGGTACGGCGCCGGGCGGGGAGCCCGGCAGCGTCACCGCGGACGCCGCGAGGACGCCGCCGTCGAGCATCGCCCACGCGTCGATCGCGGGGCGGTGGGGCTCGCGGCCCCACGCGGTGGGCAGGTCGTGGGCGGCGAGCCAGCCGCGCAGCCGGGGGCGCAGGTCCCAGCGGACGTCGAACACCCCGGCGCAGAGGTCGGAGTCGGAGAGGACCTCGGTCCAGCGCGGTCCGCCCTGTCCGCTGCCGATGCCCGTGTCGGGCTGGATCGCCATCTCGTTCCCCCCGGACCCGCTCGCGACCGGTGATCCGCGTCACGCACGGGCCGGGTTTTCATCATACGGGCGCGCAAAGCCATGGACAGCCTGCCGCCGGACGCTCTACCCGCTGGTGTGACAACCTCCGGAGGACGGCGTCCGGCGGTGCGCCGGATGCGCCGAACAGCGGGGTACTGTGACGTTCCGTCACCGTCTGGGGTTGCCAGGTGGTGATGGATGACACGATCGAGGGACTCCGTGGGCGCCGGTAACGAGGCAGGATGTCGGCAGCGATCCACAAGTGACGGCGACGTGGAGGCGACATGGACGGGAAGTACGACAGGATTCCGGCGGTGCACCCGGGGCTCATCCCGGCTGCGCGACGCTCGGTGGAGGACCTGCCGTCCGGCCGTGGTGTCGTCGACGCCGACCGCGGACGCGTGCTGGGCCGGTACGCGCGGCTGATGCGCTCCGGCCGCCCCGAGGTGTGCCGGCCGGGCCGGCGCGAGATCGAGGACCGCGAGCGGTTCGGCGGCGGGGGCGTCGCCGGCAGCGACGGCAAGGTCATCTATCCGGATCGTGACGCCGCCGAGTGCGCGGCCCGCGAGCTCGAGGCTCTCGGCGGGCGCCCGCAGCGCGCCTATCTCTGCCGTCGCTCGAAGCGCGGCCACTTCCACCTGACGACCGACCAGGTCGCCGAGCGCCGGGGCGTCCCGGCCGAGCTGATCCCGCGGCCCCGCCGCGGCGACTGAGCGGATCCCCGTCCCGCAGGTTCTGGTGATTCACCGGGATGCGACATCGATGTGATGCGCGGCACACGCTGATCGTCTAGCGTGGATGTGGCGGCGGTCACGTGGGCCGTCGCACCCGGACCGACGCGGCCACCACCGCACGTCGACGCACCAGGAGGGCCTGCCCGTGAACCCCCACCTGCTGGAAGAACGAGTCGCCTCCGTCTCCGGCGGCGCCGACCTCGCCGAGACCACCCGCGCACGCCTCACCGCCCACAAGGCCACCGCCGACGCGTGCCGCCGGCGCACGCTGGAACGCCGTGCCGAGCTGGAGCGGGTGCTGGCCGGTACCGACGGCGCACAGGACGCGCTCGACCTGATGCTGGAGCTCGACGCGCTGGAGCGCGTGCAGGACCGGATCGACCAGCGCCTGTCCGAGCTGTGCGAGTCGCTGACCGACACGCGCACCCCGCGCTACGGCGACGCGCAGCCGGTGTAGATCACCCGCACGTCACACGTGCCCGTGGTTCGATGGCGGTGACACCGCCGTCGAACGACAGGGAGAGCACGTGCGTGCAGTGCAGGTCGTCGAGCTGGACGGGCCGTCCGCGGTCCGCGTCAACGAGGTGGACCCACCGGTCCGGGGGGACGGCGAGGTCCTCGTCGACGTCGCCGCGGCCGGGGTCAACTTCCCGGACGTCCTGCTGACCCGCGGCCTGTACCAGTACAAGCCGGAGCCCCCCTTCACGCTCGGCTCGGAGTGCGCCGGGACGGTCCGCGAGGCCGGGCCGGGCAGCCGGTTCGCGCCGGGCGACCGGGTCGTCGCGTTCACGATGTCCGGGGTGTTCTCCGAGGTCGTCTCGGTGCCGGAGCAGGTCGTGCTGCCGCTGCCCGACGAGGTCGGGTTCGCGGCCGGGGCCTGCCTGCCGATGAACTACCTGACCGCGCACTTCACCCTGGAGACCCGGGGCGGCCTGCGGGCGGGGGAAACGGTCCTCGTCCAGGGTGCCGCGGGTGGCATCGGGACGGCGGTGATCCAGCTGGCGGCGGCGCTCGGCGCCACGGTCATCGGGGTCGCCTCCACCGAGGCCAAGGCCGACGTCGCACGGCAGGCCGGCGCGGCCCACGCCGTCGGCGTCGAGGGGTTCAAGGACGCCGTCAAGGAGCTCACCGGGGGAGCGGGCGTCGACATGGTCGTCGACCCGGTCGGCGGTGACCGCTTCACCGACTCGCTGCGCTGCGTCGGCCCGCTGGGCCGGCTGATGGTCGTCGGGTTCACCGCGGGCGACATCCCGACGGTGAAGGTGAACCGGCTGCTGCTGAACAACGTCGACGTCCGCGGCGTCGGGTGGGGCGCCTACGCGCTCGCCCGGGACGGCTTCGTCGCGCAGGAGTGGGACGCGCTGCTCCCGCACCTGCGGTCCGGCGCGCTCGACCCGATCGTGAGCGAGCGCTTCCCGCTGGAGAAGGCGGGCGAGGCCCTGTCCCGGATCGACGACCGCGTCGTCACCGGCAAGGTCGTCCTGGAGACCTGACCGCCCCGTTCAGCCGGCCGGTTCGAGGTTGTGCCGGACCGCGGTCCGCGGGTGCGGTGCGGCCGGCGGCCGGTCCCCGCCGCCCGGGTCGCGCGGGGCGGGGGCCGGGCCGGACCAGACCGGCCCCGCGACGGCCGTCGCCGGCTCGGCGACGTGCAGCCGGTGCCGGGCGGCGACCGCGCGACCGGCCGGACCGGTCTCGCCGAGTGCGTGCAGGGCGAGGGCCCGGTGCGCCGGGACCTCGCAGCGGCGCAGGAACCGGTCCAGCTCGCGCACCGCGTCGCCGGTCTGCCGGGCGCTGACCCAGGCACCCATCTCGACCTCCGCGACCTCGTTCCGGACCGCACCCAGCCGGACGCAGACGTACTCCAGGTCCTCCTCGGCGAGCTCGCCCGGCGCGGGGACGTGGACGCCCTGCTCCAGCAGGTACTCGTGCACCGCCCACAGCCCCATCGGGGTCAGCGCGACGACCGTCGGGTCCGGGTCGTCGCGGTGCGCGACCTGGGACAGGTCGTCGAGCTCGTCGGCGTCGAGCGTCTCGGTCAGCTCGATCGCGCCGAGCAGCTCGCAGGCGTCGAGCAGGGCCGTCACGTCGCGGCGCCACAGCCGCTGCTCGACGTCGCCCGCGAGGTCGTCGACGACGCAGCCCGCCTCGTCGTTCACGGTGTCGCGGACCTGGCGGTGGAAGTGCTCCAGCGGGACCGGGCCGCCGCCGGCGCAGTACAGGCCGACCCAGAGCATGGGCAGGGCCTCGGACATCGACATCCCGAACAGTGACGGCGCGCCGAACACGTCGGTCCCGCCGAGGTTGTCGCCGAGCCGCCCGACGGACTCGAACACCCGGCGCCACAGCTCGATCGGCCGGTTCAGCAGCGGCCCGGCGCTCTTGACCGGCAGCAGCCGGCCGCGCACGACGCGGACGAGCCGAGCGGCCCGGGCCCAGCGCAGCAGCAGCGAGACCTCGGGCAGGTCGTCGCTGGTGCGGGCGGTCTCGCGGTAGAGGTGGTCGAGCTGCAGGTGCGCGGCCAGGTCGAGCGCGTCGGCGCGGCCCAGCCTGCCGTCCGAGGTGAGCCGTCGCCCGGCCCGCACCCAGACGGTCAGCTTGCGGAGCTGGTCCAGTGCCTCCGAGCGCTCCGCCGCGTCGACGAGCGTGGCGGCGCCGGGCATCGGCACCGGGGGCAGCTCGGGGTTCCACTCCGGCCGGGCGGGGCGCAGGGCGTCACGCCGCATGATCTCGGCGAGGGCGTGCCGGTCGACGTCGGCCTCGCCCGACCCGGCCCGGTCGAGGAAGCGCTGGACGGCCGACGGGTCGGCCGGGTCGATCCCGTTGCGGTGCAGCTGGACGCCCCAGAACTTGCCGAGGTCGTAGTTCCGCTCGTCGGCGAGGCCGTCGTGCAGCGCGGGGGTGGAGTCGAGCACCTGCCGGTGCAGCGCGTCGGGCTCGGACGACTGCGGGTCGAACCAGTCGTGCTCGGCGAGGAAGTCGACCAGGGCGTGGAACGCGGGGGCGACGTCGTCGGGCTCCAGCACGGTCACCTTGCGCGGGAACCACATCCCGAGCGCGTCGGCGATGTGCGCGCGGGTCCAGCGGCCCAGCCGGCGGTCGCGGGCGTACTTGTAGTCGAGCGTGGCGGCGACGAGCGCGGTGTCCACCTCGACGCGGCGACGGCGCGCCCAGACGAGGAACTGCTCCAGCAGGCGGCTCCGGGCCTCGGCGTACCCCTGGTCGTCCCCGGGGGTGAACACGAGACGCATCCGGCCCACTTTGTCAGGTCCCTCCATCCGTTCGGTCACGGGGTGGACGGTGATCCACTCCGGCTGCGGTGCGACGCCCGCGATGATCTCCGGTCGGCCGGCGGGCCCCGCCACCGGGAGCCCCTCCTGTGCAACGAGCGGAGTCGGCGCGGGTCACTCCCGACCACTCACCGTGCGTCGGTGTGCGGTCACCGCCTGTGAGTGACGTCTCGCCGCGCCGCAGCGTGTCGGTCCACGACCCTCCCACGACGACGGCGGCCGGGCACCCCGTCGGGGTACCCGGCCGCCCTGTCGTGCGGGGATCCGGTCTAGTCGCCGCCGACCGGGCTGTCCTTGCGGTCGGACGTCCCGCTCCCGGAACCGTCGTCCGGGGTGGTGGTGTCCGCGGACCCGTCACCGGTCCCGTCCTCGGCGGACACCGGGCCCTCCCCGGGCTCGGTCATGGTGTAGCCGGGGCCGGTGCCGGGACCGTTCGCGTACCCGTTGGTGGAGGGCTCCTCCTTGTAGTCCTTCGGGAACACGCCGACCTTCACGTAGAAGTCGTCACCGTGCTTGTCGGTGGCCCAGTCCACGGCCTGCTCGATGACCTCGGCGCCCTTCTGCTCACGCAGGACCACGGGGTCGCGCCGCAGGTCCTTGTAGAGCGCGAAGCAGAGCATGACCATGATCACCACGAACGGTGCGGCGACCAGGATCGTGAGGTTCTGGATGCCGTCGAGCGCGTCCTCCCCGCCGGTGACCAGCATGAGCACGGCGACCGCACCCATGACCGCACCCCAGAAGATGACGACCCAGCGGCTCGGCTCGATGGTGCCGCGCTGCGAGAGCGTGCCCATGACGATCGAGGCCGCGTCGGCACCGGACACGAAGAAGATCGCGACCAGGAGCATCACCAGCAGGCCGGTGAAGGTGGCCCACGGGTAGGCCCCGAGCATCTCGAACAGCTGGACGTTCGAGTCGTCGGAGAACTGGGTCGTGCCCTGCTGCACCTGGGTGATGGCGGTGCCGCCGTAGACGCAGAACCAGACCAGCGAGACCAGGCTCGGCGCGAGGATCACGCCGCCGACGAACTCGCGGATCGTCCGGCCGCGCGAGATGCGGGCCAGGAACATGCCGACGAACGGCGTCCAGGAGATCCACCAGGCCCAGTAGAAGACGGTCCAGCCGGACAGCCACTCGAGCATCGGCTCCCCGCCGACGGCCTCGGTGCGCCCGACCATCTCGAAGAACTGCGAGAAGTACGCGCCGATCGTGGTCGGGATCAGGTCGAGGATGATCACCGTCGGGCCGACCACGAACACGAAGACGGTGAGCACGGCGGCCAGCACCATGTTGGTGTTGGACAGCCACTGGATGCCCCGGGCGACGCCGGAGACCGCGGACAGGATGAAGGCCGCGGTGAGCACGACGATGATCACGGCCAGCACCGGGGCGCCGACCTGGCCGTCGACCCAGCCGACGGTCTGCATGCCACCGCCGATCTGGAAGGCGCCGATGCCCAGCGAGGCGGCGGAGCCGAACAGCGTGGCGAAGATGGCCAGGATGTCGATGGCCTTGCCGATGCCGCCCTCGGCGGCACGCTTGCCGATCAGCGGGATGAACGCCTGGCTGATCAGCTGACGGCGCCCCTTGCGGAACGTCGAGTAGGCGATGGCCAGGCCGACGACGGCGTAGATCGCCCACGGGTGCAGCGTCCAGTGGAACAGCGAGGTCGCCATCGAGACCTGGAGCGCCTCGATCGACTCCGGCGCCGCGGAGCCGGGCGGGGGCGAGGTGAAGAAGGTCAGCGGCTCGTTCACGCCGAAGAACATCAGCCCGATGCCCATGCCGGCGGAGAACATCATCGCGATCCAGGACACCGTCCGGAACTCGGGCTGCTCGTCGTCGGTGCCGAGCTTGATCCGGCCGAACTTGCTGAACGCGAGGAAGAGCGCGAACGCGACGAAGCCGGTCGCGGCGAGGATGAAGCCCCAGCCGCCACCGCGCATGAGGCCGTCGAGCATCGTGCTCGCGGCGTTCGCGAGGCTGTCGGGGGAGAGGAGACCCCACAGCACGAAGAGCAGGGCGAGCGCCGCACCCACTCCGAAAACGGTCCAGTCGGTGCGTGACCGACCCTCAGCGGCCCCGGAACTATCGGGATCCGTACGTGGTTCCGCCTGTGTCATAACAGGTCACGCCCCGACGGGCGTTTCCCCCCTCCCGGTCGAACACGATGAATCGTGCACAAGTCGTTTCGAGGGGGAAGTGTAGGTACTACGCTCGTCCCTGTCGCCGCCCACGTCCGCCGCTCCGGACGTCGTCGCAGGTCAGCGCCGTTCGGCGGTCGGTTGCGATTCGATATCGGCGCCGTCAGCGCCAGCCGGCGTCGTCCACCCCGCCCGGAACGGGTGCGGCCGGATCGTACGGGGTGCGGGTGAAGACGAAGGTGGCGAGCCACAGGTGGTCGCCCTCGATCCGCAGGGTCTCGCCGGCGAAGTAGCCGTCCATCCCGATCCACGTCCCGTCCGGACCCGGGCGGAACCGCGACGACCGGCCCGGTCGCCCGAGCCCGCCCAGGTGCAGCAGCCCGCCGCCGACCGCTCGCAGCGCGTACGGGGAGGGTCCCCAGAACCACGGCCCCAGCAGCCCCGGATCCACCGGCGCGGGCTCCGGCGCCCACGCGTCGACGATCCGGGGCTCGGCCGCGCGGAGGTCGGCGAGCAGGCCGGCGCCGAGGCCGGAGTCCAGCCCGGTCGTCGTGTTCCCGAGTGCCAGCGCGCCGGTGCCCTCCTCGCGGTCCACCCAGAGCCCGGCGAGGAAGCCCGGCATCGAGCCGCCGTGCCCGACCAGCGTGGCGCCCTCGACCCGGAGCACCTGCACGCCGAGGCCGTACCCGGCCCAGATCGGCGACGAGGAGTCGATGCCCGCCGGCAGCGTCATCTCCTCGACCGTGGCCGGGGAGAGCACGCCGCCGGTGTCGCCGAGCAGGAACGCGCCCAGCCGGGCGAGATCGCGCGCGGAGCACCACAGCTGGCCGGCCGGGGCCATCACGCCCGCGTCGTGCTCGGGCTCGGGCAGGGTCAGCTCCGCCCACGGGTGCACGGCCAGTCCCTCGGCCGCCGGCGCCTGCGGCCGGGGCGAGGTGCGCTTCATCCCGAGCGGGGCCAGCACCTCGTCGTGCGCGACGTCGGACCAGCTCGTGCCGCGGCGGCGCGCGACCAGCTCCCCGAGCAGGCCGAAGCCGAGGTTCGAGTAGTGGAACCGGCGGGCCGCGGGCAGCACCCGGTCGGCGTCGCCGAGGCCCAGCTCCTCCAGCGGGCCGCCGGGGCTGCGCTCCCACCACTGTCCGGGGCTCTCGGACCCGGCGCCCGCCAGGTGCGAGAGCAGCTGGCCGAGGGTGCGGTCGCCCAGCGGGGTGCCGGGCAGGTGCTGCTCCAGGCGGTCGTCGAGGTCGAGCAGGCCCTCGTCGCGCAGCCGCAGCACGGTGACCGCGCAGACCGTCTTGGTGATCGACCCGATCCGGTACTGGACGTCGTCGGCGTCCGCGCCCGCGGGCAGCGCGCCGCGGCCGGCGTGCCAGGCCAGGCCACCGTCCCGGACGACGCCGGCGACGAGGGAGGGGACGCGGCCGTCGCGCTGGGCGCGGGCGACGCGGGCGAGCAGGGTGCGCTGGGTGGAGGGCAGCAGATCGGGCACGACCCGACCGTAGTCCGGGCGGGCGGGGCGCGGGTGTCAGCCGCCGCCGGCCAGCCGGTGCAGCAGGGGGGCCGTACGGAACCCGACCAGCGAGCGCATGACCAGCGACGTCGACGTCCGCTCCACCCCGTCGATGGCGAGCAGGTGCCCGGCGATGCGGTAGAGGTCGTCGGCGTCGCGGGCGACCAGGTGGACGAGCAGGTCCTCCTCGCCGGAGACGCCGTGCACCTCCAGCACCTCCGGCACCCGCTCCAGCGCGTCGGCGACCGCGGCGAGCTCGCGCTGCACCACCCGCACGGTGACGAAGGCGGTCAGCGGGTAGCCCAGCGCGGCCGGGTCGACGCGGCGCTCGAAGGTGTCGAGCGCCCCGAGCCGGTCGAGACGGGCCAGCCGGGCCTGCACGGTGTTGCGGGAGAGCCCGACCTTCCCGGCCAGCGCCAGCACGGTCGCCCGCGGGTCCTCGGCGAGGGCCAGCAGGAGCCGGGCGTCGTGCCCGTCGAGGTCGGTCGGCGCCGGTGCGCCCGGACCCGGCGGCACCGCGCGGTCGCCGCCGCCGGTCGTGTGGGTGTGGTCGCCGGTGTGCACTCTGCCCGTCCCCGCTCGGTCCGCTGCCCGTGGATCCGTGCACTCTGCACGGTCCCGCCGGATCAGGTTGTGCACTCATGATCGCGGTGGTGGGCTGGGGGAGCAACCTGCGCGAGCAGCGACGAAGCTGGAGACGACGATGAGCACGGCAGCCGACCCGACGAACGCCCCCGCCGTCCCGGCGGCCGGGCCGATGGCCGAGATCGAGCAGCGGGTGCTGTGGCTGTCGACGGCGATCATCGACGCGGCCAACCGGCGCGGGGACCCGAGCGGCCTCAAGGTGGGCGGGCACCAGGCGTCGTCGGCCTCGCTGGTGACGATCATGACGTCGCTCTGGTTCGAGCACCTGCAGCCCGGTGACCGGGTCTCGGTCAAGCCGCACGCGTCGCCCGTCCTGCACGCGATCAACTACCTGCTCGGCGAGCTGGACGCGTCGTACCTGCCGACGCTGCGGGCGTTCGGCGGGCTGCAGTCCTACCCGTCCCGCTCGAAGGACCCCGACCCCGTCGACTACTCGACCGGCTCGGTCGGCATCGGCGCGACCGCCCCGATCTGGGGGGCCGTGGCCCGCCGCTACGTCTCGTCGCGGTTCGGCGGTGTCTCCCAGGGGCGCCAGTACTCCCTGGTCGGCGACGCCGAGCTGGACGAGGGCGCGGTCTGGGAGGCCATCCTCGACCCGATGGTCGGCGAGCTCGGCGAGGTCGTCTGGATCGTCGACCTGAACCGCCAGTCGCTGGACCGGGTCGTGCCCAACATCGGGGCGACGCGGATCGAGGGCATGTTCGCCGCCGCCGGCTGGCAGGTCCTCACGGTCAAGTACGGGCGGCTGCTGCACGAGCTGTTCGCCCGCCCCGGCGGCGAGGCGCTGCGGACCCGGATCGACACCATGCAGAACCCCGAGTACCAGCGGCTGCTGCGGTGCGACGCCGGCGAGGTCCGCACCCGGCTGCCCGGCGACGACCCCGGGCTCGCCGAGCTGGTCGCGACGCTGGACGACGAGACGCTGCTCGCCGCCGTTCGGAACCTGGGCGGGCACGACCCGGACGCGCTGCGCGAGGCGTTCGACGCGATCGACGACTCCCGCCCGACCGTCGTCCTCGCCTACACGGTGAAGGGGCACGGCCTCGCATCGGCGGGACACCCGCAGAACCACGGCTCGATCCTCGACGCCGGCCAGATGCGCGAGCTCGCCGACGCTGTCGGCGCCGACGTCGACGACCCGTGGCGGCGGTTCCCGGCAGGCTCCGCTGCCGCCGAGCTGTGCCTGGCCACCGCACGGCGCCTGCACCGCGACCCCGTCGAGGACCACCCGGCTCCCGCGCTGCCCACCGACATCGGCCGCACCCCGACCGGCCGCGCCACCACGCAGGCGGCACTGGGCCGCGCGCTGCTCGACATCACCCGGGAGGCGCCCGACGCCGCCGGGCGGGTCGTCACCCTGTGCCCGGACGTGTCGTCGTCGACCAACCTCGGTGGCTGGGTCAACAAGGTCGGCGTCTGGTCGACGGCCGAGCGCAAGGACTGGTTCGACGACGACCCCGAGACGATCCTGCACTGGCGCGAGCGCCCCACCGGCCAGCACCTGGAGCTGGGCATCGCCGAGGGGAACCTCGTCGGCGCGCTCGGCGAGCTGGGCGCCACCTGGTCGCGGTGGGGGCAGCCGCTGCTGCCGATCGGGGTGCTCTACGACCCGTTCGTCGAGCGGGCGCTGGAGCCGTGGTCGTTCGGGATCTACGCCGGCGGGCAGTCGATCCTGGTGGGGACGCCGTCCGGGGTGTCGCTGGCGCCGGAGGGCGGCGCCCACCAGTCGGTGACGACGCCGTCGGTCGGGCTGGAGCAGCCGGGCTGCGTGACCTACGAGCCGGCGTTCGCGATCGACGTCGAGTGGACGCTGCTGGCGTCGCTGGCCCGTCTCGGGCGGCCGGACGGAACGTCGGCGTACCTACGGCTCTCGACGCGCCCGGTCGACCAGTCCCTCGCGGCGATCCCGGCGGACCCGGCCGCACGGGAGCGCCGTCGCCGGCAGGTCGTCGCCGGCGCCTACCCGCTGCGCCGCACCGAGGGCACCCCGGACCTGACGATCGCCGCGGCCGGGCCGCTGCTCACCGAGGCGCTCGCCGCGGCCGACCGGCTCGCCGGGCAGGGGTACGCGGTGGAGGTCGTCTGCGTGACCAGCCCCGGGCTGCTGTTCGACGCCGTCCAGGCGCGGGCCGGGCGCCCGGCCCGGCCGCAGGCCGAGCCGTGGGTGCTCGACTCCGTCTTCCCGGCCCGCCGGGCGGCACCGATGGTGACGCTGCTCGACGGGCACCCGCACACCCTCGCGTTCCTGGCCGGGATCAACCGGGTGCCCGCCACCCACCTGGGCGTGTCCCGGTTCGGGCAGTCCGGCGACCTCGCCTCGGTGTACGCCCACCACGGGCTCGACGCCGACGCGGTCGTCGGTGCCGCCCTGGACCTGCTGTGACCCGGGCCGCCGGTCAGCCCGCCGCCGCGACCCGGGCGGGCGCCGCCAGCGTGGCGTCGAGCCAGTCGAAGACGCGGCGGTGGTACACGGCACGCCCGCTCGTCTCGCAGTGCCCGGACACGTCGTCGGCCCGGCCGAACTCGACGTACTCGACGGGGCAGGTCAGCGCGGCGGCCAGGACCGGGGCCGCCGCGGACAGTTCGTCGCCCGCGGTGCGGCACACGAACGTCGGGCAGCGGACGAGGTGCTCGCGGCCCTTGAGCGTGTACGCGGCGAGCATCGACAGCATCTCCAGCGGGTCGCCGGCCCCGTGCACCCAGAGGTTGCGGCGCATCGACCAGCCTGCGGACGGCTTGCGGATGGTGGAGCCGAGGGCGGCCCGCAGCAGGGGCCGGGTGAGCGGCGTGCCGTGGGGGAGCCCCCGGGTCAGCACGCGGGGCAGCTTCGCGCGGACGGCGTCGAGCAGGTCGTAGGGCCCGCTGTCGGAGACGCAGGCGGCCAGCCGGTGCTCGGCGGTCGCGGCCCGCGGGGCGGTGTAGCCGCCGAAGCTCCAGCCGATCAGCGCGATCCGCGCCGGGTCGACGTCGGGGCGGGCGAGGGCGTGGTCGACGACGGGGGAGACGACGTTCTCCCAGTCCGGCCGGAAGGGGATGCCCTGGTCGAGGATCACCGATCCCTGGCCGGGGCCGTCGAAGGCGAGCACGTGGTAGCCGCGCTCCAGGGCGGCGGCGCCGGAGGCGAGGTAGAGCTCCTCGACCGTGCCGTCGTAGCCGTCGGTGAGGATCACGGTCGGCCGGGGCCGGTCGTCGCCGGCTGCGCGGAAGAAGTAGCCGGGCAGCGTGGTGCCCTCGTACGGGATCGCCAGGACCTCCGGCGGGCGGTCGAACAGCTCGCCCGCGGCGCGGAAGGCCGCCGTCTGGGCCCGTGAGCTGTCCCGGAACCGCTGGTCCACCGGCGCGCCCATGAGGAACAGGCCGGCGGTGCGGTGGTAGTTCGACGCCCGCAGGAACGCGTCCCGGGCGCTCGCCCGGTGCCCCCGGCGCAGGCTCTCCTCGGCGTCACGCTGCACGCGTTCCGCGGTCGCGGACCACTCCGCGTACCAGAGTGCGCCGTCGGTGCGGGTGATCCGCCGTGCGGTCGCCACGCACTCGCCGAGCTCCGCCCCGCCGGACCGGACGTAGGCCAGCGCACGCACGAACTGGGCGTCGAAGAGGTCGTCCTGCATCACGAGGCCCACGGGCCCTCCCGGAATCGGATCGGTCGCGGGCTCAGCGCAGGATCTCCACGAGCAGCACCCAGGTGGTGGTCAGCGCACCCGCGAAGGCGGCGAGGACGGTGAACACGAGCACGTACAGGCCGGCGGTGCTGCCCGTGACCAGCAGGACACCGCTCACCAGCACGCCGCCCGCCGTGCAGACGGCGGGGGTGACGGTGCTGGCGAGCCGGACGGCCACCGGTTGCTCGGGCGGCCGGACGCCCGGCCGGGCCTGCCAGAGCAGCCCCGGGCAGACCAGTGCGGCGAGCACGAGCAGCTCGACGCCGAATGCCGCCGGGGTCTGCGGCACGAGCAGCAGCATCGCCGACGCGGTCGGGACGAGGAGCAGCAGCAGCGCGAACGCGGAGCGGCTCTGCAGCAGCGCGGAGCCGATGATCTGCCGCAGGTTGATCGAGATCGAGACGAAGAGCAGGCCGATCAGGGCGGCACCGGCGCCCGTGACGGCGACCCCGAACTCGCTCCATGCCTCCACGGAGCGGGGACTCGCCGGGCGCGGTGCCGGTGTTAGCGGACGCTCACGCCGGTGCCGGCGGGGCCGGCGGTTCCTGCGGCGGGTCGTTGTCGCGCCCGGACTTGTCGCCGGGCTTGTCGTCGCCGCCCGCGGCGAGGAAGCGTTCGAACTCGGCGGCCAGCTCGTCACCGCTGGGCAGGTCGCGACCCTCCAGCTCGTCGGTGAGGTTTCCGCCCTCGCGGGCCGCGGCGACCTGGTCGTACTGCTCCTCGAGCGCCTTCACCACCTGGACGACCTCGTCGGAGTCGGCCATCTGCTCGGCGATCTCGGTGTCGGCCTGCTCGGCGGCGCGGGTCAGCGTCTCGGTCGGCAGGTAGAGACCGGCGGAGAGGCCGGCGTGGTCCAGCAGCACCCGCGCGGCCTGCGGGTACGCCGACCGGGCCAGGTAGTGCGGGACGTGCACGGCGTACCCCATCGCGTCCTGACCGGTCTGCCCGAGCCGGTACTCGAGCAGCGCGGCCGCGCTCCCCGGGACGTCCGCGGTCGCGAACCAGGGGGTGTGGCCCTCGACCAGCTCGGGGCGGGTCGCGTGCGCGGTGACGCCGATCGGACGGGTGTGCGGCACCGCCATCGGGATGCCCTGCAGGGTGATCACCAGGCGGACGCCGAGCTGCTCGACCAGCAGGCCGACGGCGGCGACGAACCGCTCCCACTGGGTGTCCGGCTCGGGGCCGGAGAGGAGCAGGTACTGGGTCTCGCCGGTGTCGGTGAGCGCGACGACGTCGAGGGCGGGCGGGTCGTAGTCGGACCAGTGGTCGGTCTCGAAGCGCAGCGGCGGGCGCCGGGAGCGGTAGTCGACGAGCTGGTCGATGTCGAAGCTCGCGACCGGCGTGGTCTCGCGCTCGTCGGTCAGCGCGCCGACCGCGAGGGCCGCGGCGTTCCCCGCGTCGACGAAGCCGTCGAGGACGACGATGAGGACGGGCTCGTCGAGCCGCGGTGCGGCCTCGTCGACCTGGTAGAGCTGGGCGGGATCGAGCACCGGTGTCCTCCGTGTCGTGGCGTGCGGCCCGACCCTATCCGGATGCGCGCCGCCCGCGCCCGGTACTCGTCGGAGGTCCGCGGTGTGAGACGTGTCGTCGGAGCGGGTGTGCGGTGTGCGCATGGACCACAATGGGGTTCCGTCATGCACACGTCACAGCGCGCTTACCTCGTCTGGTCCGCCGGTCTCCTCGCCTACGTCGTGGCGGTGCTTCAACGCAGCTCGTTCGGCGTCGCCGGGCTGGACGCCGCCGACCGGTTCGACGCGTCACCGACGATGCTCGGCGGCTTCCTCGTCCTGCAGCTGCTGGTCTACGCGATGCTGCAGGTCCCGGTCGGGCTGCTCCTCGACCGGTTCGGCGCGCGGACGATGGTGCTCGCCGGCGCGGTGACGATGACGGCCGCGCAGGTCCTGGTCGCGCTCGCGACCTCGCTGCCGCTGGCGATCGTGGCCCGGGTGCTCGTCGGTGTCGGTGACGCGCTGACCTTCATCTCGGTGCTGTCGGTCCTGTCGGTGTGGTTCCCGGCCCGCCGGGTCCCGCTGATGACCCAGCTCACGGCGCTGCTCGGCCAGTTCGGGCAGGTGCTCTCGGCGGTGCCGCTGGCCACCGTGCTGCACGGCTGGGGCTGGACACCGGCGTTCCTCGCCGCCGCGGGGGCCGGCGTCGTCGCCGGGATCGCGGTGTTCGCGGGGTTCCGTAACCGCCCGCCGGGTGCGCCCGCCCCGGCGGCCGCCGCGAGCCCGCGCGAGGTCCTCGACGGCCTGAAGGGCGCGTGGCGCCATCCGGGGACCCGGCTCGGGCTGTGGTCGCACGCCGGGACGCAGTTCTCCGGCCTGGTGTTCGCGCTGCTCTGGGGCGTGCCCTACCTGGTGGTGGGGCAGGGCATGAGCCCGACCGGTGCCTCGGTGATGCTGACCGTGCTGGTGCTGGCGGGCGCCGTCGTCGGGCCGGTGTTCGGCGAGTTCACCGCCCGGCACCCGCTGCGCCGGTCCTGGCTCGTGCTGTCGGTGATCGCGGCGACCGTGCTGGTGTGGGTCGCGGTGCTGCTCGTGCCGCCGCCGGCGCCGATGTGGCTGCTGGTGCTGCTCGTCGTCGTGCTGGCCGCGAACGGGCCGTGCTCGGCCGTCGGGTTCGACTACGCCCGCACGTTCAACCCCGAGCACCGGCGCGGGACGGCGGTCGGCATCGTCAACGTCGGCGGGTTCACCGCGTCGCTGACGACGACGCTGCTCGTCGGCGCCGTGCTCGGGGCCTCGGGCGGCTACACGCCGGAGGCGTTCCGGACGGCCTGGCTGGTGCAGTTCCCGATCTGGGCGATCACCGTGGTCGGTGTCGTCGGCGCCCGTCGCAAGGCGCGCCGGGTGATGGCGGCCGAGGGCACGGTCGTCCCGCCGATCCGGGACGTGCTGCGGCGCGGCCGTCGCCGCCGCGAACTGTCCTGAGGACACCGGTGCCCGGCCGCGCGGCCGGGCACCGGCGTGATCACTCCGCCAGCAGGCGGTAGAGCGCCTTGCGGGCCTCGGTCAGCGACTCGGTCGCCGAGGCGACCTGCTCGGCCGACCCGGCCGCAGCGACCTGCTGGGCGGCGGCGAACAGCTTGGACAGCTCCTCGCCGAGCCCGTCGGCCGGCTCGTCGGACGCCTCGCCGTCGGCGGTGAAGGGGGCCCACACCGCGTCCAGCGCGGCGCGGTTCTCCTCCACGTGCCGGGTGCCCTCCTCGGTGAGGTGGACGACCCGGCGGCCCTCGGTCTGCTCCGAGCGGACCAGGCCCTCGTCCTCGAGCTGGGACAGCATCGGGTAGACCGAGCCGGGGCTCGGCTTCCACCGGCCGCCGGAGCGCGCGGTGATCTCCTGGATGATCTCGTAGCCGTGCCGCGGGCCGTCGGCGACGACGGCGAGCACCGCGGTGCGGACGTCACCGCGGGCGGTGCGACGGCCGCGCCGGCCGAAGCCGCGCGGTCCGCCCGGCCCGAACGGACCGCCGGGGCCGAAGCCACCCGGTCCGAAGGGGCCGCCGGGGCCGAAGCCACCGGGGCCGAAGGGGCCGCCCGGCCCGAAGGCGCGTCCGCGGCCGTGCGGGCCACCGCGGTGGTGCCGGCGTCCGCGGCCGCGCGGGCCGCGCTCTTCGTCGTCGTCGTGCTCGTCGTCCATGGGTGCCTCCTGGGGGCCGCAGGTGAAGGGGGAGTCGGGTCCGAACCGGGCCCGGGGGTGGCGATGGCCGGGGCGGCGTCCGCGTGCGAACGGCGGGCCCCAGGGCATGTCTCGCGTGGTCATGACTCGTGGTCCTCTCGTCGTGAGCCTCCTCTTCGATCGGCTCGTGTGCCATCACGATATATCGCGACCTGTCAGCGTTGCAACGAGATATGTCTGAGAATCTGCTGAGGAGGACCCCCGCCGTTCGGCGGGTGGCCGGTCGCACGGGTCCCGTGTTGACTGTTCGTGCAGGTCCGGGGGGATGCCGGGCCGGACGAGGGGAGGTCGCCGTGGGGCGTCACGACAGGAACGACGGCTCCGAGGGCGCGTCCCGGGGCGAGGCCGAGATGCTCGACCTGAGCGAGATCTCGGCGGAGGACCTGCGCGACCGGCTCTCCGCACGCTCCGACGGCCGCGACGAGCGCGTCGTCCACGCGGCGACCGAACTCCGGGCGAGTCTCGACCGGCTCACCGGGGCGATCGCCTACCGGCGCGAGGCCCTGGTCACCCGGGCCGGGGAGATCGTGCGCGCCGCGGCCCCGTTCGCCGGCGGGGCGGCTGCGGCCGGGGTCGGGGCGTTGCTGGTCGTCAGGCGGGCCCGGCGGCCGCGACGGTCCTGACCGGCCGGGGTCACTCCCCGGGCGCGAGCAGCGCGTGCAGGATCCGCTGCAGTGCGGCGCGGTCGCGCGCCGTGATCGTCGCGAGCCTGCGCTCGAACTCCGTCGCGAGCGCCGCGAGCGCCCGGTCCCGGGCCGCTTCGCCCTCGGGGGTGAGTGCGAGTCGGTGCCGCCGGAGGTCCGCGTCGTCGATCTCGCGTCGGACGAACCCCTTGCCGACGAGGTTGCGGACGTAGACGGTCACGCTCGCCCTGGGGATCACCAGCGCCGCCGCCAGCTCGGCCGGGTACGGCGACGTGCCCACCTCGGCGAGGACGAAGAACTCCTTCGTCTCGAGCCCGAGCGCGGCCAGCTCGCCTGTGCAGGCGTCCAGCACGACGGTGAGCAGGCGGTGGTTCAGCGTCCACAGCTGCGCGGCGTCGACCGACATGCGCGTCTCCCGTCAGGTAGTACAGTACTGAACAAGTACGAGAATGAACTGGTGGTGGTCCGGAACGGCCGATGGTCGGACGGACTCTAGGCGGAAGGCGTCACCCGGTGCTCCAGCACGTCACGATCCTGCGCGGGCCGATCGAGCTCGCCGCCGACCTCCACCTGCCCGACGACGCCGGCGACGCGCCGCTGCGCGCCGTCGTGCTCTCCACCCCGGGCAGCAGCGTGAAGGAGCAGATCGGCGCGAACTACGCCGCCCGCCTCGCCGCCCGGGGCATCGCGGCGCTCGTGTTCGACCCGGCACACCAGGGGAGCAGCGGCGGCGAGCCCCGCGACCTCGAGGACCCGTACCGCCGTGGCGAGGACATCTCGTACGCGATCGACACTCTCGGCACGCTCCCCGGCATCGACCCGGAGCGGATCGGCGTCCTCGGCATCTGTGCCGGCGGCGGCTACGCGGTGCACACCGCCCGGACCGACCACCGCATCCGGGCGGTCGGCACGGTCGTCCCCGGGAACATGGGCACCTCGTTCCGCGGCTTCCAGCCGGACGGGCCGGTGGCCGCGCTCGACGCCCTGGCCGCCGCACGCACCGAGGAGAACCGCACCGGTGAGCAGACCCGGGTGAACTGGCTGCCCGACACCCCGGAGGAGGCCGTCGCGGCCGGCCTGACCGACCTCGACACCACCCAGGCCGTCACCTACTACCGGACCGCGCGGGGTGGCCACGAGCACTCGACGAACCGCCGCCTCGCGCGTGGCGACGCGCTGCTCCTGGGGTACGACGCCTTCCACCTGGTCGACCGGCTCATGACCCAGCCGCTGCAGGTCGTGCTCGCCGGGCGCGCCGGGAACACCGGCTCGTCCGAGGCGGGGAGGCGGCTGTGGGACCTGGCGCCGCACCCCGTCGACCTCATGGTCGTCGAGGGCGCCGGCCACTACGAGATGTACGACGTCCCGGAGTACGTCGACGCGGCCACCGACCGCCTGGCCGCCTTCTACGAGTCCCACCTGTAACCCGTGATCACGGACCGGGGAGGGAGGCGGCCGGTCACTCGTCGTCCCAGCGGGGGGAGGTCGTGCGGGGCGGGAGCAGCGCGGCGCCGAGCCGGACCAGGTGCGGGCGGCCGGACCCGACGGCGTCGCGTACCGCGGCGCCGAGCCCGGCGATCGGGACGTCGACGGCGTCCAGCCCGTACGCGTGGGCCAGCGCGACCAGGTCGGGGGTGTGCAGGTCCACCCCGGCGTGCGGCGCACCGGCGCGGTCCTGATCGTAGCGGAGCATCCCGTACCCGCCGTCGTCGACGACGAGGACGGTCACCGGCAGCTGCTCCTGCACCAGCGTCGCGAGCTCGCCTACCGCCATGGCGAGCCCGCCGTCGCCCACCACGGCCAGGGTCGGGGTCCCGGTCGCCGCCACGCCGAGCGCCGCGGGCAGGCCGAACCCGAGGGTGCCCCAGCCGACCGGGTACGCGAGACCGCGCGGCCCGCTCACCCGGGCGTAGCCGCCGGTCCAGTAGCCCGCGACGGCCATGTCGCAGACGACGGCGGCTCCGGTCGCCGTCACCGACTCGACGGCCTCGACCAGCGTCCAGGCGTCGGCGGTCGCCGGGTCGTCACGCAGGCGGGCCCGGACCCGGCCGGCGACGCCGGTGTCCCACCACGGCCCGCGCCCCGGGAGCCCGGCGGCCAGCTCCCCGGCGATCACGGCCACGTCGCCGGTCAGGGCGTGGTCGGGCGTCCACTCCGGCGGATCGGCCGGCGGCGCCGGGTCGACGGTGACGAGCACCGGCGGGCGGGGCATCGTCCAGTTGCGGGTGTCCATCCCGTCCAGCCCGCCGCCGACGGCGAGCAGGACGTCCGCCGACCCGACGAGCGCGGCGACCTCCGGCTCGTGCGGGGGAGCGTCGAGCGCGCCGTCGAGCCCGCGCGCCCCGAACGCGGTGACCAGCGGCGCCCCGAGCCGGCGGGCGAGCGCGGAGACCGGTCCGGCGGCGTCGACGGCACCGCGACCGGCCCAGACGACGACGGTCCCGGCCGCGAGGACAGCCGTCACCGCGGCGAGCGCGTCGTCGTCGGGTCGTGCCGGGGCGCCGTCCTCGACGGTGCAGGGAGGGACCTCGGCGGGTGCGCCCAGCAGGTCGGCGGGGACGTCGACGTAGACCGGGCCGCGTGGCTCGGTCAGCGCGACGACGACCGCCTCCCGGACCGCCCGCGCGGTGTCGGCCGCCGTGCGCGGGGTGCGGACCGCCTTCACCAGCGGCGCGACCACCGCGGCCTGGTCCCGTGACTCGTGCAGCACCCCGCGCAGCCGTCCCGGGCGCCGCAGCCGCTGCGGGATCTCCGAGGCCACCAGCACCACCGGTGACCCGGCCGCCGCGGCCTCGCCGAGACCGGTGAGCGCGTTCGTCGCCCCCGGCCCGGTGGTCACGACGGCCGCGCCGAGCCGCCCGGTGCGGCGGGCCCAGCCGTCGGCGGCGGCGGTCGCGGCCTGCTCGTGCCGGACGACGACCGGTGAGCCGGGTCCGGGACCGAAGAACGCGAGGTTGTGCACGCCGGGCAGGCCGAACACGGTCGTGGCGCCCGCCTCGCGCAGGACCGACAGCACGTCGTCGGCGACGGTCGGTCCCGTCATGCGGAGGCGGGACGCGCGCCCGCGGCGGCGAGCGCGGCGAGCAGGGCGGCGGCGTCGTCACGGCGACCGGCCGGGACCCTGCCCAGGACGGCGGCGATCTCCGCCCGGCGGTGCTCGTCGATGTCGTGGACGACGGCGCGGCCGGCCGCGGTGAGCTCGACGACGAGGTGCCGGCGGTCGTCGTCGTGGGTGCGGCGGGCGATCAGGCCGGCCCGCACCAGCCGCTCGACCACCCGGGTGGCGTTGGACGAGTGCACGCCCAGCCCGCGGCCGACGGTCGCGACGTTCGTCGGCCCGGACTCGTCGATCATCATCAGGACCCTGAGCTGCGGCAACGTGATCGCGTTGTCGGTCGCGGCGACGGCGCGGACGCTGATCCCGGTGAACAGCCGCGCCACGGCGAGTCCGGCCTCCACGTCGGCGCTGCGGACGTGATCCATCTCGCGGGCTCGTGTGTCGGGCACGTCGCGTCCCCTCCCTGACGGGCGGATTTTACCGGCCGATGAGAGCTCGCCCGGAAGTTCTTGGCATTGCACAACTACTGCGCAAGCGCAACAATAGCGGGCGTCGAAGGGAGAGTTCCATGAAGGTGTCCGACATCCTGCGGATCAAGGGCGACGCGGTGCAGACCGTGCTGTCGTGGAACACGGTGGGGGAGGCGGCCACGCGGCTCGCCGGACCGCCCGCCATCGGCGCCCTGGTGGTGTCCGACGACGGGTTCCGTGAGCGTGTCGACGGGATCGTCTCCGAGCGGGACATCGTGCGCCGGCTCGCGTCCGACGGCGGCGCGGTCAGCCGCCTGACGGTCGCCGACGTGATGACCCGGCACGTGATCACATGCCGGCCCGACGACCCCATCGCCGAGGTCATGGCGCAGATGAACCGCTGGCGGCACCGCCACCTGCCGGTCGTCGAGGACGGGAAGCTCTGCGGGATGATCAGTATCGGCGACGTCGTGAAGCAGCGGCTGGCCGAGATGAGCACCGAGGCCGGGGTGCTGCGCGACATCTACCTCGCCTCGCACTGATCCCGGGCGGGGCCCGCCGGGAGGGTGACGTCCGTTCCACCGGGAACGACGGCGGGTGCGCGTGCGTTGACCATGTCATGAGCGCTGCATCCGCCACGTCCCGCCGGGCCGGTCGTACGGCCGCGTTCACCGCGCTGTTCCGGGCGCTGACCCGTCGCGGCGGTCCCGGTGAGCCCGGCCCCGCCGCCCGGGTCAGGGCCCTGCCGTGCATGGTCGGCGACGCCTGGCGCGGTACCTACCCGCACCTGGGCAAGGGCCGGATGGCCACGTTCCTGCTGGCACTGGCCTACCTGGTCTCGCCGGTCGACCTCGTGCCCGAGGCGTTCCTGGCCGTGCTGGGCCTCACCGACGACGCCGTCGTCGCCATGTGGCTGGGCGGGGCCCTGCTGGTCGAGGCCGACCGCTACCTCGGCTGGCGCCGGAGCGCCCCCGTCGTGATCGACGGCGGTCAGGTCGCGCAGTTCGACCGGACGTAGTCGTTGATCCGCTGCGACGCCGCCTGGTACTCGGGGTCGCTGCGGGCCTGCGCGATCTCCGGGTCCCGTGCGACGGCCATCGTGTCGCCGCCGTTGGCCTCGAGCAGCTCCAGCTGACGCTCGACGAGCTGGTTGGCCCGGTCGAAGTCGGCGCGGATCTCCTGCGGAGCCAGCGAGCTGACCTGCTGGTTCGCCCGGCGGACCTCGGCGGCGACCCGGTCGATGTCGCCCAGCGAGCGGCCGATCGCGAGCCCGCTGACCGGCTGGGCGGCGTCCCGGCTGGCCTGCACCGCCTCGCAGAACGGGGTCGTCGCGACCGCCTCGGTGGTCGTCGCCTGGCGGGACGAGCCGGGCTGCGTGGCGAGCGACCCGCCGCACCCGGCGACGAGCACGAGGGCCGCCGGGACGAGCAGCGCGAGCCGCCGTACAGCCGTCATCGTGGTGCCTCCCCGTCGCCGACCGGGCCGCGCGGCCGATCCGTCGGCGGAATTCTAGGTCGGGGCCCGTGAGGTCCCTGTCGGCGGACCCCGCGGCACGCGACCGGAAATGCGGATGCCCGTCCGGCGCCGGTGCGCGATCGTCGATCACCCCCGATCGCCGGGGCGTACCGAACCGGAAGGACGAGCCATGTTCACCCTCACCGGCACCGCCGCACCGGTCCGTCTCTGGACGGACCCGGAGTCGGTCGAGCCGGGCGCACTGACCCAGCTGCGCAACTGCGCGGCGCTGCCCTGGACGCACGGCGTCGCCGTCATGCCGGACGTGCACCAGGGCTACGGCGCGACCGTGGGCTCGGTCGTCGCCATGCGCGACGCCGTCTCCCCGGGCGCCGTCGGCGTCGACATCGGGTGCGGCATGTCCGCGGTCCGCACCGACCTGACCGCGGCCGACCTCCCCGACTCGCTCGCACGCGTCCGGTCGCAGGTCGAGCGGGACGTCCCGGTCGGGCGCGCCGGCCACCGCGACGGCCCCGACCTGGCCCGCCTCGGCATCGAGGACGGCTACGACTGGACGGCGTTCTGGACCGGGTTCGACCGGCTGCACCACCTGCGCGACGCGTCGTGGACCAGCGAGGACGCGCTCCGCACGAAGGCACACCGGCAGCTCGGCTCGCTCGGCTCCGGAAACCACTTCCTCGAGCTGTGCACCGACGGCGACGGCCGGGTCTGGCTGATGCTGCACTCCGGCTCGCGCGGGATCGGCGACGTCCTCGCGAACCTGCACATCGAGAAGGCGAAGGAGCTGCCGCACAACCAGGACCTGCCCGACCGCGACCTCGCCGTGTTCCTGTCCGGGACACCGCAGATGGACGCCTACCGGGCCGACCTCTTCTGGGCACAGGAGTACGCCCGGCTCAACCGGCACGTGATGATGCGGCTGTTCGAGGCGGCGCTCGCCCGCGCACTGGGCCGGCCGGTGGCATTCGAGCCCGAGGTGTCCTGCCACCACAACTACGTGTCCGAGGAGACCTACGACGGTGTCGAGCTCGTCGTGACCCGCAAGGGCGCGATCTCCACCGAGGGCGGGCGCCGGGGGATCATCCCCGGGTCGATGGGGACCGGTTCCTTCATCGTCTCCGGCCTGGCGGCCCCGGAGTCGTACTGCTCGGCGTCGCACGGTGCCGGGCGGCGGATGTCGCGGGGAGCGGCGCGCCGGCAGTTCTCGGTGGCCGACCTGCAGGCCCAGACCGAGGGCGTCGAGTGCCGGAAGGACGCGGGCGTGCTCGACGAGATCCCCGGCGCCTACAAGGACCTGGACACGGTGATGTCCGAGCAGACCGACCTCGTCCGGGTGGAGCACCGGCTCCGCACGATCCTCTGTGTGAAGGGGTAGGTGCCCGTCCACTGTCGACCGGCCGGGTGCGCGCCGGGCTGGTGCCGGGCCGCCGCGCAGGGCACGGTGGTGCCGTGAGCAGTGACGACCGCGACCCACGGCCGGGCGGGACGCCCGGGGACGACGCACCCGGCGGCGCCGGGTACGGCCCCGGGGCCGCGGGCCCGCCACCGTGGGCTGCCGGCCCACCGGGGTACGGGGGACCGCCCGGCCCGTACCCCGGCTGGGGCCCCGCCTACCCGCCGCCCCGCCCGACGAACGGCATGGCGATCGCCTCGCTCGTCCTCGGGATCCTCTGGCTGTACGGGCTCGGGAGCATCCTCGCCCTGGTGCTGGGCTACGTCGCGAAGCGGCAGATCGCGGAACGTGGCGAGCAGGGCGGCGGCCTGGCCACCGCGGGGATCGTGCTCGGCTGGATCGGCGTCGCCGTCCTGGTCGTGGCGATCGTGTTCTTCGTCGGGATCGCCGCGTTCGGGATGGCGGGCAACAGCTACTGACGGCCCGGGCCGGGACCCGCGGATCAGCCGCCGAGCACGCCCCGCAGCACGCCCGGGTGATCGGTGATGATCCGGTCGACACCGGCGTCGAGCATGCGGCGCATGTCCGCCTCCTCGTTCACGGTGTAGACGCCGGTCTCCATGCCGCGCTCGCGGACGGCCTCGACCAGGGCGGCGTCGGTGTTCCGGAAGCTCGGGTTGACCTGGTCGACCCCGGCGGCCTTCGCCTCGTCGAGTTCGGCGGCGGTCGGGCGGGTCTCGTAGAGCCACCCGGCGGGGACCCCCGGCGCGGCCTCGGCGAAGCGCAGCATCGCGTCGTGGTCGAACGACTGCACGACGACGCCCGGGCGCGGCTCACCGAGCGCGGCGGCCACCTCCTTCTCGATGCCGGGGTAGGTCGCCGGGTCCTTGAGCTCGATCAGCAGGCCCGCGCGGTCACCGGCCCGCTCGACGAACTCGTCGAAGGTCGGGATGCGCTCGCCGGCGAACTCCGGACCGAACCAGGATCCGGCGTCGAGCTGCTTCAGCTCGTCGAGGGTGAAGGACCCGACCGGGGCGAGCGCGCGGGCCGGGAAGACCTGCTCGACGTCGGTGGTGCGGGTCAGGGTGCCGTCGTGCAGCAGCACGAGGTGGCCGTCGGCGGTGCGCTGGACGTCGATCTCGACCGAGTCCGCCTTCTGGGCGACGGCCTCGTCGACGGCGGCGAGGGTGTTCTCCGGGGCGTCGCCGGACGCGCCGCGGTGCGCGACGACCTCGGGGCCGCCCTCCTGCGGCTCCGCGACGGCGGACGGGGCGAGGGCCAGCAGGGCGGCCGGGACGAGGGCGACGGGGAGCAGCGTGCCGAGCACACGGCGCAGGGGGCGCACGGGGGGTACCTCCGGATGGGGGAACACGATCGGGTTCGACCCTTCGTGTCCGGTCCGTCCGGTGGGTGGCGTGCAGATGGCCACGCGGCGACGAGCGCCGGAACCCCTGGGCGCCGGGTGTCAGGTGCGTGCGGCCGCCGCGGTGAGTGCGGGCAGGTAGCCGCCGGCGTAGCCCTCGGCGGTCGGGTGGTAGAGAGCCTGGTCGGCGGACCTCCCCGGCGGGTTGATCCACGGGTCGGCACTGCAGAGCCCGTGTCCGGCGAAGGCGCCCCGGACGTCGACGAACTCCCCGCGGAAGCGCTGCGCCGCGTCGGCGAGCGATGCGTCGAGCGTGTCGGCGGCCCGGTTGAGCGCCGCACGCCGGGCCGCGTTCGGCACTCCGCTCACGTCGCAGGACGCGCCGGGCTCGAACAGCCGCGGGTAGCCGAGGACGAGGATCGTCGCGTCCGGTGCCTGCAGCCGGACACCGACGATCGTCGAGATCAGGCCGCCCGGCGCGACGAACCGGGCGGCACGCTCACCGGCCCGGATCGCGCGGAAGCAGGTCTCGTCGTCGGGCGCCGTGCTGCAGGTCGCCAGCACCGGCCCGAAGCCGGTGTCGTTGCCGCCCACCGTGATCGTGACGAGCGAGGTGTCCCTGGCGACCGTGCGGACCTGCTTCGCGACGACCTCGCCGCTCGTCGCGCCGCTGCAGGCGACGTTCGTGAACGACGCGGGGGAGTTCCGGGCCGCCCACAGCGCGGGGTAGGAGCTGTCGCTGCGACGGCAGGCGCCGGTGGCGGGATCGGGGGTGGCCCCGACCCCGGCGGCGTAGGAGTCACCGAGCGCGACGTAGCGGGTGTCGCTGCGGGCGACGGCGGGTCCGGGCGGGGCGGCGACGGCGGCGGGCGCGAGCCCGGCGAGCAGCAGCACCGCCAGGGCACAGACCGGCAGCGGGAGCAGGAGGCGGCGCACGGCTCCAGCCAACCGCCGGCGACACCCTCCCGGCAATCGCGGTACCGGGTGACCGGGTGCACGGGCGGTGGAGCACGGTGTGGGCCGAACGGGTCCCGGTCACCGGTCCCCGGGCCCGGCGCCGGTCTCCGGCACCCACCCGAGCCGGCGGGAGATCGCCTCCCCGGCCTCGACGACGAGGCGGGCGACCCGTCGTCGTTCCGGGGGGCCGAAGCGGGACACCGGCGCGCCCACCGCGAGCGCGGCGACGACGTGGCCGGTCGCGTCGCGGACCGGCGCGGCGACCGAGGCGACGTCGCCCTCCTGCTCGTCCGGCACCTCCGCCCAGCCGGACCGCAGCACGCGGTCCAGCCCGGCGCGCAGGTCCTCCGGCTGCCGGGGGGCGGGGATCCGCGGGTGCGCCAGGTACTCCTCGCGCTCGGCGGGGTCGAGGTGGGCGAGCAGCACGCGACCGCAGCTGGTGCGGTGCGCGGGAACGCGGCCCCCGGCCCCTGGCGGCGGGTGGTGGGGGCCCTCCAGCCGGTCGACGTGGACGACCTCGTCGCCGACGAGCACGCCGACCTGCACGGACCCGCCGGTCTGCGCGCGGACCCGGAAGAGGACCTGGGCCGCGGCGGTGTGCAGCTCGCGGTGCAGCGGAACCGCCCGGCCGAGCTCGAGCACCACGATGCCGAGCCGGTAACCGCCGGTGTGCGGGTCCTGCTCGACGAGCCCCTCCGCGGCCAGCGTCGTGACCAGCCGGTGCACCGCGGACTTCCCGACGCCGAGCCGCCGCGAGAGCTCGGAGACGCCGACCGGGCCCTCGTCGGTGAGGAAGGTCTTGAGCAGCCGGGCGGCGTTCGTGACCGTCGACAGCGGTGCGTCGCCCACGGCCGTGCCTCCCGTCCGGACGAGCACGGGGTGACCTCCGGGGCCGATCGCTCCGGGAGCGGGCACGCTAGGCCCGCCCGGCCGGTGCGTCAAGCGGCTCCCGGGGCGCCCGGCAGGGCGCTGACGTGCGGATCTCCGGTCGCCGCACGCGATGCTCGACGGCACCCGGTGTGCCGCAGGCGTGCCACCCGATGGTGGCCACGGTGCGTGACCGCCGGCACACCCCGGCCGGACGGCGAGACCACTCGGCCCGAGCGGGCCCGGCGGCGTTCGTGCAGGTCGATCGCCTGATTCGGGGTGAGATCGCCGGTGGTCGCTGCGATGAACGGCAGGTTGCGCCGGTGTCGGTCACCGAGCGTCCGCTCACCGCCCGTCGCGTTCCGGTGGTCTCGTGATCACCCTTTCGGGTTTGTCCGGGCGCCGAGCCCCGCTAGCGTGCTCCTCAGATCACGGAACGGTTACGAACCGGACGCGGCCCGACCCCCGACGGGCTGCCCGCTCCCCACGGGATGTCCGCCGTTCCGCGATCTGGAAGGAAGATCGTGGCACGGCATCGCTCCCCCCAGGGCCGACCTGCGAGCCTCGGGCTCCTGTCACCGCAGTTCGCGGTGGCAGGAGCCGGTGGCATCGGCGGCACCTTCCCGGCCGGACCGCACGTCCGGCACGCCCGCACCGCGGGCTGGTCCGTCCCCCGTGACCCCGCCGGGACCTCCCGCTCCGCCGGCTCCCGGGACACGGGCTCCTCCGTCTCGACGTCGGCGAAGGTCGTCGCGGCCGTCGTCGCGGTCGGCGGGCTCGCCGGCGCCGCGCACGCGACGACGGGCGGCGCCGAGCTGCCCTCCCCGGCGGCCTGGTTCCAGGGGCTGTCGTCCGAGGCCCCCGCCGAGGCCGCCGTACCGGCGCCGCGGGCCCCGGTGGACTCCGCCCCGGCGGCGACGCCGATCGCCGACGCGAGCACCATCGCCGCGCTGGCCACCCCGGCCGCCGCGGGTGGCTCGGTCGCCGCACGGACCGTCACCGCGGCTCCCGCCGCGCACACCGGCGCCGCCGAGGCCGTGCAGAGCGCGTCGGCGTCGGTCGGCGAGGTGCAGAAGGCCGCCGCCGAGCGTGCGCGCGCCGCCGAGGCCGCCCGCGCCGCCGGTGCGACCGGCTCGCTGCAGTCCGCCTCCGCGGGCGGCGCGGTGTCGATCGTGACCGGGCGTGTCACCTCCGGGTTCGGCACCCGGTGGGGCACCGGCCACATGGGAATGGACGTCGCCGCGCCGATCGGGACGCCGATCCACGTCCCGCTGGCGGGCACCGTGATCAGCTCCGGTCCCGCCAGCGGGTTCGGCATGTGGGTCCGCGTGCAGCACGACGACGGCACCGTCACCGTGTACGGCCACATCAACCGTTCCCTGGTGTCGGTCGGGGAGAAGGTCTCGGCCGGTCAGCAGATCGCCGAGGTCGGCAACCGGGGCCAGTCCACCGGCCCGCACCTGCACATCGAGGTCGTCGACCCGAGCGGGACGAAGATCAACCCGAAGCCGTGGCTGGACGCCAACGGGTTCTCCTACACCTGACCGGGCGGCCGGGCCCGGCGGCCGTGGGGGACCGCCGGGTCAGGAGCCCTGCACGGACTCCAGCGCACGGATCTTGTTCGTCGCGTCCAGGGCCGCCACCTTGTACGCCTCGGACAGCGTCGGGTAGTTGAGGACGGTGTCGACCAGGTAGTCGACCGACCCGCCGCAGCCCATGATCGCCTGGCCGATGTGCACCAGGTCGGTGGCGTTCGTGCCGAACACGTGCACGCCGAGCAGTGTGTGGTCGTCGGGGGAGACCAGCAGCTTGAGCATGCCGTAGGAGTCGCCGACGATCGCGCCGCGGGCGAGTTCGCGGTACCGGGCCAGACCCGTCTCGTAGGGGATCGCGGCGGCCGTCAGCTCGGCCTCGGTCCGCCCGCAGAACGAGATCTCGGGGATCGTGTAGATCCCGATGGGCTGCAGCTCGTGCAGCTCCCGGACCGGCTCGTCGAACAGGTGGTACGCCGCCAGCCGGCCCTGGTCCATGCTGGTCGACGCGAGCGCCGGGAACCCGATGACGTCGCCGACCGCGGCGATGTGCTCCACCGAGGACCGGAACTGCTTGTCCACCTCGATCCGGCCGCGGTCGTCGGCCTGCAACCCGGCTGCGGCGAGCTGCAGCTCCTCGGTCAGCCCCTGCCGGCCCGCCGAGTACATGACCATGTCGGCGGGGATCTTCTTGCCGCTGACCAGGCTGGTGACGGTGCCCTTGCCGTTGACATCGACCGAGGACACCTCCTCGCCGAACCGGAAGGTCACCGCCGAGTCGCGCAGGTGGAACTTCAGCGACTCCACGATCTCGGGGTCGCAGAAGCCGAGCATCGAGTCCCGCTTCTCCACCACGGTGACGCGGGTGCCGAGCGCGGCGAACATCGAGGCGTACTCGATGCCGATCACCCCGGCGCCGACGACGACCATCGATCCGGGCACCCGGCCCAGCTCGAGCACCTGGTCGGAGTCGACGACCCGCTCGCCGTCGAACGCGACGGTGTCCGGGCGGGCCGGCCGGGTCCCGGTGGCGATCACGAACCTCGACGCGGTGACGGTGTTGTGGTCGCCCCGCCCGGAACCCTCGACGACGACGGTGTGCGGGTCGGTGAACCGCGCGGTGCCGGTGAGGATGTCGACGTGGTTGCGCAGCAGCTGGTTGCGCACGATCTCGATCTCGCGGCCGATGACGTGCCGGGTCCGGGCCAGCAGGTCGTCGATGGTGATCTCGGCCTTGACCCGGTAGCTCGCGCCGTACATCTCCCGCTGGTGCAGGCCGGCCAGGTAGACGACGGCCTCCCGCAACGTCTTCGACGGGATCGTCCCGGTGTTGACGCAGACGCCGCCCATCATGTGCCCGCGGTCGGCGATGGCGACCCGCTTGCCGAGCTTCGCCGCGGCGATCGCGGCCTTCTGCCCGCCGGGCCCGGAACCGATCACCAACAGGTCGTAGTCGTACACGGGGCGCTCCTCGGCGTCGGCACTCACGCCGACCAGCCTCACGGTCGCCGGGGCACCCGGCAACAGGGCGGACGTGAACAGCATGTCACGCCCGGTAGGCGCGGCGCCGCTCGTGGGACAGGAAGTGCGCGGTCTCCCGGGTCGCGGTGTAGAGCGAACGGTAGTGCGGGTGGAACCGGTCGTACACCTCGCGCGCGACCGGGTCCGGTTCGATGGTGCGGGCCACCGGGTTCCAGCGGCGCAGGTCCGGATCGGCCCCGGTCGCGACGGCGGCCAGCCAGGCGTCGCCGAACGCGGCGCCGACGGTCTGCTCCGGCACGTCCTGCGGCACACCCGTCACATCGGTGACGATCCGGGTCCACAGTCCACCCTGGACCCCGCCGCCGACGGCGACCAGACGCTTGGTCCCGCCGCCGGCCTCCCGCATGACCTCCAGGTTGTGCCGCACGCCGTGCGCGATGCCCTCCAGCGCCGCCCGGTAGACCTCGCCCCGGGTGTGACCGGTGGTGAGCCCCGCGAGGATCCCGCGGGCGTCCGGGTCGAACAGTGGGGTGCGCTCGCCCGCGAAGTACGGCAGGAGCAGCAGCCCACCGCTGCCCGGTGGCACCGTGCCGGCCTCGCCGACGAGCTCGGCGAAGTCGGAGCCGGTCAGGTCGCGCAGCCAGTTCGTGATCGCACCGGAGGTCGCCATCCCCCCGGCCAGGGTGTGCGTGCCCGGGACGACGCCCCGGGTGGTCCACATCGCCGGGTGCGGGCGGGGCCGGTCGATCACCTCGATCAGGAACATCGTGGTGCCGTACATGACCATCACCTCGCCGGGGGAGGTGACGCCGGCGCTGGTCGCCTCGGCCCACGCGTCGACCGTGCCCGCGGTGACGGGCAGGCCCTCCGGCAGCCCGGTCGCGGCCGCCGCGGCGGCGGTGACGTGCCCGGCCACCTCGGTCGGCCACAGGAGGCGGGGCAGCGCGATCCCGGGGGCGACGGCCTCGGCCCAGTCCCGCGCCCAGTCCGCGGCGGCCAGGTCGTACATCGGGTCGCACTGGCTGGCCGAGTGGTGGTCGAGCACGTACTCGCCGGTCAGCCGGTGCACCAGGTAGGACGAGCACATCAGGAACAGCGACGTGCGCTCGAACACCTCCGGCTCGTGCCGCGCCAGCCAGCGCCACTTCGGACCCACCGCCTGGGACGACAGCGCGGTCCCGGCCCGGGCCAGGATGCGGTCGGCGCCGATCTCCGCGGTGAGCTCGTCGATCTCGGCGGCGGCCCGGGTGTCGACGCCGTAGAGGATCGCGGGGCGCAGCGGCCGGCCGTCGGCGTCGGCGGGCAGCAGCGTGGGGCCGATCCCGGAGACGCCCAGACCGGCCGGCTCGGCGTCGGGGACGGCGGCGAGCAGCTCGCGGACGACGGCGGTGAAGTCACCCCACCAGATCGTCTCCGCGTCGTGCTCGACCCAGCCGGGCCGGGGCTGTGCGGTCTCGTGCGCGCGGTCGGCGCGGGCGAGGACCCGGCCACCGGCGTCGGCGACGACACCCTTCGAGCCCGACGTGCCGATGTCGACGCCCAGATACACGCGCATGCGTTCTTCCTACCGTTCCGCCCGAGGCGGGCGCACCGGTCCCCGCCCAGAACATCGGTGCGGATCCGGGCGGCGGACGGTCCGTGGCCCGGTCACGGAGGCCCCCTCCGACTCCTACCAGCGGGAGCCGACAGAACCGCGGCGCACCGGCACCGGGCACCGCCTGCTGTCCACGAGACGGTGTCGGAAAGGAGGCGCCCGCGGCTCCGTCCACAGCCCGGCGGGCGGTCCCGCCCGGACGTCGCCCACCCGGCGCACGCTCACCGTCATGACCGCACACCCCCGGCCCGACGCCGATCCGCCACCGTCTCCCGTGCACCGACCGGCCGGGAGCGCCGCTCCCCCCTGGCCAGCGGGCGACCCTCCGCCGGCCGCGGGAGGGCGGCTCCGGCTCTCCTCGCCCGGCGACCTGGTCGCCGCGCTCCCGGTGCTGATCGGCTTCCATCCGGAGGACTCGCTGGTCCTGGTCGGGCTGGCCGGGCCGGAGCTGCGGGGCCGGGTCGGCCTCACGGTGCGGGTCGACCTGCCGTCCGGGCGGGACGTGCGCCGCGTGTGCACCGACGCGGTGTCCGTGCTCGCGGGGAGCGGGCCGGACCGGGCGGTGGCCGTCGTGGTGCGGGGCCGGCCGTCCGCCGCGCCCCGGCGCGCCCGGCGCGACGTCGCGCTGGCGGTCCGGCGGGAGCTGCGGCGGGCGGGGATCGGGCCGACGGCGGTGCTGTGGGCGTCGGGCACCCGCGCCGAGGACCGCTGGAGCTGCTACCCGCTTCCCGGACAGGCCTGCGGCTGCTCCGGCACGGTCCCGGACCCGACCGCGACGCCCGTGGCGGTGGCCGCCGCGGTCCAGGGCGGCCGGGCGGTGCTGCCCGACCGGGCCGCGGTCCGCGCCCAGCTCGACGGCGACGTCACCGACTCCGCGCGCCGGGCGCGGCTCGGGTCGGCACCCGTCCTGGTGGGCAGGCCGGGCAGGCCGGACCCGTGGTTGCTCGACGGCTGCCTCGACGACGCCGCCGAGGGTCGCCTGATCGTCGACGACCGTCTCGCGCTGGGCGTCGCGGCGGCCCTCGCCGATCCGGACTTCCGCGACGAGGCGCTGCGCCGGTGCCTCGGAGCGCAGGCACCGCACGCCGAGCAGCTGTGGGCGGCACTGACCCGGGCGCTGCCGGCGCCCGAGCGGGCCGATGCGGCCGCGCTGCTGGCGACCTGCGCGCTGCTGCGTGGCGACGGGGCCCTCGCCACGCTCGCCGTGGAGCGGGCACTGGAGGACCGCCCCGCCCACATCCTGGCCACGGTCGTGGACACGTCGCTGCGGGGTGCCGTGACCCCGGGGGTGACGCCGGGTCCGTACGCCGGGCCGGTAGGGCTGCGCCGGCTGCTCACCGCGGCGGCCGGGGTCCCGGCGGAGGGCGACGGGTGACCGGGTCAGCGCCCGCGGGCGAACTCCCACGCGTCGGAGACGATCCGCTGCAGCTCGGTGCGCGACGGCTTCCAGCCCAGGTCCCCGGCGGCCCGCTCGCTGGACGCGACCAGCACCGCGGGGTCCCCGGCCCGCCGCGGCGCGACGACGGCCGGGATCGGGTGGCCGCTGACCGCACGGCAGGCCTCGACGACCTCCAGCACCGAGAAGCCGCGACCGCTGCCCAGGTTGTAGACGTCGTGCCGGCCCGCGGTCGCGTGCTGCAGCGCGAGCAGGTGCGCGTCGGCGAGGTCGTCGACGTGGATGTAGTCCCGCACGCAGGTGCCGTCCGGGGTGGGCCAGTCGTCGCCGTAGATCGAGATCGACTCGCGGGTGCCTGCGGCGACCTGCAGGACCAGCGGGATCAGGTGCGTCTCCACCGCGTGCCGCTCGCCGAGGCGCTCCGCGCCGGACACGTGCGCCCCGGCGACGTTGAAGTACCGGAGGCTGGTCGCGGCGAGGCCGTGCGCCGCGGCGTACGACGTGATCATGTGGTCGATCGCGAGCTTGCTCGCACCGTACGGGTTGGTCGGACGGGTGGGTGCGGTCTCCGTGATCGGGACCTGCTCCGGCTCCCCGTAGGTGGCGGCCGTGGAGGAGAACACCAGCCGCGGCACGGCGTGCTCGCGGATCGCCTCCAGGAGCCGGAAGGAGGCGACCACGTTGCCGTTCCAGTACTTCTCCGGCTTCTCCACCGACTCGCCGACCAGCGAGCGGGCCGCGAAGTGCAGGACGCCGTCGAACCCTCCGGCACCGAGCACGTCACCGGCCGTGCTGCCGAGCTCGCCCTCGACGAACGTGGCGCCGGCCGGGACGGCGTCGCGGTGCCCCGTCGACAGGTCGTCGAGCACGACGACCTCGTGTCCGGCCTCCAGCAGGTGCGCCGCGCACACGCTGCCGACGTACCCCGCCCCGCCCGTGACGAGCAGCTTCACTCCGGTCCTCCCCGCCTGGTCCGCGCCCGGGTCCGCGCCGTGCCGGTCCCGCGGCACGACCTTCTCACGGGCGCCCGCGGCGGCCGCCGCGAGGCCGGGCTACTGGGCCCGGACGAGGACCGCGTGCGCGACCAGCGGAGCGACCGTGGCCTTCTCGTCGTCCGCCGACGTGACGGGCACGGGGTCGCCGAACCTCGGGATCGAGCCGACCTCGACGCTGTTGCCCGGCACGATGCCGGCGAGCTTCAGCTCCGCCATGAGGTCGGCGTCGTTCTGCACGTGCTCGGCGATGCGACGCACCTCGACCCGGCCGCCGCCCCGGCGGGCGAGCTCGTCGAGCCGCTGCAGCCCGACCTCGAGCGTGGGCGGCACCGACGACGCGGCCGACGGCCCGTGGTCCTCGCGCTCCAGCTCGTCGAGGCCGGGGATCGGGTTGCCGTAGGGGGAGACGGTGGGCTTGTCGAGCAGGCGCACCAGCTTGCGCTCGACGTCCTCGCTCATCACGTGCTCCCAGCGGCAGGCCTCGGCGTGGACGAGTTCCCACTCCAGGCCGATGACGTCGATGAGGAGGCGTTCGGCGAGCCGGTGCTTGCGCATGACCGACACGGCGCGGCCGCGCCCTTCGTCGGTCAGCTCGAGGTGGCGGTCCCCGGCCACGACGACGAGACCGTCACGCTCCATCCGGGCGACGGTCTGGCTCACGGTCGGGCCGCTCTGTCCGAGGCGCTCGGCGATCCGCGCGCGCAGCGGGACGACGCCCTCTTCCTCGAGCTCGTAGATGGTCCGGAGGTACATCTCAGTGGTGTCGATGAGGTCGTTCACGTGGGGCCCCTTCGTTCGACGTCCAGTCTACCCAGGGCGAGCCCCGGGCACGGCGCACCCATCCGGGGCAGGATGGGCCGCGTGTCCGGTTCCATGATCACCCCTGAGGACCTGGTGGGGTTGCTGGCCCCTGCGGGTACGCCCGGCGGCGCAGCCGGTGTCCTCCGCCCGGTCGTGCTCGACGTGCGCTGGCGGTTGACGGGGCCACCCGGTAGAGACGATTTCGAGGCCCGTCGTGTTCCCGGGGCGGTGTTCGTCGACCTCGACTCCGAGCTCGCGGCGGGTCCGTCGGTGCCGGGGCCGGGCGGGCGGCACCCGCTCCCCGAGCCCGGGGCGCTCCAGCGTGTGCTGCGCGCCGCCGGGATCGGCGAGGACGACCGGCCGGTCGTCGTCCACGACGATCGCGACGGCTCGGTGGCGGCCCGTGCCTGGTGGTTGCTGCGGTGGGCCGGGCTCGATCCCGCCCGGGTCCGGGTGCTCGACGGCGGGTTCGCCGGGTGGGAGTCCGCCGGTGGGCCGGTCGCGGGGACCGCGGGCGGCGCGGACGAGCCCGAGCCGCTGCCGCCGGGCGACGTCGTCGTGCGGGCCGGTGCTATGCCGGTCGTCGACGCCGACGGAGCGGCCGCGCTGGCCCGCGACGGCGTGTTGCTCGACGCGCGCGCCGCTGCCCGGTTCCGGGGCGAGACCGAACCGGTCGACCCGCGCGCCGGGCACGTGCCCGGCGCCCGCAACCTCCCGGCCGCCGCGAACGCCGGCCCGGACGGGCGCTGGGTCGGGCCCGACGTGCTCGCCGACCGGTTCCGCGCCGCCGGAGCGGCACCCGGCGTCCCGGTCGGTGCCTACTGCGGGTCCGGGATCAACGCGTGCGCCCTCGTCCTGGCCCTCGAGGTGGCCGGGCTGACGACGGCGGACGCGCCGGCGGCGCTCTACCCGGGCTCCTGGTCGGAGTGGAGCGCCGACCCCGCCCGCCCGGTCGCGACCGGTGACCGCCCGTGGGCGCAGGAGCGGTGAGCCCCGTGGCTGCGGCGGTCCTGCTGACATACGGTCCGGTGTCATGAGCGCGCGCACCTCGGTCGTGTGGACCCCGGACTTCCTGACCTACCAGCTGTCCGACGACCACCCCCTGAACCCGGTGCGGCTCGACCTGCACATGGAGCTGTCGCGCGGGCTGGGCGTGCTCGACGGCGTCGAGCTGATCGCGCCGGAACCGGCGACCGACGCCGAGCTGACCCGGGTGCACACGCCGGGCTACCAGACCGCGGTCAAGTCGGCGCCGGAGGCGCCGTTCGGGGTGGGCCACGGGCTCGGCACCTCCGACAACCCGATCTTCTTCGGGATGCACGAGGCGGCCTCGCTCATCGCCGGTGGATCGGTGGCCGCGGCCCGGGAGATCGCCGAGGGCCGGGCGGACCGCGCGGTGAACATGGCCGGCGGCCTGCACCACGCCATGCGGGACCGGGCGGCCGGGTTCTGCGTCTACAACGACTGCTCGGTCGCCATCGCCTGGCTCCTGGAACAGGGCTACGAGCGGATCGCCTACGTCGACGTCGACGTCCACCACGGCGACGGGGTGCAGGACGCCTTCTACGACGACCCGCGGGTGCTGACGGTCTCGCTGCACCAGCACCCGCTCACCCTCTGGCCCGGCACCGGCTGGGCCGGCGAGTACGGCCGCGGCGACGGCGAGGGCTACGCGGTCAACGTCGCGCTCCCGCCGGGCACCGGCGACGCCGGCTGGCTGCGGGCCTTCCACGGCGTGGTGCCGTCGCTGCTGGAGTCGTTCCACCCCCAGGTGCTGGTCACCGAGTGCGGCGCCGACACCCACGCCGAGGACCCGCTCGCGAACCTGGAGCTGTCGGTCGACGGTCACCGGGCGATCTACCACGCGCTGCGGGAGATGGCCGAGACGACGGCGGGCGGCAAGTGGCTGGTGCTCGGCGGCGGGGGATACGCCCTGTACCGGGTGGTGCCGCGGTCCTGGACGCACCTGCTCGCCGTCGCCCTCGACCGCGACCTGCACCCGGACACCACGATCCCGGCCGACTGGACGGCCCGGGCGTCCACCCACACCCGCGCACCGCTGCCGGTGTCGATGTCCGACGGGGCGGACCCGTCGTTCGAGCGGTGGGGCGGCGGCAACGAGGACCGGGTGGACTCGGCCGTCCTGGAGACCCGTCGTGCGGTGTTCCCGCTGCACGGCCTCGAACCCGACGACCCGCGGGACTGAGCGGGCCCGCGGACGCGGAACGGACCCCGGTAGCGACAGGCGGACAGGACGACCACGCGCATGCCCGACGAGCAGCAGCCCCAGCAGGTCGAGTACCCGTATCCCCGGCAGTGGGAGGCCGACGTCGTCGCCTCCGACGGCGGGATCGTGCACCTGAGGCCGATCACCCCCGACGACGCCGACGCGTTGCTGTACTTCCACGGCAAGCTGTCGGACCGGACCCGCTACCTGCGCTACTTCGGCCCGTACCCGCGGATCTCGCCGCGGGACCTCGAGCGGTTCACCGTCGTCGACCAGCGCACCCGGGTCGCGTTCCTCGCCCTGCTCGGCGACGAGATCATCGCCGTCGGCCGGTACGAGGGGCTCACCGCGAACGGCGGGGCGGCGGCGTCGGAGGGCGCGGGGACCGACCAGCCCGTCACGTCGGCCGAGGTGGCCTTCGTCGTGCGCGACGACCATCAGTCCCGCGGGCTCGGGTCGATCCTCCTCGAACACCTCGCCGCGGCCGCCCGGGAGAACGGGCTGTCCCGGTTCGAGGCCGAGGTGCTGGTGGAGAACCACGCCATGGTGCGGGTCTTCCGGGAGGCCGGCTACCAGGTCAAGCGCGCCTTCGCCGAGGGTGTGCTGCACCTGGAGTTCGACATCGACCCCACCGAGAAGTCGATCGCGGTGCGGGACTCGCGCGAGCAGGCCGCCGAGGCGCGCAGCGTGGCGAACCTGCTCCACCCGTCGTCGGTCGCGGTGATCGGTGCGTCGGCCGACGAGACCAAGATCGGGCACGCGGTACTCGTGAACCTGCTCCGGGCCGGGTTCACCGGGCCCGTCTACCCGGTCAACCCCGACGCCCGGTCCGTGCGCGGCGTGCGCGCCTACCCCTCGGTGATCGACATCCCGGACGAGGTGGACCTGGCCGTCGTCGCCGTCCCGGCCGCGAACATCGACGAGGTCATGGACTCGTGCCTGGCCAAGGGCGTGAAGGTCCTCGTGGTGATCAGCTCAGGGTTCGCCGACGCCGGGGGCGGCGGGAAGGTCGCCGAGCGCCGCCTGGTGGCCGAGGCCCGTGCACACGGCATGCGGGTGGTCGGCCCGAACGCGCTCGGCGTGGCGAACCCGGACCCGTCGGTGCGGCTCAACGCGACACTCGCACCCGCGATGCCCGGGCCGGGGCGCACCGGGTTCTTCTGCCAGTCCGGCGCGCTGGGCACCGCGATCCTCGCGAACGCCCGCTCGCGCGGGCTGGGACTGTCGTCGTTCGTCTCGGCCGGGAACCGCGCCGACGTCTCCGGCAACGACCTCATGCAGTACTGGCAGACCGACCCCGGGACCGACCAGGTCCTGCTCTACCTGGAGTCGTTCGGCAACCCGCGCAAGTTCGCCCGGGTCGCACGGCGGCTGGCCCGGACCAAGCCGATCGTCGCCGTGAAGTCCGGCAGGCACACCGGCCCGTTGCCGTCGCTGGCCGGGACCGCCGCGCAGATCGACGAGTCGAGCGTCCAGGTCCTGTTCGAGCAGTCCGGGGTCATCCGGGTGCAGACGCTGCCGCAGCTGTTCGACACGGCACTCCTGCTCGCCTACCAGCCGATGCCCACCGGGCGGCGGGTCGCGGTCGTCGGCAACTCGACGGCGGTGAACCTCCTGGTCACCGACGGTCTGCTCGACGAGGGCCTCGAGCCCGCCGGGGAGACCGTCGACGTCGGCACCCAGGCGTCGCCGGAGGCGTTCGCCGACGCGGTCCGCACCCTGTTGGAGGGGCCGGAGCAGCCGGACGCGCTGATCGCGGTGTTCGTCCCGCCGGTCGCGGTCGAGGGGACCGCGCACGCGCAGGCCCTGCGCGGCGCCGCCGCCGGTGCCGGGATCCCGGTGCTGGCGGTCTTCCTCGCGGCCGAGGGGATCCCGGCGGAGCTGTCGGTGCCGCAGGCCGACGGCAGCCCCGGCCCGGGGTCGGTGCCGAGTTACGCCAGCCCGGAGCGGGCGACGTCCGCGCTCGGCCGGGTCGCCCGCTACTCGGAGTGGCGCAACACGCCGGTCGGGGACTTCGTCGTCCCCGAGGGGATCGACCCGGAGCGGGCGCGCCGGCTGGTCGCGTCGTTCCGGCCCGACACCCCGCACGCGCTGACCGACGACGAGGCCGTCGAGCTGCTGGCCTGCTACGGCCTGGAGGTGATCGCGTTCCGCCGGGTCAGTGGCGCCGAGGCCGCGGTCGCCGCGGCGGAGGAGGTCGGCTACCCGGTGGTCATCAAGGCGACCGGTGAGCAGTGGCGGCACCGCGGGGACTTCGTCGGCGTGCGCCTGGACCTCGTCTCCGCCGAGGCGGTCCGGGCCGCGCACGCCGAGCTGTCCCGGCTCACCGGCTCCGGCGAGGTGTACGTCCAGCGGATGGCGCCCAAGGGCAGCTCGTGCAAGATCGAGGTGGTCGACGACCCCTCGTTCGGTTCCCTCATCGCCTTCGGGCTGTCCGGGATGGCGACCGAGCTGCTCGACGACCGGGCCTACCGGGTGCTCCCGGTGTCGACCGAGGACGCGAAGCGGCTGGTCCGCGCGCCGCGGGCCGCTCCGCTGCTGACGGGCTACCGCGGCACCGACCCGGTCGACACCGACGCACTCGAGGACGTCGTGCTGCGGATCGGGCAGCTCGCCGAGGACATCCCGCAGGTGCGGTCGCTGGCGCTCGATCCCGTGCTGGCCTCGCCCGACGGCGCCTTCGTGACCGGTGCCCGGGTGACGCTCGGCCCGGTCCCGGACCGCCGCGACGCGGGCCCCCGCCGGCTGCGCTAGCCGCCGGGGGCGCCACGCGTCAGCTCCGGAACGACACCTGCAGCGTCGGCGCGGAGGTGTCGGCGAAGAAGTCGTTGCCCTTGTCGTCCATCACCACGAACGCCGGGAAGTCCTCGACCTCGATCTTCCAGACGGCCTCCATGCCGAGCTCCGGGTACTCCAGGACGTCGACCTTGCGGATGCAGTCCTGTGCCAGCCGGGCCGCGGGGCCGCCGATGGACCCCAGGTAGAACCCGCCGTTCGCGGCGCACGAGTCCACGACCTGCTTCGACCGGTTCCCCTTCGCCAGCATCACCAGCGACCCACCGGCCTCCTGGAACTGCGTCACGTAGGAGTCCATCCGGCCGGCCGTCGTCGGGCCGAACGACCCGGACGCGTAGCCCTCGGGGGTCTTGGCCGGGCCGGCGTAGTAGACGGCGTGGTCGCGCAGGTACTGCGGCATCGGCTCGCCGGCGTCGAGTCGCTCGGCGATCTTCGCGTGGGCGATGTCGCGGGCCACGACCAGCGGCCCGGTCAGCGACAGCCGGGTCTTCACCGGCAGCTGCGAGAGCTGGGCGCGGATCTCGTCCATCGGGCGGTTCAGGTCGACCCGGACGACCTCGTCCGACAGGTCCTCCGACGTCGCCTCGGGCAGGTACTGGGCGGGGTCGCGCTCCAGCTGCTCCAGGTACACCCCGGACGGCGTGATCTTCGCCTTGGCCTGGCGGTCCGCCGAGCACGACACCGCGACCCCGACCGGCAGCGAGGCGCCGTGCCGCGGCAGCCGGATCACGCGGACGTCGTGGCAGAAGTACTTGCCGCCGAACTGGGCGCCGATCCCGAAGTTCCGGGTCAGCTCCAGCACCTGCTGCTCCAGGTCGGTGTCCCGGATCGCGTGCCCCAGCGGGGAGCCCTCGGTCGGGAGACCGTCGAGGTAGCGGGCCGAGGCGAGCTTCGCGACCTTGAGGTTGTACTCGGCCGACATCCCGCCGACGACGATCGCGAGGTGGTACGGCGGGCAGGCCGCCGTCCCCAGCGAGCGCAGCTTCTCGTCCAGGAAGGTCGCGAGCCGCTTCGGGTTCAGCAGCGCCTTGGTCTCCTGGTAGAGGAAGGTCTTGTTCGCCGAACCGCCGCCCTTGGCCATGACCAGGAACTCGTAGTACGGGTCGCGGCCGGGCTTGGAGTAGAGCTCGATCTGGGCCGGCAGGTTGGTGCCGGTGTTCTTCTCGTCCCAGAAGGATAGCGGCGCCATCTGCGAGTAGCGCAGGTTCAGCTCCTGGTAGGCGTCGAACACGCCGCGGGAGACGGCGGCCTCGTCGTCGCCGCCGGTCAGGACGGTCTCGGTCTTCTTGCCGACGACGATCGCGGTGCCGGTGTCCTGGCACATCGGCAGCACGCCACCGGCGGAGACGCAGGCGTTGCGCAGCAGGTCGGTGGCGACGAACCGGTCGTTGCCGGACGCCTCCGGGTCGTCGACGATCGCGCGCAGCTGCCTCAGGTGCGAGGGCCGGAGCAGGTGCTGGATGTCGGTGACGGCGGCGCGGACCAGGCCGGTGATCGTCTCGGGCGGGACCTCGAGGAAGGTGCGTCCGGCGGCCTCGGTGGTGGTACCCGCCGGCAGGTCGAGCTCGCGGTACTCGGTCTCGTCCGGGCCGAGCGGGAGCACGTCGGTGTGGTGGAACTCGGGCATGACCGGGACGCTACCGGGCGCGACCTCGGCGTGACCGCGGGTGGAGACGCAGCCGACGCGTGACGGGGACCGCTCACCGACGTAACCGGACGGCCCTCCGTTTCCGGTCGCCGTCGGTGGTCGCCGGCGCTAGCGTGGGACGCATGCCTGGCTCGATCCTGGGAACCTCCGTCCGCCGCGTCGAGGACGCCGACCTGATCACCGGCGCGAGCACCTACGTCGGCAACCTGCTGCACGGTGCCGGCGCCCCGCCCGCCCTCGCGCACGTCGCCTTCGTCCGCTCGCCGCTGGCGCACGCGCTGGTCACCGGCGTCGACACCACCGAGGCCGCGGCGGCGCCCGGGGTGCTGGCCGTGTACACCGCGGCCGATCTCGACCTGCCCGCCCACCACGGCCTGATGGTGCTCAACCCGGACCTGCCGCGCCCGCCGCTGGCGACCGGCCGGGTGCGGTTCGTCGGTGAGGCGGTCGCGATGGTGGTCGCCGACAGCCGGGCCGCCGCCGTCGACGCGACCGAGCTCGTCGAGATCGACTACGACCCGCTGCCCGCGGTCACCGACCCCGAGGCAGCCCTGGCCGAGGGCGCCGAGCTGCAGTTCCCCGAGCAGGGCAGCAACCTCGCCGCGGGCGAGCGCGGCCCGGAGCCGGACCCGCTGGACGACGCCGAGGTCGTCGTCCGGGCCCGGATGGTGAACCAGCGCGTGGCCGCGGTCCCGCTGGAGGGCAACGCGATCCTCGCCGATCCCGCCCCGGACCCGGCCGACGGCGACTTCGACCTGACCGTGCACGTCTCCACCCAGATGCCGCACGGGTTCCGCGCGCAGCTCGCCGGCCTGCTCGGCCTGGACACCGACCGGGTCCGGGTGATCGCCCCGCACGTCGGCGGCGGTTTCGGCGCCAAGGCCGGTGTGCTCGCCGAGCACACCGCGACCGTCGTCGCCGCACGGGCGCTCGGACGTCCCCTGGCCTGGGTCGAGACGCGCTCGGAGAACCTCGTCTCGATGCCGCACGGCCGCGGCCAGGTCGGCTACTACGAGCTCGGCCTGACCCGCGACGGCCGGATGACCGGCCTGCGGACCCGGGTGATCGGCGACGCCGGCGCCTACGCCGGCTTCGGCGGCGCGCTGCCGCTGCGCACGACCTTCCTGATGGCCACCGGCGTCTACGACATCCCGAAGCTGCGCTACGACGCGGTCGCCGCCCTGACCAACACGACGCCGATGGGCGCCTTCCGCGGTGCAGGCCGTCCGGAGGCCGCGGCCCACCTGGAGCGCCTGGTCGACGTCGCCGCCGCCGAGCTGGACATCGACCCGGTGGAGCTGCGCCGGCGCAACTTCCTCGCCCCGGACGTCTTCCCCTACACCACGCTGACCGGCGCCACCTACGACGTCGGCGACTACGACCTGCCGCTGCGCGAGGCGCTCCGCCTGTCCGGCTACGACGAGCTGCGCGCCGAGCAGGCCCGCCGCCGCGAGGCGGGCGACCCGGTCCGGCTCGGCATCGGGATCGCGGCCTACGTGGAGGTCACCGCGGGCGGGGGCGGCGGCGAGTACGGCTCGGTCACCGTCCACGCCGACGGGACGGCCACCGTCTCCGCGGGCACCTCGGCGCACGGCCAGGGGCACGCGACGTCGTTCTCGATGCTGGTCTCCGACCGGCTCGGGATCCCGCTGGAGAAGATCACCTACGTGCAGTCGGACACCGCGAGGGTCCCGCGCGGGGCGGGCACCGGTGGCTCCCGGTCGCTGCAGCTCGGCGGCACCGCGGTCGCCGAGGCCGCACACGAGCTCCACGACCGCGCCCGCAAGATCGCGGCGACGCTGCTGGAGGCCTCGACCGACGACGTCGAGATCACCGAGGACGGCCGGTTCGGCGTCGCCGGTGTCCCCGGCGGCCCGTCCGTCGGCTGGCCCGAGGTGCACGCCCAGGCGGCGACGACGGGGGAGGAGCTGCACGTCGGGCTGGACTCGGAGCAGGCGGGGGCCACGTTCCCGTTCGGGGCGCACGTGTCGGTCGTCGAGGTCGACACCGACACCGGGCGGGTGACACCGAAGCGGCACGTCGCCGTCGACGACTGCGGCCGGATCCTCAACCCGCTGCTGGTCGAGGGGCAGCAGCACGGCGGCATGGCGCAGGGCATCGCGCAGGCGCTGTACGAGGAGGTGCTCTACGACGACGAGGGCCAGCCGCTGACCTCCAGCCTCGCCGCGTACACGATCCCGACCGCGGCCGACATGTTCGACTACGAGACCGCGACCACCGAGACCCCGACGCCGCTGAACTCGCTGGGCGCCAAGGGGATCGGCGAGTCGGCGACGATCGGGTCGACCCCGGCGGTGCAGAACGCGGTGGTGGACGCGCTGTCCGACCTCGGCGTGCGGCACATCGACCTGCCGTGCACCCCGGAGCGGGTGTGGCGGGCGGTGTCGGCGGCCCGCGCCGGCGCCCCGCAGGACGCGTGGCGGGAGCCGCCGGAGGTGTTCGGCGACCTGCCGGTCCGTGGCGGGGGCGGTGACGACGAGGCCGCCATCTGACCCGCCACCGGGCCGCACCCACCCCGCGGTGCGGCCCGGCACGGGGGCCCGGCGGGCCCCGACCCACCCCCTGACTCCCGTTCCCGCCCGCGGTGGCGCAGACTCTGCGCCGGACGCAGACGGCGACACTCGAGGAGGGGCGCGCACGATGAGGCTCGCGACGATCCGGACCGCGACCGGGCACCGGGCGGTGCGTGTGGACGGCGACAGCGCCGTCGAGACGGGGGAGGCCGACGTCCGCGCGCTGCTCGAGCGCCCGGACTGGGCCGAGCACGCCGCGACCGCCGACGGACCGGTGCACGACGCGGCGGCACTGGACCTCGCCCCGCTGGTCCCCTCGCCCGAGAAGATCATCTGCGTCGGCCTGAACTACCGCGACCACGTGCTCGAGATGGGCAACGAGCTGCCGGAGTACCCGACGATCTTCGGCAAGTTCGCCCCGGCGCTGATCGGCGCCCGCGACGAGATCGAGCTGCCCCCCGAGTCCGACCGGGTCGACTTCGAGGCCGAGCTGACGGTCGTCATCGGGCAGGCCGTCCGGCACGCCGACGCCGAGTCCGCGCGGGCCGCGATCGCCGGCTACACGGTGCTCAACGACGTTAGCATGCGCGACTACCAGCGCCGCACGAAGCAGTTCCTGCAGGGCAAGACCTGGGAGCACTCGACGCCGCTGGGCCCCGAGCTCGTCACCCCGGACGAGCTCACCGCCGACCCGGCCGACGGCGGCGCGCTGCGCATCCGTTCCGAGCTCGGTGGCGAGACCATGCAGGACTCCACCACCGACCAGCTGGTGTTCGGCGTCGTCGACCTGATCGTCTACCTGTCGACGATCCTCACGCTCAACCCGGGCGACGTCATCGCCACCGGCACCCCGGGCGGTGTCGGCGACGCCCGCACGCCCCCGCGCTACCTCACCGACGGCTGCGAGATCGTCACCGCGGTCGAGGGGATCGGGGAGTGCCGCAACGTGGCACGGGCCCTGCGGTGACCGACGCCCCGGTCGCGGTACCCCCGCCGCTCGCGGACTCGCTGGCCTGGGCCGGCGACGGCCAGGCCCACCTGCGGGGGCTGATGACGCGGATGGGCGACGAGGCGTTCGGCGCGCCGTCGCTGCTCGCCGGCTGGAGCCGGGCGCACGTGCTCACCCACGTGGCCCGCAACGCCGACGCGATGATCAATCTCCTGCACTGGGCGAGCACCGGGGAGGAGACCCGTGCCTACCGGGACCCGCAGGCGCGGGACGCCGACATCGCCGCCGGTGCGGCGCGCAGCCCCGAGCAGATCCGCGCCGACGTCGTCGCGACCTCGGACCGGCTCGCCGACGCCGTGCGTGCGATGCCGGAGAAGGCCTGGTCGGCCCGGGTCCGCAACGCGCAGGACGTCGAGATCCCGGCAACCGCGGTGCCCTGGGCGCGAGCTCGTGAGGTGTGGGTGCACGCCGTCGATCTCGACGTCGGCGCGTCGTTCAAGGACCTGCCGATCCCGATGCGGAAGGTGCTGGTCGCCGACGTCGCCGGGACCCTGGAGCAGCGTCCCGGTTGCCCGCACGTCCGGCTGGAGGAGTCGCGGACCGGTCAGGTGCGCGAGTTCGGGCCGGGACCGGCCACCGCCGACGGCGCCGAGCCCGGTGACCTCGGCACGATCCGGGGCCGGGCGCCGGACCTCATCGCCTGGCTCCTCGGCCGTCCGTTCGGCAAGGGCCTGCGCGACGCCGACGGCAACCGTCCCGCCCCGCTGCCGGTCTGGCTCTAGAGGTCCCGGCCCTCCAGCTCGTCCAGCCGGGCGGTGGCCCGCCCCAGCTGCCGGGCCATCTCGTCGAGCCGCGCCTGCAGCAGCGCCATCTCGGCCGTGAGCACCGCGACCGCCCCGGCCGTCGCGACCGGGTCACCGGAGTCGGGGAGGGGCGGGGCACCGAACGCCGAGTCGTCGAGCGGGTGCGGCCCGGTGGGGACGGCGTCCCCGGCCGGTACCAGCGGTCCGGCCGGTACGTCGTCGGGCAGCAGGAGCACCCCGGCCAGGCGGGTGAACCGTTCCGGCGTCAGCACCGGCCGGGCCCCCGCGCAGCGCCCGCACACCGGTTCCAGCCGCCGCCAGCCGTGCTGCCCGGAGCCGGTGTCGGCGAGCGCCGAGACGCCCGCGCCGCAGCGGCACGGCCGCATCCGGACCGACCGGACCCGCTGCCGGGAGTAGCGCAGTCCCAGCTCGTAGCGCCGGAACCGGCCGGACACCGCGACCTCGAGCAGGACAGCACCCTGGTGCTCGGGTGCGCAGGCCAGCTCGCGGGCGTCGGCGTCGGAGTGGAAGCAGTAGAAGCCGCAGTCGCACCAGCGGGACGGGCACGCGTGCCGGCAGCCGTGGGCGCACAGCGCGTCGTCGACCGTGCGGTAGACGTGCGCACGCCCGAGGGTGACACCGCTGAACCCGGCCGTCGTCCCGTCCGCGGACAGCATCGGGAACGCGAGCTTGTGCCCCTCCAGCGGACCGGCCGGGTGCTCCTGCGGTGCGCGGCGGAAGAGACCGCTGGGCACGTCAGTCCTCGCGCGAACCCGTCCGGGCCGGCTCCTCGGTGGCCGCCGACCACCCGGTGAGCTCGGGCCGTGGGGCGGGGGCGGGTTCCGGTCGGTCCTGTGCGGCGGCGAGCCGGTCGGCCTCGTGGTCGACGGCGTACCCCTCGGAGATCTTGCGGCCCAGCCTCATGACGCCTCCCGTGTTCCGGGCTCCGGGCGGACCTCGTGTGGCCGCCGTCACCAGGCTGACCCCTCCGCCCGGTGTTGTCCAGGGCGGAACGGGTGAGCGAGGGCCGGGAACGGATCACACCGGCACCGGGTGCGCCCGGCGGTACGGTGCATCACCGGACGGACACCGGGGGGATCGATGCGGGGCGCGGCGCGGTACGGGATCGAGCACGAGCTGGCACTCGTGCGGCCGGACGGCTCGCTGGCGGACTTCACCGTGCTGGGCCACGACGAGGTCGCGGCCGTCGTGGCCCAGCTGCCCGAGCTCCCCGGCGACCAGGCCGACCTGCGGATCGGCGACGCCGGGATCCGCCGCAAGCGCTGGTACGCCGAGGGCTACGAGCGGCTCGGCGAGCAGGGCGAGCTGCTGCGGTTCGAGCCGAAGGGCATCGAGATCCGGACCGTCGTGCACGACTCGGTGGAGGCCACCGAGGCCGCGCTGGCGGCGGACGCGGTGCTGCTCGCCGAGGTCGCCGCCCGCCACGCGCTGCGGCCGGTGGCGATCGGCCACCATCCGGTGCGGTCGTCCTACCAGCTGGATCCACCGCCGAACGCCTGCGAGCGGGCGCTGATGGCGTCCTCCCCGGAGGAGCGCACCGCCCCGCTGCACATGGTCACCTGGGGGCCGGACCTCAACCTGTCGTTCCCCGAGGCCGGGAGCGATCCGGCGGTGCTCGCCGACGCGGCGGCCAAGCTCACCTACTACAGCCCCTACCTGGTGCCGTGGTCGTTCTCGTCGCCGTTCCGGGACGGGCGGCCGTGGGGCGGGCTGTCGGCACGGACGTCGCGCCGCACCGGGGCCCGTCCGGCCGCACTGGCCTACCTCGAGCCGGACGCCCCGCTGCTGCCGACCGACCCCAGCCTGGTGCGGCACGCCGGCATCCCCGGCGAGATCGGCCGGATCGAGTTCAAGGCCTTCGACGCGGTCGCGGTCGTGCCGGGGGAGGAGCCGGCCGACGGCTGCGGCACCGGCCTGCCCGGCGCGCTGCTGTCGCTGCTCGCCGGGCTGCTGCGGGACACCACGCTGCCCGGGCGCCGGCGCACGCCGGACGCGGTCGCGCACCGGCGTTCCGCGCTGCGGGGCTGGACCGACCCCGGCACCCGGGCCGGGTCGCAGGCCGTGCTCGACGCCGCCACGGCCGCCCTGCGGGACGAGCCCGGTCACGACGACCGCCTCGCGCTGCTGCGCGAACGGCTCGGCCGCCGGGAGACCCCGGCCGGCCGGATGCTCGCCCGGTACCGCTCCGGTGGCGGGATCACCGGCGTCGCGGCACAGGTCCGGCCGGCGGCCCTGTAGACGCACCGGCCGGACCGCGGCTCAGCGGTAGCTGTGCTCCTCCGCGGGGTACTCGCCGCCGCGGACGTCGGCGGCGAAGGCGGCCGCTGCGTCGTGCAGCACCGAGCCGACCTCGGCGTAGCGCCGCACGAAGCGGGGGACCCTGCCGCGGTTCATGCCGGCCATGTCCGACCACACCAGCACCTGGCCGTCGCAGTCCGGGCCGGCGCCGATCCCCACGGTCGGGATCCGCAGCTCACCGGTGACCCGCTTCGCGACGTCGGCGGGCACCATCTCCAGCACGACGGCGAACGCCCCCGCCTCCTGGACCGCCAGCGCGTCCTCGACGAGTGCGTCGGCGGCGTCGCCCCGGCCCTGGATGCGGAAGCCGCCGAGCGCGTGCTCGCTCTGCGGTGTGAACCCCAGGTGCCCCATCACCGGCACGCCGGACGCGGTGAGCGCCTCGATCTGCGGTGCGAACCGGGCGCCGCCCTCCAGCTTCACCGCGTGCGCCCCGGCCTCCTTCATGAACCGGAACGCCGACTCCTGGGCCTGGGCGGGGGAGATCTGGTAGCTGCCGAACGGCAGGTCGGCGACGACGAGCGCGCTGCGCGCGCCGCGGACGACGGCGCGGGTCAGCGGGAGCAGGTCGTCGATCGTGACGGGGATGGTGTTGTCGTGCCCGAACACGTTGTTGCCCGCCGAGTCGCCGACGAGCAGCACCGGGATGCCGGCGTCGTCGAAGATCTCGGCGGAGTAGACGTCGTAGGCGGTCAGCATGGGCCAGCGCCGGCCCTCCTGCTTCCACTGCGTCAGGTGGTGGACGCGGGTGCGCTTCGGCGCCGCCGGCGTCCGGTACGGGGCCTCGGCCTCGGTGCCGGCGGGCGTGCCCTGCTGTCTGGTCTCTATGCTCACCAGTGAGCTCCTTCCGTGCCTCGAGGCCCACGCTGATCGCGGGTCCCCGGGTTCGCCGTCGGTGGCGGACGCCAGGGTGCACCCGGCGGCGGCGCGGTGGGCCGGGGTGTGGGAACGGTCACCGGGTGGCCGTCGCAACCCCCGCGCCCGGCCACTGTCCGGGGTCGATGGCATGCTCCCCGTCATGGCCCCCCGTCTGCGCCTCCGTGGCCCCGTACCCGCGACACCGCCACCCCGGACGGGACGGCGGCGACGGCCCGGCCGGGTCGCCGGCGCGGCGGCCCTCGGTGCCGCGGCGCTGATGCTGGTGGGGGCGTGCTCCGACGTCGGGACGACGTCGAACGAGTCCCAGGCCCCGCAGAACCCGCCGGACCTGGCCCGGTTCTACGACCAGGAGCTGAGCTGGGGGCCCTGCGCCGACTACGCGCCCACCGAGGAGGACGGCCAGTCCTTCGCGGACCCGCAGTTCGACTGCACCCGGGTCACCGTCCCGCAGGACTACGCCCAGCCCGACGGCGACACCATGCAGATCGCGATGCTGCGCAAGAAGGCGACCGGCAACAAGATCGGCTCGCTGTTCGCCGACCCGGGCGGCCCGGGCGCGTCCGGCACGTCGTTCATGGCGAGCTCCGCGCCGACGTGGTCGGCGAACGGGCTGGGGGACCGGTTCGACCTGATCGGCTTCGACCCGCGCGGCACCGGCGCCAGCGAGCCGAAGATCGAGTGCCTGACCGACCAGGAGAACGACGAGGACCGCGGGCAGGTCTTCGCCGACCCGTCCCCGGCCGGCGTCGCCGCGGCCGAGGCGCGCAACAAGCAGTACGCCGACCGCTGCGCCGAGCGCACCGGTGCCGACGTGCTGGCCAACGTCGGCACCCGCGACGTCGCCAAGGACATGGACGTCATGCGGGCCGCCGTCGGCGACGAGAAGATGACCTACGCGGGCTTCTCCTACGGCACCGAGCTCGGCACCGCCTACGCCGAGGCGTTCCCGCAGAACGTGCGGGCGCTGCTGCTCGACGGGGCGATCGACCCGACGCAGACGACGCTCGACTCCAGCGTGAAGCAGAACGCCGGCTTCCAGCTGGCCTTCGACAACTTCGCCAAGGACTGCACCAGCAGGCCGAACTGCCCGCTGGGCACCGATCCCGCGCAGGCGACCCGCGCGTTCCAGACGGTCATGCAGCCGCTGATCGACAAGCCGGTCCCGACGAGCGACGGCCGCACGCTGAGCTTCAACGACGCGCAGACCGGCGTGAGCCAGGCGCTCTACGTGTCGCAGCTGTGGCCGGCGCTGCAGCAGGGCATCTCGCAGGTCGCGAACGGCAACGGCGACTTCCTGATGACGCTGGCCGACCTCTACTACGAGCGTGACCAGCAGGGCCGCTACAGCAACATGCTGGAGTCGTTCCAGGCGATCAGCTGCGTGAACCAGACGCCGCTGAAGGAGCCGTCCGAGGCGCTCGAGCTCGCGAAGCAGGCCGACGAGGCCGCCCCGTTCCGCTCGACCGGCCGTGGCCCGGTCGGTGCCCGTGACTCGTGCGCGTTCTGGCCGGTGCCGCCGACCAGCGAGCCGCACGTGCCGCAGGCCGAAGGGCTCCCGCCCGTCGTCGTGGTGTCGGTCACCGGCGACCCGGCGACGCCGTACCAGGCCGGGGTGGACCTGGCCGGCCAGCTCGGCGGCAGCCTGATCAAGGTCAACGGGAACCAGCACACCGCGTCCCTGCAGGGTGACCCGTGCGTCGACCGGCTCGCGGTCGACTACCTGGTCGACCTGAAGCTGCCCCAGGAGGGCGCCGAGTGCTCGCTGGCCCCGGCCTGACCGGGACCTGATCGGGGGTGTGCGGGTGCCCCGGACCGGGCACCCGCACACCCCGGTAACTTCCGCGTAACACGGGGTTCCTAGGCTCCGCCGCATGGACCGCCAGCAGGAGTTCGTCCTCCGCACGCTCGAGGAGCGCGACATCCGTTTCGTCCGTCTGTGGTTCACGGACGTGCTCGGTTATCTGAAGTCGGTGGCGATCGCCCCGGCCGAGCTGGAGGGTGCCTTCGCCGAGGGCATCGGGTTCGACGGATCGGCGATCGAGGGCTTCGCCCGCGTCTACGAGTCGGACATGGTCGCCAAGCCGGACCCGTCGACGTTCCAGGTCCTGCCCTGGGAGAGCGCGTCCGGCGAGCACTACTCGGCCCGGATGTTCTGCGACATCGCGATGCCGGACGGCTCGCCGTCCTGGGCCGACCCGCGGCACGTGCTCACCCGCGCGCTCAACAAGGCGGGCGAGGCCGGGTTCACCTGCTACGTGCACCCGGAGATCGAGTTCTACCTGCTCAAGAACCTGCCCGACGACGGCTCCCGGCCCACGCCGGCCGACTCCGGCGGCTACTTCGACCAGGCCAGCCACGACGTCGCCCCGCACTTCCGGCGCAACACCATCGAGACGCTCGAGTCGATGGGCATCTCGGTGGAGTTCAGCCACCACGAGGGCGGCCCCGGCCAGCAGGAGATCGACCTCCGCTACGCCGACGCGCTGACGATGGCCGACAACCTCATGACGTTCCGCTACGTCGTGAAAGAGGTCGCGCTCACCCAGGGCGTGCGGGCGTCGTTCATGCCGAAGCCGTTCTCCGAGCACCCCGGCTCGGCGATGCACACGCACTTCTCGCTGTTCGAGGGTGACCACAACGCCTTCCACGACCCGGACGACCCCTACGAGCTGTCCGCGACCGGCAAGGCGTTCGTCGCCGGGGTGCTCAAGCACGCCCGCGAGATCACCGCGGTCACGAACCAGTGGGTGAACTCCTACAAGCGGCTGATCACCGGCGGCGAGGCACCGACCGCCGTGTCGTGGGGGCACGCCAACCGGTCCGCGCTGGTCCGGGTGCCGATGTACTCGCCGGGGAAGTCGTCGTCGCGCCGGATCGAGGTCCGCACGCTCGACTCGGCCTGCAACCCCTACCTCGCCTACGCGGTGATCCTGGGCGCCGGGCTGACCGGCATCCAGAAGGGCTACGAGCTGCCCCCGGCCACCGAGGACGACGTCTGGGCCCTCACCGACACCGAGCGCAAGGCACTGGGCTACGAGCTGCTGCCGCAGAATCTGACCGAGGCGCTCGACGTCATGGAGCGGTCCGAGCTGGTCGCCGAGTACCTCGGCGAGCACGTGTTCGACTTCTTCCTGCGGAACAAGCGCGCCGAGTGGGACGCCTACCGGCGCAACGTGACGCCGCACGAGCTCGCCACCTACCTGCCGGTGCTGTAGGGCCGTCGCGCTCAGGTAAGGCTCGCCTTAGTATCGCGGCGTGGAACGCGCTGTGGTCACGGGCGGGCACGGCCTGCCGATCGGGTACGCGGAGTACGGCCCGTCGGACGGGCCGCCCGTCCTCCTGCTGCACGGGCTGTTCGGCTCGGCGGTGGTCGGGGCCGCATGGTCGGACCGGGCCGAACGGCACGGCGTCCGGCTGATCGCCGCCGAACGCCCGGGCTACGGCGTCTCGCCGCCCGCGGGGTTCGGCGCGGTCGCGGACTGGGTACCTGCCGTCGCGCCGCTGCTGGAGTGGATCGGCCGGCCGGTCGACGTCGTCGGGATCTCGGCCGGGGCGCCGTACGCCTACGCGCTCGCCGCGCTCGCGCCCGAGCGGGTCCGGGAGTGCTGGGTCCTGAGCGGGCTGCCCTACGTCCACGACGACGCCATCCGCGGCCGCTACCCGCAGGCGTCGCTCGACGCCTGGGCGTTCTTCCGCGACGGCGACCCGCGCGACGTCGCCGCCCGGTTCGACGCCGGGCACGACCGGTTCGCCGCCGCGTTCGCCGGCCACCCGCACCTGGTGGAGGCCCTCCGGGAGATCAGTGGCCACGGATGGGCCGGCCCCGCCCGGGAGGCCGCGCTCCAGGTGCGGCCGTGGGGCTTCACCCCGTCCGACGTCGCCCGCCCGGTCACCGTCCGGCACTCCCGCGCCGACGACCAGGTGCCGTTCGACGCGGCAGAGGCCACCGTCGAGCTGATCCCCGGCGGCCAGCTCGTCGAGCAGGTCGAGCCGGGTCACCTGCCGTCGGAGACGTCGCTGGACGCGGTGTTCGCCGAGCTGACACGGCCCGGCCGGGAGGAGGCCGCCGTCACCGGCGGCCCGTGCCGCAGGCGGTAGGGGCGTCGTGACCCGGCCGTGATGGGGCAGGATCGGCGTCCGTGATGGATCGGCGCACGGGAACCTCGCTGGCCCGGCTGGGACTCCCCGGACCGGATGCGGACGCGACGCTGCGCGAGCTGGGCTGGTGGGACGGCGACGCCCCCGCCAGCGGCTGCGAGGAGATCATGTGGGCGCTCGCCCGCAGCCCCGACCGCGACCTCGCGCTGCGCGCCGTGGAGCGGCTCGCCCAGACGCCCCCCTGGCCGGAGATCGACCGCGCGCTCCGCGGTGACGCGGGCCTGCGCGGGCGGCTGTTCGCGACGCTGGGCTCCTCCACGGCGCTCGGCGACCACCTGATCACCCACCCGGACCGGTGGGCGCTGCTCGCCGACACCCCGGACCGCCGGGACCCGCCGCCGGACCTGGCCCGGCGCACCGCGCACCTGCTGCGCGCCGTCGGTGCCGATCCCGACGCTCCGCCGCCCGGGGCGCCGGGCGGCGCCCGCGCGACCCTCACCGGAGCCGAGGCCGTCACGGCGCTGCGCACGGCCTACCGTGACGAGCTGCTCGGCCTCGCCTCCGCGGACCTGGCCGCCGTCGGGGACCCGACGCTGCCGGTGATGGAGGTCGACGACGTCGCCGCCCAGCTCGCCGACCTGGCCGAGGCCGCGCTGGCGGCGGCGCTCGCGGTCGCCGCCGCCGAGCAGGACCCGCCGGAGGAGCTGCGGCTGGCCGTGATCGGCATGGGCAAGTGCGGCGGCCGCGAGCTGAACTACGTCTCCGACGTCGACGTCATCTTCGTCGCCGAGCCCGGCGGGGAGCTCACCCAGGCGTCGACGAAGCTGGCGTCGCGGGTGATGCGGGTGGCCGGGGAGGCGTGCTTCGAGGTCGACGCGAACCTCCGCCCGGAGGGCAGGCAGGGTGCGCTCGTCCGCACCCTCGACGGGCACGTCACGTACTACAAGCGCTGGGCGAAGACCTGGGAGTTCCAGGCCCTGCTCAAGGCCCGTCCGATCGCCGGGGACCCCGCGCTCGGTGCCGCCTACGTCGAGGCGCTCTCCCCGATGGTGTGGCAGGCGTCGGCCCGCGACGACTTCGTCGCCGAGGTGCAGGCGATGCGCACCCGGGTGATCGACAACATCCCGTCGGACCAGAAGGACCGGGAGCTCAAGCTCGGCCGCGGCGGCCTGCGCGACGTCGAGTTCGCCGTCCAGCTGCTGCAGCTGGTGCACGGCCGCACCGACGACACCCTGCACTCCGGCAACACCCTGCGTGCGCTCGCCGCGCTGAGCGACGGCGGCTACGTGGGCCGCGACGACGGGGCGAACCTGGCCGCGTCGTACCGGTTCCTGCGGCTGCTGGAGCACCGGCTGCAGCTGCAGAAGCTGCGCCGGACGCACCTGCTGCCGGCGGCCGACGACACCGAGGCGCTGCGCTGGCTGGCGCGCTCGGCGCGGATCCGCCCCGACGGCCGCCGCGACGTCGTCGGGGTCCTCGTCGCGGAGTGGCAGCGCAACGCGCGGCGGGTGACGCGGCTGCACGAGAAGCTCTTCTACCGGCCGCTGCTGACCGCGGTGTCCCGGCTGGCGGGGGAGGAGGCCGACGGCGTCCTGTCCCCGGACGCGGCGAAGGCGCGGTTGTCCGCACTGGGCTGGGCCTCGGCCGAGGGCGCGCTCGGGCACCTGCGCGCGCTCACCGGCGGGGTCTCGCGGGCGGCGTCGATCCAGCGGGCGCTGCTGCCGGTGCTGCTCGACGAGCTGTCCCAGAGCCCCGACCCGGACCGCGGGCTGCTGGCCTACCGGCGGGTGTCGGAGGCGCTGGCCGCGACCCCCTGGTACCTGCGGCTGCTGCGCGACGAGGGCGCCGTCGCGCAGCGCCTGATGACCCTGCTCGGGACGTCCGCGCTGGTCCCGGACCTGCTGCAGCGGGCGCCCGAGGTGCTGCGGATGCTCGCGATCTCCTCGGGGGTGCAGAGCCCGGAGCTGACGCGGGACCCGGCCGAGGTGTCGGTGGCGCTGAGGGCCACGGTGGCCCGGCAGTCGACGCCGGAGGCCGCAGTGGCCTCCGCGCGCTCGTACCGGCGGCACGAGATGCTGCGGATCGCCTGCGCCGACCTGCTCGGCGTGCTCGAGGTCGACGAGGTGTGCGCAGCGCTGAACTCGGTGAACGAGGCCGTGCTCGCCGCGACGCTGGACGCCGTCCTGCGGTCCGAGCCCGACGACCGGGCCACCCTCGCGGTGATCGGCATGGGCCGGTTCGGCGGCGGCGAGTCGAGCTACGGCAGCGACGCCGACGTCATGTTCGTGTGTTCCCCGGCCGAGGGCGTCGACGACCACACGGCCGTGAAGTGGGCGACGCGCGTCGTCGAACGGGTACGGCGGCTGCTCGGCTCGCCGAGCCCGGACCCGGCGCTGCCGGTCGACGCCGACCTGCGGCCCGAGGGCCGGTCCGGGCCGATGGTGCGGACCCTGTCGTCGTACCGCGAGTACTACGCCCGCTGGGGCGAGGTCTGGGAGGCGCAGGCGCTGCTGCGGGCCCGGCCGGTCGCGGGGGACCGGGCGCTCGGGCGCGAGTTCACGACGCTGATCGACCCGATCCGCTACCCGGCCGACGGGCTCCCGGCGGCGTCGGTCGTGGAGATCCGCCGGATCAAGTCCCGGGTCGACGCCGAGCGGCTGCCCCGCGGCGCGGACCGGACCACCCACACCAAGCTGGGGTCCGGCGGGCTCGCCGATGTCGAGTGGACGGTGCAGCTGCTGCAGCTGCAGCACGCCGGTGACGTCCCCGAGCTGCGGACGACCTCGACGCTCGACGGGTTGCACGAGGCCACCGAGGCCGGCCTGCTCCCCGCCGACGACGCCCGCGAGCTGGAGGAGGGCTGGCGGACCGCGACCAGCGCCCGGAACGCGATCATGCTGGTGAAGGGCAAGCCGGGGGACCAGCTCCCGCGCTCGGGGCGGGAGCTGGTCGCCGTCGCCGCGGCGCTCGGGTACCCGGCGGGCGGGGACCCTGGCGAGTTCCTCGACGACTACCGGCGCGTCACCCGGCGCGCGCGGAACGTCGTCGAGCGGGTGTTCTACGGCTGGACGGAGGACTGAGCGCCGCTCAGCCGTCCACCGGGGCGGACCGCAGCGCCGCCGCGAACCACTCGAACGCCGGGATCACCGGCTCCCGGGCCGGCCAGCCGTTCAGCGTGCCGAGCAGCGCCCAGTAGCGCTCGACCCGGCGGTCCGCGAACAGCTCGACGGTGCCGGCCGCCCGGACCCGGGCCGCGGCGTCGAGCCCGGCGGCGCCCGGGATCCGCTCCAGCACCGCGGCCGCGTCGGCGCTCGCCGGGTCGACTCCCGCGGCCAGTGCGGCCCCGGCGTGCTCGGCGACGGCGGCCGGGTCGGCCTGCCGCTCCTGGTGCTCCGGCGCGGACGATCCCGCACCGGCGACGGCCATCTCCCTGACCCGGGCCGTGAAGCCCGGGTCCCGGATCAGCTCGGCCAGCTCCACCCAGGCCGACACCTGCTCCGGTGTCGGGTCGTCGGGCAGCTCCGTGGGCAGCATCCGCATTCCGTCGGCGATGCCGGCACCCGGCGCCGCCGGGTCGGTACCGGCGAACGCCTCGGTGACGAACTCGTCGATCATGTGCTGGCGCTCGGCCGCGGACAGCCGTGCGAGGTCGTTCATCAGGGTCACGCTCCTCTCGTCGGGTTCGGTACCGGTCCGGGCGAGCAGCACGCACACCGCGCGCTGCGCCCTCAGCTCCCGGATCCGGCTCTCCAGGGCCCGTGCGTGCGCCTCCGCGATCTCGCCGACCCCCCGCCGGCGGGACAGCACGGAACGCACGTCGTCCAGGCCCAGCCCCAGCTCGCGCAGGGTCCGGACCAGGTCGAGCCGGGCCACGGCGGCCGCGTCGTACACCCGGTGGCCCGCTCCGCTGCGGTCCGAGGGCACCAGGCCCTCGTCCGACCAGAAGCGGATCGTGCGGACCGGCACCCCGGTCCGTCCGGACAGTTGCCCGATGCTCAGGACGACGGGGTGATCATGGGTGTGCGACGCGGTCACCCCGACAGCGTCGCGGGTTCCAGCCACTGGAGGTCAAGTGCGAATCGGATTCGGGATCCCGCAGTTCGGCGGGGCCGCCGCCCGGGTGGAGGAGACGATGCGGTTCGCCGCGGGTGCGGAGGAGCGCGGCGCGGCGAGCCTCTGGACGGGCGACCGGCTGCTGGCGGCCGTCGACCCGTCCGTCGGGTACGCCGGGAGCGACACGATCCCGGCCGAGTTCCGGGCGTCGCACGACCCGCTCGCGCTGCTGACCGCGGCCGCGGCGGTGACCACCCGGGTGCAGCTGGGCACGAGCACGCTGAACGCGCCGTGGTACCCGCCGGCGCTGCTGGCGCGGCACGCGCTGACCGTCGACCGGATCTCCGGGGGACGGCTGCTGCTCGGCCTGGGCACCGGCTGGTCGCCCGAGGAGTACGACGCGGTGGGCGTCCCGATGTCCGAGCGGGGTGCCCGCCTCGACGACGCCCTCGACGTGCTCGACGCCTGGTGGCACGACGACCCGGTCGCCTACCGGGGCAAGAACGTGTCCATCGCGCCGTCGCACGTCGAGGTCAAGCCGCACGGGATCCCGGTCTACCTGGCCGGGTTCGCGCCGCGGGCGCGGCGGCGGATCGCCGAGCGGGCCGACGGCTTCCTGCCGGTGGTGACCCCGGGCGTGCCGGACCTCGGCCGGGCCGTCTCGCGGCCGTGGGCGGAGCTGCGCGCGGCCGCGGCGGACGCCGGTCGCGGTCCCGGCGCGGTCGGTGCGGTGCTGCGGGTCAACCTGCCGCCCGGGTCGACGGCCGCCGACGCGGTCGCGCTGCTGCGCCGGGTGCGGGCGGAGACGGAGATCGAGCACGCCTTCGTCGACCTCATGTACCTGGGCGCGGACTGCGGCACCGCGCTCGACCTGGCCGGGGGGATCCTGGACGCCGCCGGGTCGTGAGGCACCGGTCCGGTGCCGGGGCGACCGGCTCCCGGGGCGTTCCCGGCCGCTGGTTCACTGGACGGCGTGTCCCCGGATCCCCTGGACCTGCTGACCCGCGGCTACGACCTGGTCGCGGCGCGACCGGCGTCGCTGCTGGCGGCCGTGCTCGCCCTGGCCGTGGTCGCGTGGCGTCCGACCTGGCGGCTGACCCGGACCGCGGTGACGATCGCCCACGAGGGCGGGCACGCGCTGGTCGCGGTGCTGGTGGGCCGCGGCCTGACCGGGATCCGGCTGCACGCCGACTCCTCGGGGGTGACCTACTCGACGGGCGCCGGGCGCGGCCCCGGTGTCGTCGTGATGTTCCTGGCCGGGTACGTTTTCCCGCCGCTGCTCGGCCTCGGCGGGGCCGTGCTGGTCGCCTCGGACGCGGCGCAGGCGATGCTCTGGATCGGGGTCGCGCTGCTGGCGGCGACGCTGCTGCAGATCCGCAACCTCTACGGCGGGCTCGCCGTGGTCGTCACCGGGGCGGTGCTGGTGCTGGTCGCGCTGCGCGCCGAGGAGGACCTGCGCACCGGGTTCGCCGCCGCGCTGGCCTGGTTCCTGCTGTTCGGCGGGGTGAAGGCCTGCACCGAGCTGCGGCGCGGGCGGCGCGGAGGCCGGCTGCGGCACTCCGACGCCGACCGGCTCGCCGAGCTGACGCCGTTGTCGGGCGGGGCGTGGGCCGGGTTCTTCCTGATCGCCGCCGTGGTCGCGACGGGGGCCGCCGGTTGGGTGGTCTTCGCGCCCGGCGGCGCCCCGGCGTGAGCCGGAGCTGGAAGGATCGGCGGCATGGCAGAGGACTTCAACAGCCGGGTCATCCGCGAGTTCCGGGAGAACGACGGCCGGGTCGGTGAGCCGTTCACCGGCCTCCCGATGGTGCTGGTCCACCACGTCGGGGCGAAGAGCGGCACGGAGCGGGTCGCGCCGCTGCGCTGGTTCGCCGACGGCGATTCCTACGTCGTCGTCGCGTCCGCGGCCGGGGCGCCGAAGCACCCGGCCTGGTTCCACAACCTGATGGCGAATCCCGACGTCGTGGCCGAGATCGCCGACGGCGCGGGCACCGTCGAGACGGTCCGCGTGCACGCGAGCGAGCTCGGGACCGCCGACCGGGACCGGGTCTGGACCTGGATCAAGGACAACAACGGCGGCTTCGCCGACTACGAGCGCAAGACCGACCGGACCATCCCGCTGGTGGCGCTCACCCCGCAGTGAGCACCGGCACGTCCGGAATGGCAGGCTCGGCAGCATGACGATCACCCTCGAGCAGGCCCAGACCATCGCCGACGCCGCGCTGAAGCACGGCACCGAGCAGGGCTTCAACCCGCTGACGGTCGCCGTGCTCGACCCGGGCGGCGCCGTCGTGACGCTGTCCCGGCAGGACGGCTCCGGGTTCCTCCGCCCCGACCTCGCGACCGGCAAGGCGAGCGGGGTCCTGGCGCTGGGCATGACCAACCGGGCGATCGCCGCGCGGGCCGCGGACTCGCCCGAGTTCTTCACCTCGGTCGCGAACCTCGCCGACGGCAAGATCCTCTCCGTGCCCGGTGGCGTGTTCGTCAAGGACGCCCAGGGGACGCTGCTCGGCGCGGTCGGCGTGACCGGGGACGCGTCGCTGAACGACGAGGCCGCCGCCGTCGCCGGGATCGAGGCCGCAGGTCTCGTCGCCGTCACCGGCGCGGAGTAACACCTCCACGACGAGCCGCACCCCCGGGCGACGAGGTCAGCCCGGGGGCGCGGAGGGGACACGGCCCTGCCGCCGAGGAAGGGCCGTGCACGTGCGTGGGCACGCGCGGACGACGGCGCGTGCGGGGTGTCGCGTGGTGGTGGCTGCGGCGCTGCGCAGTCGGGACGTCACCGTTCGTGGTCGGGCAGGTACAGCCCTCATCCGATGTGACGCGGAACACGGTGACTCGGAGTCAACCAGTCCGTTCGGGCAGTTGTCAACGCTCCCGCGAACGCGGGCGGCGAGCCGACGACTGGACCGATTCTGCGACCGTACCGTCCCGACGGACGGTGATCGGGACCGGGGGTCGCGACGCGCCGCCGTCCGGGCGCATCGGGGAGGTCCCCGATCCGGGACCAGGGACACCGGATCGGGTACGAGGGTGTTTCCGCGATGCCGATGTGACCTGTGACGGCTACCGTCAGCCACGTTTCGACCGGCGGCCGGTTGGTCACTCGTTGTCCAGGTCGGCCGCACGGCCGCCACAAGGTCCGTCGGGGGACGGTCCGGAACAAGGAGGAAACGTCATGCTGTGGACCATTCTCGGGTGGATCGTCCTGGGTCTCGTCGCGGGCTTCATCGCCCGTGCCGTCGTCCCGGGCAAGGACGACATCGGGATCCTGCGCACGATCCTGCTGGGTATCGTCGGCTCGTTCGTCGGTGGTGCGCTGGCCAGCATCTTCACCGGCTTCAGCAGCTTCTCGCCGTCGAGCTGGATCGGCTCGATCATCGGCGCGATCATCGTGCTCGTGGTCTACAACCAGATCACGGGGCGCAAGAAGATCGGCCGCTGAGCCACACCGCCGGCACCACGGCGCCGTCCGGATCCGTCCGGTCGGCGCCGTCGTGTGTGCAGGGCCGGATCGTGGACCGCGGGGGAGCGGTCAGAGCCGCTCGGCGCCGTCGGGCCAGACGACGGTGACGGGGATCCCGAGGTCGCGGGCCTCGCGCACGGTGTCCCCGGTGCCACCCCTTCCGTCGGGCGGGGCCCCGTCCCAGACGGCGACGAGCAGGCCGACGTCGTCGAGCACGGCCCGTCCGGCGGCGGCGTAGGCGTCGCGGTCCGCGGTGCCGAACGGCAGCACCCGCACCTCCGCCGCGCGGGCGTGGAGCCGCTCGAACTCGTCGCGGTTCCCGGGCTCGACCTTGCTGCGCCGGTAGTCCTCGGAGGGCAGCACGACGACGAGGTCGCCGCCGGCGTCGAGGACCGCGTCGGCGAACAGCTGGTCCGCGCCGCGGGCGAGGCACGACACCCCGACCAGCGGGGCCGGGTGCGACCGGAGCTCGTCACGGAGGGCGGCGGCGACCAGCGGCACCGAGGCGGGGGTGAGCTTCGAGTGCCCGGTGATCCCGAGACGGGGCATGTCAGACGGTCCTTCCGTGGGTGGCGAGACGAGATCGAACGCACGGCAGCGGGCCCGGGAGTGCAACGCGCAGCGCGTGTTCCGGCTCGACCATCTCTGCACCTCCCCGCCCGGTCGCGACGGGATGGTAGCGGCGGGCCGACGGTGTCGATCTCCAGTTGCGCGGATCTGCTCCCGGTCGCCCTCCGGGGCTGCGGTGTCGGACGCCTCCCCACGATCTCTCTCCTGCCCGAGCCTCGTCCCGGGCACGACGAAGGCCCGGTGCTCCCGTCCGGGGACAGGAACACCGGGCCTTCGAGGTCTGACGGCCTGATCACGGCCGCCCGACGAGGATCACCAGGTCGGGAGGCCGTTCCGATCACACGTCGTAGTACAGGGCGAACTCGTACGGGTGCGGGCGCAGCCGCAGCGGGTCGATCTCGTTCTCCCGCTTGTACTGGATCCAGGTCTCGATCAGGTCCGGGGTGAACACGCCGCCCTCGAGCAGGTAGTCGTGGTCCTCCTCGAGCTTGTCGATGACGGCGCCGAGGCTGCCCGGGACCTGCGCGATGTCCTTGGCCTCCTCCGGCGGGAGCTCGTACAGGTCCTTGTCGATCGGCGCCGGCGGCTCGATCTTGTTCTTGATCCCGTCGAGGCCGGCCATCAGCATCGCCGAGAAGGCGAGGTACGGGTTGCCGGACGAGTCGGGGCAGCGGAACTCGATGCGCTTGGCCTTCGGGCTGTCACCGGACAGCGGGATCCGGATGCAGGCCGAGCGGTTCCGGGCCGAGTAGACCAGGTTGACCGGCGCCTCGAAGCCCGGGACCAGGCGGTGGTAGGAGTTCACCGTCGGGTTGGTGAACGCCAGCAGCGACGGGGCGTGGTGCAGCAGGCCGCCGATGTAGTAGCGCGCGGTGTCGGACAGGCCGCCGTAGCCGGACTCGTCGTGGAAGAGCGGCTGGCCGTCCTTCCAGAGCGACTGGTGGACGTGCATGCCCGAGCCGTTGTCGCCGAACAGCGGCTTCGGCATGAAGGTCGCGGTCTTGCCGTTCTGCCACGCCACGTTCTTCACCAGGTACTTGAAGAGCATGATGTCGTCGGCCGCGCTGAGCAGGGTGTCGAACTTGTAGTTGATCTCCGCCTGCCCGGCGGTGCCGACCTCGTGGTGCTCGCGCTCGACCTCGAAGCCCGACTCCTGCATGGTGCTGACGATGTCGGCACGCAGGTCGGCGTAGTGGTCGACCGGCGGGACGGGGAAGTAGCCGCCCTTGTAGTTGACCTTGTAGCCCAGGTTCCCGCCGACCTCGTCGCGGCCGGTGTTCCACCAGCCCTCGGCGGAGTCGATGTGGTGGTACGCCTGGTGCGGGTCGGTGCCGAAGCGGATCGAGTCGAAGACGTAGAACTCGGCCTCGGGCGCCATGAACGCGGTGTCGGCGATGCCCGACGCGGCCAGGTACTCCTCGGCCTTGCGTGCGACGTTGCGCGGGTCACGGGAGTAGGGCTCACCGGTGACCGGGTCGTGCACGAAGAAGTTGACGTTCAGCGTCTTGTGCTTGCGGAACGGGTCGACGCGCGCGGTCGTGGTGTCCGGGTACAGCGCCATGTCGGACTCGTTGATCGCCTGGAAACCGCGGACGGAGGAACCGTCGAACGCGGCACCGTTCTCCAGGAGGTCGCCGGCCGTCTTGGCGGGGACGGTGAGGTGCTGCATGACGCCGGGCAGGTCGCAGAACCTGATGTCGACGTACTCGACCTTCTCGTCCGAGATGTACTTGAGTACCTCTTCGGCGTTGCTGAACACTCTCTCGGGCTCCTTCAATCGCTGGTGGAGATCGTGGGTGACGGTAGGAGGACCGTGTTGCTCACCCATCACTCACCTGTTTCACCGACGTTAACTGACCGGCGCGCGACGCCGATCACATTCGTGCCGGATGTCCGGTACCCGTCGGCGGCGGCGCTGTCGATGTGGCGCCTAGGCTAGAAGCCATGGCCCGCTGGATCGAGTCCTGGCAGCCCGGTTCACCCTCCGGGAGCGGCGCCGACCCGGGCGGACACCGGGGGAAGCAGTTCGGGTTACCCGCGTCGGGGCACTACTCGGTCGCGGGCTTCGGCCGCCGTCTGCTCGGCGTGTGCCTCGACTGGCTGCTGGCCTACCTGCTGGTCCTGCTCGTCGCCGGGAGCGCGGCGATCGGCACGTCCGACTTCGGCTGGTGGATCCTCGGCACCTGGTTCGTGATCACCGTGCTGACGGTGGCGGTCCTCGGTGGCAGCCCCGGGCACCTCGCGCTCGGCATGCGGGTGGCCCGCACCGACATGGCGCAGCAGGTGGGCGTGCCGAAGGCGCTGGTCCGGACCGCGATGATCGCGGTCGTCCTGCCGCCGTTCTTCCTCGACTCCGACGGCCGTGGCTGGCACGACCGGGCGAGCACGACGATCGTCGTCCGGACCGTCCGCGCCTGACCGGACCCGCCCGGCCCGGACCCGCCTGCGGCCCGGCGGGCCGCAGGCGGGAGGTGTCAGCTCCGGTCGGCCGTGGAGCCGGAGTAGAGCGCCTCGATGTCGTCGGCGTAGGAGTCGAGGACGACCTTGCGCTTGACCTTCATCGTCGGCGTCAGCTCGCCGCCGGCCTCGGTGAAGTCGGTCGGCAGGATCCGGAACTTGCGGATCTGCTCGGCGCGCGACACCGCCTGGTTGGCCTCCTCGACCGCCGCGGCGACCTCGCCGCGCAGCTCCGGGTCGTCGATCAGGTCGGCCGCGGACGCACCGTCCCCGGCCGGCTTGCCGTTGCGCTCGCGCCAGCCCGGCAGGGCCTCCGGGTCGATCGTGACCAGCGCGGAGATGAAGGGCTTCTGGTCGCCGAGCACGATGCACTGCCCGACCAGCGGATGTGCACGCAGCCGGTCCTCGAGCACCGCGGGCGCGACGTTCTTCCCGCCGGCGGTGACGATGATCTCCTTCTTCCGGCCGGTGATCGTCACGAAGCCGGCGTCGTCGATCTCGCCGATGTCGCCGGAGTGGAACCAGCCGTCCTGTTCGAGGGCCTCCTTGCTGGCCTCCTCGTTGTTCCAGTAGCCGCGGAAGACGATGTCGCCACGGAGCAGGATCTCGCCGTCCTCGGCGATCCGGGCCGCGCAGCCGGGCACCGGGCGGCCGACCGAGCCGACCCGCTGCGCGTCGAGCGTGTTCAGGGTGATGCCGGCCGAGGTCTCGGTCAGGCCGTAGCCCTCCAGGACGGGCAGGCCGATGCCGCGGAAGAAGTGGCCGAGGCGGGCGCCGAGCGGCGCCGAGCCGGACACGGCCGCCCGGACGTTCCCGCCGACAGCGGCGCGCAGCTTGCCGTAGACGAGCTTGTCGAACAGCGCGTGCCGGGCCTTGAGCAGCAGGCCGGGGCCGCCGGCGTCGAGCGCCTCGGAGTAGGCGATCGCGGTGTCCGCGGCCGTGTCGAAGATCTTGCCCTTGCCGTCGTTGTGGGCCTTGAGCCGCGCGCCGTTGTAGACCTTCTCGAACACCCGCGGCACCGCGAGCAGGAAGGTCGGGCGGAACTCGGCCAGGTCGGGCAGGAGGTTCTTGACGTCGGGGCTGTGCCCGACCGTCGTCCGGCTGGTCAGCGCGCCGCACTGGATCGCCTTGCCGAACACGTGCGCGAGCGGGAGGAACAGCAGCACCGACCCGCCGGCGGCGAGCAGGTCCGGGACCGTCGCGGTGATGGTCCGGCACTCGGTGAGCAGGTTCCGGTGGGTGAGCTCGCAGCCCTTGGGCCGGCCCGTCGTGCCCGAGGTGTAGATCAGCGTGCACAGGTCGTCGGCGCGGACGCCGCCCCGGCGCTCGTGGACGACGTCGTCGGACGTGTCGGAGCCGAGCCCGCCGAGCTGTTCCACGGCCGACGGCGAGTCCGGCGCCGCCGCGGACGGCTCCATCTGCCAGACGTGGCGCAGGCCCGGCAGGTCCGCGCGGACCTTCTCGACCGACGCCGCGTGCTCGGCCGTCTCCACGACGATCGCGACGGCGCCCGAGTCCGAGAGGATCCAGCCGATCTGGTCCGGCGACGACGTCTCGTAGATGGGCACGGTCACGGCACCGGCGGCGAGGATCGCGTAGTCGAACAGCGTCCACTCGTAGCGGGTGCGGGACAGCAGGGCGATCCGGTCACCGGCCTGCACGCCGGCGGCGACGAGACCCGCGGCGAGCCGGGTCACCTGCTCGGCGAACTCCCGGGCGGTGACCTCGGTCCAGGCGCCGGTGGCGTCCTTGCGCCGGTAGAGGACGTCCGTGGGATGCTCCGCGGCGTTGGTGAAGACGGCGTCGGAGAGCGACTCCTCGGCTCCCACCGACACCTTCGCGGGGACGCTGTACTCACGCACGGGGATCGACCTCCTGGCGGCCTCGACAGGGCATGGCGCTCGGTCCGGTACCGGTGACGGGCACCGGTGCCGACCTGCTGGAGCCCGAACCTACCGGTAAGTAGGGGTCGAGTACATCGAATCGGGCATTACGGATGCGGAACGGTCACCGACGGCCGTGCCGCGGGCGGCACGGTACCCCCGTCGGCGAGCCGCGGGGCGGGTGGCACGCTGGCCGGTGTGCCGGCGGTGGACGTGATCGACGAGACGTTCCTGGCCGTGCCCCGTGAGCGGGTGGCGGCCGAGTTCGCCGACCCGTCGCGGTGGCCGTCGTACTGGCCGGACCTGCGGCCCGAGATCGCGCACGACCGCGGTCCGTCCGGGCTCCGCTGGACCGTCACCGGAGCCATGACCGGGACCATGGAGGTCTGGTGCGAGGAGGTGCTCGACGGCACCGTCCTGCACTTCTTCCTGCGCGCCGACCCGTCGGGGCCCGGTCCCGGCGGGCGGCTGCGCCGTGCCCGGTGGAACCGGGCGGAGACCGACCGCAGGCACCGGGCGTTCAAGGCGCACGCCTTCGCGCTCAAGCGCCGCCTCGAGGGCGGGCGTCCGGCCGGTGTCGCGCCGGCGGGGGAGTCCTGACGTGCGGGTGCACGTCGTCTCCGACGTCCACGGCAACGCCGGGGCGCTCGCCCGGGCCGCCGACGGTGCGGACGGCCTGATCGTCCTCGGCGACCTGCTGGAGTTCATCGACTACCGCGACCCGGAGAACGGCATCGTCTCCCGGCTGCTGGGCACCGGGGTCGCCGCCGAGTTCGGCCGGATGCGCCGGATCGGTGCGCCCCGCGCGCAGATGCTCGGCCTCCTGGAGCGCTCCTGGGCGCGGTTCGCCGACCCGGCCGCGGCGGTCGAGGAGGCCGTCGCCGAGCAGTACGCCGAGCAGTACGCCGAGCTGTTCGGGGTGCTGTCCGGGCTCGGCGTCCCGGTCTGGGCGATCCCCGGCAACGTCGACATGCCGCACGCCTGGCCCGAGGCCGACGGCGTCACCGCCGCGGACGGCCGGGTGATCGAGATCGGAGGCGTGCGCGTCGGGTTCCTCGGCGGGGTGCCGCTGCCACCCGGTGTCGACCCGCGCCGCAACGGCCCGTGGCGGCCGCACTTCCTCGGCCACGACGAGTGGACCGCCCGGCTCGACGCGCTCGGGCCCGCCGACGTGCTCTGCACACACGTCCCGCCGGAGCACCCCGCGCTCACCTACGACGTCGTGACCCGCCGTGCGGAGATCGCCAGCCGCCCGCTCGCGGGGCGGATCGCGGCCGAGCAGCCGTCGCACGCGCTGTTCGGGCACGTCCACCAGCCGCTGCACCGCCGCGCGCGGATCGGGCGCACCGAGTGCGTGAACGCGGGACACTTCCGCGCCCTGCAACGGCCCTACGTGCTGTGGACCTAGGTACCGGATAGCCTCCCCGCCATGGCCGACGCGACCACGTCCTCGATCCACATCGACGCCCCGCCGGACCAGGTGATGGCGGTCATCGCGGACTTCGAGTCGTACCCGGAGTGGACCGACCAGATCACCGCCGTCGAGATCCTGGACCCGGGCGCCGGGGAGCGGGCGAGGCAGGTCCGGTTCTCGATGGACGCCGGCGCGATCAAGGACTCCTACACCCTCGACTACGACTGGGCGGGTGACGACCGCTCGGTGTCCTGGACGCTGGTCAAGGGCGGGATCCAGAAGGCGCAGGACGGTGCCTACCGCCTGGATCCCGACGGCGGCGGCACCACCGTCACCTACGAGCTCTCGGTCGAGGTGAACTTCCCGATGATCGGGATGCTCCGCCGCAAGGCCGAGAAGGTGATCATCGACGCGGCGCTGAAGGGTCTCAAGCGGAGGGTCGAGAAGAGCTGACACGCCGGTGATCGGTGCCGGTCGGCGGTCACCCACCGGCGATCGATACCCTCCGCTCCGTGCGCGTCGTGCTGTTCACCGGCAAGGGCGGGGTCGGCAAGACCACCCTCGCCGCGGCCACCGCCGCGCTGATCGCGGGCTCCGGCCGGTCCGCGCTGGTCGTCTCCACCGATCCCGCGCACTCCCTCGGTGACGCCCTCGGCACCGACCTCGGCGCCGAGCCCACGAAGGTCGCCGACCACCTGTGGGGCGCCCACATCGAGGCCCGGCACCTGCTCGAGGGCGCCTGGGGCGACCTGCAGGACCACCTGCGCACCCTGCTCGCCGGGGCCGGTGTCGACGAGCTGGTCGCCGACGAGCTCACCGTCCTGCCCGGCGTCGAGGACCTCCTCGCGCTGGTCGAGGTGCAGCGGTTCGCCGACTCCGGCGAGTACGACGTCGTCGTCGTCGACTGCGGCCCGACCGCCGAGACGCTCCGGCTGCTCACCCTCCCCGAGGCGCTGTCGGGCTACCTGGAGCGCCTGTTCCCGGCGCACCGCCGCGCCGTGCGCGGCCTGGTCGCGAACCTCGCGGGCGCCCGCAACGACGGTGGCGGCTGGGACCGCACGGTCGCCGCGCTGGGGGCGCTCGCCGACCAGCTCACCGGGCTGCGCGAGCTGCTCGCCGACCGCACCCGCACCTCGATCCGGCTGGTCCTCACCCCGGAGCGGGTGGTCGCGGCCGAGACCCGCCGCACGCTGACCGCGCTCGCCCTGCACGAGCTGCGGGTGGACGCCCTGATGGCGAACCGGGTGATGCCCGGCCCGCCGCCGTCGCTGCGCGGCCCCGCGGCGCGCTGGCTGCGGGAGCGGGCGACCGAGCAGCAGGCGGTGCTGGGCGAGCTGTCGGAGCTGGGGGCGGACGTGCCCGTCACCGTGGTGCGCTACACCGCCGCCGAGCCGACCGGCGTCGAGTCGCTGCGCGAGCTCGCCCGGTCCGTGTACCACGACACCGACCCGGCCGGGGCGCCCGAGGACGCGCCGCCGCGCCCGCTGATGGAGCTCCGCCGCACGTCCGGGCACGGGGTCTCCACGGACACCGAGTTCGAGCTCGACGTCGCGCTGCCCGGCGCCCAGGACGCCCCGCTGGACCTCGCCCGCGTCGGCGACGACATGGTCGTCGGGATCGGGTTCTCCCGGCGGGTGGTGTCGCTGCCCTCGGTCCTGCGCCGCTGCGAGGCCACCGGCGCCCGGCTGGAGGGTTCCGGAGCCGCCGCCCGGCTCGTGATCAGCTTCGTGCCCGATCCGGGCACCTGGATGACCTCGTGACGGATGGCTGCGGCGCCCACGCGGGCATCCCGGACGACCTGCGGGTCACCGCACGCCAGGTGCTGGAACGGCTGCGGTCGGCCGTCGAGCCGCTGGCCGCGGCCGGTGACGGCCCGCCCGAGCCGGGCTCGGCCGGTGCCTGCACCGCCTGCCCGGTGTGCGCGGTGCTGGCCGCGCTGCGCGGCGAGCGGTCCGAGCTGGCGGCGAACCTGGCCGAGCACGCCACCGGCCTGATCACGGCGCTGCTCGCGGCGCTGGAGGAGTCCGCGCCGCCGCCGGCCCGGCCCGCCCCCCACGACCGGCACCGCCCGCACGGAGGCCGCTCCGTGCAGCGGATCGTGGTGCACCGGACGTGACCCGCGACCTCACCATCGGGGTCGACGTCGGCGGGACCAGCGTGCGGGCGGGTGTGGTCGACGCCGACGGCGAGGTGCTCGACACCGCCGCCGCGCCCACCCCGCGCACCGACGACGCCCTGGAGGCGGCGATCGCCGGCGCCGTCGACGAGCTCCGCAGGCGGCACCGGGTGCGCGCCGCGGGCCTCGCGCTGGCCGGGTTCGTCGACGCCCCGCGCGGGCTCGTCCGCTACGCCCCGCACCTGTCGTGGCGGGACGCGCCGGTCGCCGAGCGCGTCTCGGCGCGGCTGGGCGGGCTGCCGGTCGTCGTCGAGCACGACGCCAACTCCGCCGCGCTGGCCGAGCGCCGCTACGGGGCGGCCGCCGGGGCGGGCACGGTCGTGCTGATCGCGCTCGGTACCGGGATCGGCGGGGCACTGCTGCTCGGGGGCGAGCTGTACCGCGGCGCGCACGGCGTCGCCCCGGAGCTGGGGCACCTGCGGGTCGTCCCGGACGGGCGGGCCTGCCCGTGCGGCAAGCGCGGGTGCTGGGAGCGCTACTGCAGCGGCACCGCGCTGGCCACCACGGCGCTGGAGATGATCTCGGCCGGTGACGCGCCGGGGCCGTCGGTGCTGGTCCGGGAGGCCGCCAGGGACCCGGGTTCGATCACCGGCAAGCGGGTCGCCGGCGCCGCGCGGGAGGGCGACCCGGTGGGCCGTGCCGCGGTCGCCGACCTCGGGCGGTGGCTGGGGGAGGGGCTGTCGCTGGTGGCCGACGTGTTCGACCCGGACCTCGTCGTCGTCGCGGGTGGGGTGTCGAGCTCGGCGCCGCTGTTCCTCGACGCCGCCCGCGAGCACTACGGCCGGATCGTGACCGGCGCCGGCAACCGGCCGCTGGCCCGGATCCGCACCGCCCAGCTCGGCATCTCGGCCGCCGTCGTGGGCGCGGCGACGCTCGCGCGGGAGGCCACCGGCTAGAGCCGGGACCCGTCGTCGAACGGGTCGGGGTCGTCGCCGCGGTCGGGGGTCCACAGCCGCAGCATCAGCCAGGTCAGCCCGGCCGCGATCAGGACCAGCCCCAGCGGCAGCGGCCAGGTGCCGCCGACGCCGAGCAGGCCCGGGGTGACGCAGAGCAGCAGGCCGAGGAGGATCAGCCCCCCGCCGACGACGGCGGGCGGGCCCGGCCGGGGCAGCGGTGGCGGCTCGGGCGGGTGGTAGTGGTCGTCCTCGGGCTCGGACGCCGGTCCCGGACGGTGCACCGGCCGGTCACCCGACGGCGGCGTGGACGGCGGCGTGGACGGTGGCGCGGACTCGGCAGGCTCGGCGCGGTCCGACGGCCAGTCCGGCACCGAGCCCTCGCTGCGCCAGCCCGCGACGATCGACTCGAACTCGTCCTCCGGTCGGTCACCCCGGCCGTGTGCTGGGTCCATGCCCGTTCCTTCCCCGGCTCGTACCGCCGCCCATCCTGTCACGCCCGGACCGCCCGGCCGTCCCTGTGTCGCGGTGCGGGGAGGGGGTGACCACAGCCCCGTTGTGAGGAGCGCGGGACGCTCCGTAGGCTGACGCCGCGAAGTCGGTAGGGAGGCAGCGCAGGGTGCTGTACTGGTGGTCCAAGTTCGTGCTGCTCGGCCCGTTGATGCGGCTGTTCTGCCGACCCGAGGTCCGGGACGCGGAGCGCGTCCCCGCGAACGGTGGGGCGATCCTCGCCAGCAACCACCTCGCCGTCGCCGACTCGTTCTTCCTGCCGCTGATGCTGCCGCGGCGGGTCACGTTCCTCGCGAAGCGCGAGTACTTCACCGAGCCGGGCCTGCGCGGCTGGTTCAAGAAGGTGTTCTTCACCGGCGTCGGGCAGGTGCCGGTGGACCGCTCCGGCGGGTCCGCGGCCCGGGCGGCGATGGACACCGCGGTGCGGCTGCTCGGTGAGGGGAAGCTGCTCGGGATCTACCCGGAGGGCACCCGCTCGCCCGACGGCAAGCTCTACAAGGGCAAGACCGGCGTGGCCCGGATGGCGCTGGAGGCCGGCGTCCCGGTGATCCCGGTGGCCATGGTCGGCACCGACCGGGTCAACCCGATCGGCTCGAAGATGTGGCGCCCGCGCAAGGTGAAGATCGTGATCGGGGAGCCGCTGGACTTCTCCCGGTACGAGGGCATGGCGGGGGACCGGTTCATCGAGCGGTCGATGACCGACGAGATCATGTACTCGCTGATGGAGCTGTCCGGCCAGACCTACGTGGACCTGTACGCCGCGTCGGTGAAGGAGAAGGCCGCGTCGGGCGCTCCGCCGCCCGCGCCGTCCCGCTCGTCCGGTCAGCGGCCGGACGCCCACGTGCCCGACTCCCGCGCCAGCTGAGCACCGGGGTACACAGGTCGGACCATGCGCTTCTTCTACGACTGCGAGTTCATCGAGGACGGCACCACCATCGAGCTGGTGTCGATCGGCATCGTCGGTGAGGACGGCCGCGAGTTCTACGCGGTTTCCACCGAGTTCGACCCCGGCCGGGCCGGCAAGTGGGTGCGCGCGAACGTGCTGCCCAAGCTGCCGTCGCCGTCGTCCCGGGCGTGGATGTCACGCTCCCGGATCCGCGACGAGGTCCTGGAGTTCTGCACCTCGGCCCCCGGCGACGTCGAGCTGTGGGCCTGGATCGCCGCCTACGACCACGTCGCGCTCTGCCAGCTCTGGGGCGCCATGCCCGCGCTGCCGCGGTCGATGCCGCGGTTCACCCGCGAGCTGCGCCAGCGCTGGGAGGACGCCGGCCGGCCCACCCTGCCCCCGCCGCCGCGGGAGGCGCACGACGCGCTCGCCGACGCCCGGCACAACCTGCGCCGCTGGGAAGTGATCGCGGAGACCCTCGGCACGGGGGCCGGGGCTCCCGCACCGGGGGCGCGGGCCTAGTCTGGTCGGCGTGAACTGGTCCGTCGACGCGCCGATCGACGTCCTCCCGGAGCTGCCGCCGCTGCCCGCGGACCTGCGCTCCGCCCTGGACGACGCCCTCTCCCGCCCCGCTGCGCAGCAGCCCGAGTGGCCCGAGCCGTCCCGTGTGGGCGACGTGCGCAAGGTCCTCGAGTCGGTGCCGCCGGTCGTGCTGCCGCCCGAGGTGGACCGCCTCCAGCAGCGGCTCGCCGAGGTGGCGAACGGCGAGGCGTTCCTGCTGCAGGGCGGCGACTGCGCCGAGACCTTCGTCGACAACACCGAGCCGCACATCCGCGCGACCATCCGCACGCTGCTGCAGATGGCCGTCGTGCTGACCTACGGCGCGTCGCTGCCGGTGGTGAAGGTCGGCCGGATCGCCGGCCAGTACGCCAAGCCGCGCAGTTCCCCGGTGGACTCCGCCGGGCTGCCGTCCTACCGGGGTGACATCGTGAACGCGCTGCAGCCCGACCCGGAGGCCCGGATCCCGGACCCGTCGCGGATGGTCCGTGCGTACGCCAACGCCTCGGCCGCGATGAACCTGGTCCGCGGGCTGACCGCGACCGGTATGGCGGACCTGACCAAGGTCCACGACTGGAACAAGGACTTCGTCCGGACCTCGGCCGCCGGGGTGCGGTACGAGGCCGTCGCGGCCGAGATCGACCGGGCCGTCCGGTTCATGGACGCGTGCGGCGTGCAGGACCACAACCTGCACCAGGTCGAGTTCTACGCCAGCCACGAGGCGCTGCTGCTCGACTACGAGCGGGCCATGCTCCGCCTCGACCTCGAGCGCGAGGAGGACCCGGCGACCGGCGCCCCGCGGCTGTTCGACCTGTCCACGCACTTCCTCTGGATCGGTGAGCGCACCCGCCAGCTCGACGGCGCGCACGTCGCGTTCGCGGAGCTGCTGGCCAACCCGATCGGCATGAAGATCGGCCCCTCGACGACGCCCGACCAGGCGGTCGAGTACGTCGAGCGGCTCGACCCGCACAACCGGCCCGGCCGGCTGTCGCTCATCTCCCGGATGGGCAACGACAAGGTCCGCGACGTGCTCCCGGCGATCGTCGAGAAGGTCACCGCCTCCGGGCACAAGGTGATCTGGCAGTGCGACCCGATGCACGGCAACACCCACGAGGCCTCCACCGGCTACAAGACCCGGCACTTCGACCGGATCGTCGACGAGGTGCAGGGCTTCTTCGAGGTGCACCGTGCCCTGGGCACGCACCCGGGCGGCATCCACGTCGAGGTCACCGGGGAGGACGTCACCGAGTGCCTCGGTGGTGCGCAGCGGATCTCCGACACCGACCTGGCCGGCCGCTACGAGACCGCCTGCGACCCGCGGCTCAACACGCAGCAGAGCCTGGAGCTGGCGTTCCTCGTCGCGGAGATGCTGCGCGGCTGACGGCGGCTGACGGCGGCCGGGATCAGCCCGTGCTGTCCCGGACCGCCAGCCGGGAGGTGAGCGCGGCGACCGGGCCGCCCGGGTCGCCGCCGAGCAACGCGGTGAGCCGCAGCGCCGCTGCCCGCCCCAGCTCCTCGGCGGGCAGCGCCACACTGGTCAGCGCCGGTGCGGTGACCCGGGAGTAGGGCAGATCGTCGAACCCGGCGACGGCGAGGTCGCCCGGCACGTCCAGCCCCAGCCGCCGGGCCGCGGCGAGCACCCCGTAGGCGAGGGTGTCGGCGGCCGCGACGACCGCGGTGGCCCCGGAGGCCCGCCAGCCCGGCAGGGCGGCGACCGCGGTGTCGGCGGCGGCGTCGAGGGTCAGCCCGGCGGCGACGGCACCGTCGCCCCCGGCACCGAGGACGGTCAGCCCGTGGTCGGCCGCGACGTCGCGCAGCAGGTCGCGGCGCAACGTGAAGGTCGCCGACGGGGTGGACCCGTCCAGGTAGGCCACCGTGCGGTGGCCGGTCGCGGCGAGGTGCCGGACCAGGGCGTGCACTCCCGGCCGGAGGTCGAAGGTGACGGTCGCGGCCCGGTCCTCGAAGCCGGGGGCGTCGAGCAGCACGACCGGCGGCCCGCCCGGGTCGAGATCGTCCAGGAACGACGGTGCCGGCGCGTGCACCAGCAGGCCGGCAGGGCGGAACGCGACGACCCGGCGGACGTCGTCGGCGGTGGGCTGCTCGCCGCCCGGGATCACCGACAGCATCAGCTGGTGCCGGTCGCCGAGCGCCTCCCGGATGCCGGTGGCGACCCGGCCGAAGTACGGGTTGGGCAGGTCCGGGGCCAGCAGCACGACCAGGTCGGTGCGCCCCCGGGCCAGCGAGCTGGCCGCGTGGTCGACGACGTAGCCCAGCTCCGACACGGCGTCGCGGACCCGCTCGGTGATCACCGGTGACACCCGGCCGCGGGACTTGCCGTTCACCACCAGCGACACGGTCGACACGCTGGTCCCCGCGCGCTCGGCCACCATCGCCGCGGTCACCCGCCGCGTACCCCCTGCGGTCATCCGCCGAGCCTACCGGCCGCGACCATCCATCAAACGCTTGACGTCACGCGCTTGACGAGTCAGTGTGGCCACGCTCGGAGCACCCGGGCGACGATCTACGACGAGGTGGGTGCCGCGCATGGCGGAGAAGATCGTCCTGGACTGCGATCCGGGACACGACGACGCGATCGCGCTGCTGCTCGCGCACGGCGACCCCGGGATCGAGCTGCTCGCCGTCACGACCGTGGTCGGCAACCAGACCCTGGCGAAGGTCACCCGCAACGCGCTGTCGGTCGCGACGATGGCCGGGATCACCGGCGTCCCGTTCGCCGCGGGCGCCGACCGGCCGCTGCTGCGGGAGATCGAGGTCGCCGCCGACATCCACGGCGAGTCCGGGCTGGACAGGCCGGAGCTGCCCGAGCCCGCGTTCGGCGTCGTCGGCGCGCACGCGGTCGACCTGATCGTCGAGACCGTGCTGGCGCACGAGCCGGGCACCGTCACGCTCGTCCCGACCGGCGGGCTGACCAACATCGCGCTGGCCGCACGGCGCGCCCCGGAGATCGTGGAGCGTGTGAAGCGGGTCGTGCTCATGGGCGGCGGCGTCGGCGTCGGGAACCGGACCGCGGTCGCCGAGTTCAACATCGCCATCGACCCCGAGGCCGCGGACATCGTGTTCTCCGCGGGCTGGGAGGTCGTGATGGTCGGGCTCGACCTGACCCACCAGGCCGTCGCGGGCCCGGAGGTGCGCGAGGCGATCCGCGCCGTCGGGACCGGCCCGGCCCGCTTCGTCGACGAGCTCCTCGACTTCTTCGCCGGCACCTATCGCGACGTGCAGGGCTTCGACGCCCCGCCGGTGCACGACCCGTGCGCCGTCGCCCACGTCATCGACCCGACGGTCGTCCGCGCGGTGCCGGTGCCGCTCGTCGTCGAGACGACCGGGCGGTACACGACCGGCATGACCGTCGCCGACCTGCGCGGGCCCGCGCCGGAGGGGTGCCGCACGTACGCCGCGCGCGAGCTCGACCACGGCCGGTTCTGGGACCTGGTGGTCGGTGCGCTGACCCGGATCGGCGACCCCACCGTCGCCGCACCCGTCGCCGCTCCGGTCGTCGCATCGGAGCAGCCCGCGTGACCGCCACCCGCCGGGGGACGGCGACGCTCGTCGCCGCCGTTCTCGCCGCCTGCGTCGCCTTCCAGCTCAACGCCTCGATGCTCAGCCCCGCGCTGGTCACCATGGCCCGCGAACTGGGCACCGACGACGCCACCGTCGGCCTCTCGCAGACGATGTTCTTCACCCTCGCGGCGATGTTCTCGCTGTTCCTGCCGCGACTGTCCGACATCGTCGGCCGGCGGCGGACCCTGCTCGTCATGCTGGCGGTGATGCTGGTCGGGAGCATCGTCGCGGCGCTCGCGGTGTCGGTCGAGATGCTCTTCGCGGGCCGGATCCTCCAGGGCGTCACCGGCCCGGTCGTCCCCATCGGACTCCTCATGCTGCGCAGCGAGATCGCCGATCCCCGCCGGTACGGTGCGGCGCTCGGACTGATCACCGCGGTCAACGGCGGTGTCGCCGGCGTCGACGCGCTGCTCGGCGGCTGGCTCGCCACCGCGCACGGCTTCCGGGCGATCTTCTGGGTGATCGCGGCGACGACGGTCGTGGCGCTCGTGCTCGTCGCGGTGTGGGGAGTGGACTCGCGCCCGTCGGCCGGGACCCGGATGGACTGGCGCGGCGTCGTCCCGCTCGTCGTGTCGGTCGGGGCGCTGCTGCTGGCCTTCGACGAGGCGGGCGGTCTCGCGGACGCGAGGTGGGCGCTCGCCGCGGTGTACGGCCTGGTCGCGGCCACGTCGTTCGTCGTGTTCTGGCGGCTGCAGGACCGCACCGAGCAGCCGCTGATCGCGACCGCGGACCTGCGCCGCCGCGCGACCTGGGCGACGCTCGGCACCACCCTGCTCACCATGACCGGCGTGTTCGCCGTGGTGAACGGCCTGGTCGCCTCGCTCGCCCAGAACACCGACGCCGGGTTCGGCCTCCCGGCCGACCTCACCGCGCTGGTGCTGCTCGCCCCGTACGCGCTGGTCGGATGGGTCGTCGGCCCGTTCGCGGGGCGGATCGCGCCGGTCCTCGGCTACCGGACCGTGCTGCGGATCGGCCTCGCCGGCAGCGTGGCCGCGACGCTGTTCATGGCGTTCGCCGGGGTGCGGTCGTTCCCGATGCTGGTCGTCGCGACCCTGCTGCTCGGCGTCACCTACGCCGGGATCGCGAACATCGTGCTGAACGGGCTGGGCGTCGTCCTGTCCCCGGCGGGCAACCCGGGGATGCTGCCCGGCCTCAACGCCGGTGCGTTCAACCTGGGCGCCGGGATCAGCTTCGTGATCCTGCCCGCGGTGCAGGTGGCGGTCGGCGCGGCGGACCAGGCCGGTACCGCCGGGTACTCGGCGGGCATGCTGGTCGGCGCGGTCTGCACGGCCTGCGCGCTGGCGATGTCGCTGCTGATCCCGCGCCCGGCGGCGGCGGAGACCGCCGACGACCGGACCGCACCCGCGGTGTCGCGGTGACGACGGAACACGAGAGGAACCGGATGAACGACGTGGTGGTGGTCGGCTCGCTCAACGCCGACCTGGTGGTGCGCACCGAGCGGTTCCCCACGGCGGGGGAGACGGTCGCCGGCGCCGACCTCGTCGTCGGGCCCGGCGGGAAGGGCGCCAACCAGGCCGTCGCCGCCGCCCGGCTCGGCGGGGACGTCGCCATGGTCGGCGTGACCGGTGCGGACGCGCACGGGGCGCTGGTGCGGGACGCCGTCGCCGCGGCCGGTGCGGACGTCTCCCGGGTCGCCACCCGCGACGACACCGCCACCGGCACCGCCGTGATCACCGTCGACGCGGCGGCGGACAACACGATCGTCGTCTCGCCGGGCGCGAACCGGACGCTCACGGCCGCGGACCTGCCCCCGTTCGACGGCGCCGCGGTGCTCACCCTCTCCCTGGAGAGTCCGCTGGAGACGGTGCTCGCCGCGGCGCGTGCCGCCCGGGCGGCCGGGGTCACCGTGCTGCTCAACCTGTCCCCGTTCGGCCCGGTGCCGGACGGGCTGCTGGAGGCCACCGACGTGCTGGTGGTCAACGAGCACGAGGCGGCGCTGCTGGGGGAGCACCCGGTCCCGCGCTCGGTCGTCACCCGCGGGGCCCGCGGCTGCGAGATCGACGACCGGGGCACGACGACCACCGTGGAGGCACCGGTGGTGTCCCCGGTGGACACCACCGGGTCCGGGGACGCGTTCCTCGCCGCCGTCGCCGTCCGGCTCGCCGCGGGGGACCCGCTCGCCGGTGCCGCCCGCTACGCCGTGCGGGTCGGCGCGTTCGCGGTCACCGCAGCCGGTGCGCAGCTCCCGGAGATCACGCCCGCGGAGCGGGAGCGGTTCGGCCTGTGACCGCGCCGCCTCAGAGCACGGTGAGGGTGACGGTGTCGCCGGGCTCGGCGGAGTCGCCCGCGGACGGGTCCTGGCCCACCACGCGGCCGTCGCGGCGCCCGAACGGGAAGCTGCGGTCGATCTCGACGTCGTAGCCCTGCGACTCGAGCAGCTCCTCGGCCTCGTCGGTGCTCATCCCGATCACGAACGGCATCGAGGGCGACGACGGCGGCGGCGCCTCCGTGGTCGGCGGCGGGGCCGGTTCGGCACCCCGGCTGGTCACGAGGGTCACCGCGGATCCGCCGGGGACCCGGGTGCCCGGCTGCGGGTCGGTCCGGATCACCGCACCGGCCGGGACGTCGGAGCTGTACTCGTCGGCGCCCGTCGACCGGACCGGGGTGAGCCCGGCCTCCCGGATCGCGGCCTCGGCGTCGGCGACGGCGCTGCCGGCCGGCACGTCCGGCACCGCGGGGCGCCCGGTGGAGACGAACAGCGTGACCGTCGAGCCGCGCAGCACCCGGGTCTCCGGGGCCGGCGTGACCTCGGCGACGAGGTCCGGCGCGACGTCGTCCTCGGCGCGTTCGGTGATCGTCGGGGTGAGGTCGGACTCGGCGATCAGGGCGGTGGCGCGTTCGCGGTCCAGGCCGGCGACGGCGGGCATGGTCGTCCAGCGGCCCGATCCGAGCCACCATGCGCCGGTCCCGGCCAGCGCCGCGAGCAGCACCAGCAGCACCATCCACAGCGCGAAGACCCGGCGGCCGCGGCGCCGCTGGGCACCGAGCTCCGCCCGGGACAGCGCCTCCGGCTCGGCGGCCGGGGTGACCGCGGTGCCGTGCGCGCCGCGGGCCTGCACCCGGGTGCCGTGCGGCGTCGCCTCGGCGGCCGCGTCCGGACGGACCCGCCGCGGACCGGCCGGCAGGGTGACGCCGTCGTCGGGCGGGGGCGGCCCGGGCGGGCGGGGGACGCCGGTGCGGGGCAGACCGAGCCGGTCGGCGACCGCGAGGAGCTCGCGGCGCAGGTGCTCGGCGTCGACCGGGCGGCCGTCGGGGTCGCGGGCGGTGGCCCGGGCGACCAGCTCGTCCACCGCGGGCGGCAGCCCGGGCACGAGGGCCGACGGCGGCGGGACGTCCTCGTTCACGTGCCGGTAGGCCACCGACAGCGGGTTGTCCGCGGTGTACGGCGGCTGGCCGGTCAGCATCTCGTAGAGGACGACGCCGGCGGCGTAGACGTCGCTGCGGCCGTCGGCGCGGCCGGAGACGACCTGCTCGGGGGAGAGGTAGGCCATCGTCCCGAGGATCATCCCGGCGTGGCTGACACCGGCCTCCGCGGCCGCGGTGAGCAGCCCGAAGTCGGCGACCTTGACCTCGCCGGTCGCGGCGATCAGCACGTTCTCCGGCTTCACGTCGCGGTGCACCATGCCGAGCCGGTGCGCGCGGGCCAGCCCGGCCAGCACCGGTTCGAGCACCTGCACGGCGGCCGGGAGGCCGAGCGCGCCGCGGGCCCGCAGGACGTCGCGCAGGGTGCCGCCGTCGACCAGCTCCATGACGACGAACAGGCTCGGCTCGCCCAGCGGCCCGGCCGGGACGGTGCCCCGGTCGTACACGGCGACAACGGCCGGGTGGTCGATCCGGGCGGCGAGCCGCGCCTCCCGGTCGAATCGGGTCCGGAACGCGTGGTCCCCGGCCATCCGCGGGTCCATCACCTTGATGGCGACGGCGCGCTCGAGCCGGGTGTCGGTGCCGTGGTAGACGGTGGACATGCCGCCGCGGGCCAGCACGGGCCCGACGGCGTAGCGGCCGTCGAGCAGCACCGGGCCGGGGCCGTCGGCCACGATCCGCCCGGCGGCCCCACCCGGCGTGCCGGGATCGGCCGGTCCGGACGGTGAGCTCACGCCGGGAAGGCTACTTCAGCGGCGGTCACCGTCCGTGCGGGTGGTCCGGCGTGTGCGCCCGCCGCGACCGCCGGTGACCGGCCCGCGACCCGTGGCGACCCGTGGCGACACGGCGTGCGGACCGCTGTGGCGCGCGCGGGCCGGTATGGAACAGTGTCCGGCTGTGAGCGAGTCCCTTCCCGCGGCCGTCACCGAGGAGACGCTGACCGTCTCCGAGGTCGCCGAGCGGCTGTCGATCCCTGCCTCCCGCGTCGTCCAGCTGGTGCGTGAGGGCCAGCTGCTGTCGCTGCGCCACGAGCGCGAGGTCGTCGTCCCGGCGGTGTTCCTGGACGGCCAGGACGTGATCCGCGGCCTGTCCGGCACGATCATGGTGCTGCGTGACGGCGGATTCGAGGACCGCGAGATCCTCGCCTGGCTGTTCACCGAGGACGAGTCGCTGGGCGGGTCGCCGATCGGTGCGCTCAGGGCGGGGCGGCAGAAGGAGATCAAGCGCCGCGCGCAGGCCATGGCGTTCTGACCCCCTCGCGCTGCCCGGGGGCGGCTACCGCCCGCGCCCGGCCCGTCCGGCCCGCTCGGCCGCGACCTGCATCCCGCGCACCGCGAGCGCGCGCCCCAGCCGGGGGAGCGCCACGGCGGCCCGGCGCCGGTTCGGCACCGCGACGCGCCGGCGCAGCACGTCGTAGCCGGCGTCGGCGATCCCGTCGAGGATCTCGGAGTAGAGCGTCCGGGCCGCACCGACGCAGGCCCGCGACACCGGCTCCAGCATCGGGATCCCCGGGTCGGCGCGGCGGTAGGTGGCCCGCGTGCGGGCGACCAGGTGGGCGATCGCCCGGCGCACCCGGGGATCGGCCCGGCCGGTGCGCCGCGACCAGGCCAGCAGCTCGCGGTCGACGCCGAACGCCGCCAGCTCGTCGGCGGGCAGGTAGACGCGACCGCGGTCGAGGTCCTCGCCGACGTCGCGCAGGAAGTTCGTCATCTGGAAGGCGACGCCGAGCAACGCGGCGTGCGGCTCCGCCTCGGCGCGGGGCGCCACCGTCCCGAGCACGGGCAGCGTCTGCAGACCGATCACCGCGGCCGAGCCGTGCACGTAGACGGCGAGATCGTCGTCGGTCGGGTAGCCGGAGACGGTCAGGTCCATCCGCATCGAGACCATGAAGTCCCGGAACAGCTGCGGGTCCAGCGCGTGCCGGCGCGCGGTCTCGGCGACGGCGACCACCTCGGGGCGGCTGCCGGGCAGCGGCGCACCGCCGAGCGCCGCCTCGAGTTCGGCGTCGAGCGCGTCGAGGCGGATGTGCGGCTCACCGCCACCGGCGCCGTCCGGGTCGTCGACGATCTCGTCGGCGTACCGGGCGAAGCCGTAGAGCGCGTGGATGTCGACCCGCCGTCCCGGCGGCAGCAGCCGGGTGGCCAGGAAGTAGGTGCGGCCGTGCTCGGCGTGCAGGTCGCGGCAGGCGGCGTACGCCGCGCGCAGGGCGGGGTCGGTCAGGCCGGCGGCGTCGAGCTCGACCCGCCCGGCCCGGTCAGCCGCGGCCGGCCGCACCGTCGGGCACCAGGGTGGCACCGGGGACGTCGGGACGGTCGCGGCGCAGGCCCAGCGGGTCGGTGCGCACCAGCGACAGCGCCGCCAGCACCCCCACCGCGGCGCACAGCGCCAGGTACGGCCACGCGTAGAGCGCGGTCTCGCCGTTCGGGAAGTAGACGATCATCAGCCACACCGAGCCGAGGACCACCCACTGGAGCCCGCGGGTGCTCCACGCCGCCATCGCGAGCAGGCAGAAGCCCCAGCTCAGGTACCACGGCAGCGTGGTCGGCGACAGGACCGCCGCGAACGCCATGGCGACCGCGGCGCAGCTGATCGCGGCCGCACCGCCCACCCGGGCCCGCCACCACAGCGCCGCGATCACCAGGGCGAGCACGCCGCCACCGATCGCCCGCGCCACCTCGACGAACGCCTGCTCGTTCAGGTCCTCGGCGAACATCCCCGCCACGGCCGCGGCGGCCTGCCCGGCGCCGGTGGACCAGGACAGCCAGTTCACGATCATCGACGGAGCGCTGAGCGCGGGCAGCCAGCCCAGGCCGAACCCGGACAGCCAGGTGCACCCGCCGAACACGACGAGGTACACCAGCACCGACGGGACCCCGGCCCGGACCAGCCGCGACCAGAAGCCGCCGGTGAGCCTCGCGGCCCACACCAGGACGAGGAACGGCAGGATCAGCCCGGCCGAGGCCTTGACCGCCATCGCGAGCGAGGCGACGGCCACCGCCGCGACGAACCGGTCGCGCAGGGCCAGCAGCGCGGCCAGCGGCAGCAGGCCGACGACCAGCAGGTCGTTGTGCACCCCGCCGATCATGTGGACGATCATCACGGGGTTGGCGACGGCGATCCACAGCGCGACCGCGGGCCGCCCGCCCAGCCGGCGGGTCAGTGCCGGCAGCACCGCGATCATCAGCAGCACGCCGGTGACCAGCGAGAGCCGCATGAGGATCACGCCGAGCAGCACGTTGTTGCCGGTCAGCAGGACGACGCCCTGGGCCAGCAGGATGAACAGCGGCCCGTACGGCGCCGGGGTGTCCTGCCAGAAGAAGTGGACGTTGTCGGTGAGGAACCCGCCCATCGCGTCCGGGCCGAAGACGTACGGGTCGTACCCGGCCAGCGGCAGCGCGCCCTGGGCGAGGTAGCTGTACGGGTCCCGGGTGAACAGCGGGGGCGTGACCAGCATGGGCAGCACCCACACCGCCGACACGGTCAGCACCGCGCGGCCACCGGTCCGCCGGGCGAGGACCTCGCGGCCCAGCCGCACCCACGCCCAGACCATCAGTGCCAGCCCCGTGTAGATCACGACGGAGGCGAGCATCTGCCCGTGGCCGTAGCGCCAGAACGAGAGCCAGGAGTTGCCCAGCACCGGGTCCCGTACCGGGATCCCGCCGCCACCCGGCGCGCCGACCAGCATCAGGACGGTGCCCGCCAGGCCGAGCAGCAGCACGCCGCGCGGCGGGCGGCCGAGCCGGTCGGCGAGACCGGCGGCACGGGACGACCACGTGCCGGCCCGCGGGACGCCCACGTCCCCGGCCGGAGCAGCCGGGACGGTGCCGGCCGGACGGGGGAGCGGGGGCGATGGCTGGGTGGTCATGGTGGTGTCGATCGTCCCACGGGGGCGTCAGCGGACCGTCCGCGACCCCGCACCGTGACCGGCGTGTTCGGCCTCCCGGGGGCCGGTGATCCGCTCGGCCGCGAGCCGTCCCGAGATCAGCACCGGCGGGATGCCGACACCCGGTGTGGTGCCGCAGCCCGCGAGCACCGCGTTGGCCGTGCCGGGCACCAGGTTCCGCGGCCGGAAGGGCCCGGTCTGGGGCAGCGTGTGCGAGGCGGAGAACGGCGTCCCGGCGGCCATCCCGGCCCGCGCCCAGTCCTGCGGGGTCCACAGCCGGGTCCAGCTCGGTCCGGTGCCGGGATCGAGCAGCCCTCGGTCGGCCAGCACCCCGAACAGCTCCTCGGCGTAGGCGGGCCCGACCCGTTCCCAGTCCAGGCCCGGGGCGACGTCGGTGTTCGGGCACGGCGCCAGCACGCTGAGCACCTCGCGCCCCGCGGGCTGCAGCGACGGGTCGGTGAGCCCGGGCCGGGTGACCAGCAGCGACGGGTCGCTCATCAGGCGGCCGTCGTCGATGATCTCGCGGAAGGTGCCCTCCCAGGCGGCGCCGAACGAGATCGTGTGGTGGTGCTCCGCGGTCCCGGGGCGCGGTGCGGGGGCCCCGGCGTGCACGACCACCGCCGAGGGCGACCACCGCAGCCCCAGCGGGCGCCGGGGCGCGCCGCCCAGCAGCTCGTAGGCCGCCGGCAGCTCCGGGGTGAGGACGACGGCGTCGCACGCGGTCTCGGTCGTGCCGGAGCCGTCGGCACCGGCGTGCCGCACGGCGGTCACCCGGTCCCCGGACCGCACGAGGCCGGTGACCGTGCGGCCGTAGTGGATGTCGGCGCCGGCGTCGGCGGCCGCTCCGGCCAGCCCGTCGCCCATCGCGCGCATGCCGCCGCGCGGGAACCAGACCCCCGCGACGGTGTCCATGTAGGCGATCACGCCGTAGGCGCCGAGCGCGTCCTGCGGGGCGACGCCGGCGTAGAGCGCCTGGAACGAGAAGATCCGGCGCAGTCGCTCGTCGGGCAGGAACCGGCCGATCCGCCGCCCCAGCCTGCCGAACCCGCCGAGCGCGGCCAGCCGGGCGAGGTCCGGGCCGAGCAGGGAGAACGGCGAGTCCATGTTCGCGCCGATGAAGGAGTCCATCTCGGCGCGGTAGAGGTCGGTCAGCCAGCGGCGCAGCCGCCGGTAGCCGGCCGCCGAGTCCGGTCCGCAGGTCTCGCGGATCTCGTGCTCCATCGCGGCGGCGTCGGTGTGCACCGCGATCGCCGAGCCGTCGGCGAACTCGGCCCGGTAGGCGGGGTCGAGCCGGACGAGGTCGAGGCGGTCCGCCGTCGTCTCGCCGACGGCCGCCAGTGCCGACTCGAACAGCTCCGGCATGGTCAGGACGGTCGGGCCGGTGTCGAGCCGGTAGGTGCCGTGCCCGTCGGCGACGTCGAGGCGTCCGGCCCGGCCACCGGGCACGTCCTCGCGCTCGACGATCGTGACGCGGCGTCCCGCACCGAGCAGGTGCAGCGCGGCCGACAGCCCGGCCAGCCCGGCACCCACCACCACGACGTGGTCGGTGCGGCCCGGGATCCGTCTCACCAGGCCCGCCGGGTGGCGCGCTCGGCCAGCTCGAACAGGTGCGCCCGGCCCGGCTCGGCGACCGGGGCGGCGTCGAGGGCGTCCAGCGCGGACCCGGTCAGTGCCGCGATCCGCTGCTCGACGGCCTGCACCGCCCCCAGCTCGGCCAGCGCCGACCGGGCCCGGTCCAGCGCGTCGTCGGGGAGACCGGGGTCGCCGAGGGCCGCGGTGATCGCCTCGTGCGCGGCCGGGTCGCCGCGCTGCTCGGCCCGTTGCAGGCCGGCCGCGACCAGCAGCGTCCGCTTGCCCTCGCGCAGGTCGTCACCGGCCGGCTTGCCGGTCACCCGGGGGTCGCCGAAGACGCCGAGCAGGTCGTCGCGCAGCTGGAAGGCGACGCCGATGTCCGCGCCGTAGCGGCGGTAGGCGTTCACCACCTGCGGTTCCGCGCCGGCGATCGCCGCGCCGAGGTGCAGCGGGCGCTCCACGGTGTAGGCGGCCGTCTTGAACCGGTCGATCTGCAGCGCCGTGGACTCCGCGGTATCGCCGGAGGCCTGCGCCAGCACGTCGAGGTACTGACCGGCCAGCACCTCGGTGCGCATCGCCCGCCACGGCTCGGCGGCCCGCCCGTGCGCGCCGTCGGGCAGCGCCGCGGAGTGGAACATGTCGTCGGCCCACACCTGGGCGAGGTCGCCGACGAGGATCGCGACCGCCGCACCGAACCGGGCCGGCGGGCCGGACCAGTCGTTCGCCGCGTGCGTCCTGGCGAACTCGACGTGCACCGTCGGACGGCCGCGGCGGGTGGAGGACGCGTCCATCAGGTCGTCGTGCACCAGCGCGCAGGCCTGGATCAGCTCGAGCGACGCGACGGCGGTCAGCACCGCCTGGGCGTGGTCGGAACCCGGGTCGCCGCCCGCTCCGCGCCAGCCCCACCAGGCGAACGTGGGCCGGAGCCGCTTCCCGCCGCCCAGCACGAAGCCGGCGAGCGCGTCGGCGGCCTGCGCGACGGCCGGATCGACGCCCAGGACGTCGGTGCGGCGCCGGTCGAGGTAGCCGGCCAGCACCCGCTCGACGTGCTGGGGCAGCGCGTCGTCCAGCGGGGTGGCACCGGCCGGGGTGACCTCGGCCCGGCCGGACGGGACGGACGCGGGAGCTGCGGGGTCGACCACGGATCCAGGCTATCGGTGGGGCCGCGACCCCACCCGTCGGCCACCTGACGATCAGCGGTGGCACTCGTTACCCTGGCGCCGAAGTGTGTTCCTCCGCACCGACAGCAGGGGGAGTTGCACGTATGGTCACCTCCGTGACGACGACCTCTGCATCCACGGTGACCGAACGGATCAGTGTCGACCGCCCCTTCTTCGCGGTGGAGTTCTTCCCGCCGAAGGACGATCAGGGCGAGGCGGACCTCTGGCGGGCGATCCGCCGGCTGGAGGTGCTCGACCCGGCGTACGTGTCGGTGACCTACGGCGCGGGCGGCTCCAGCCGCGACCGCACCGTGCGCACGGTCGAGCGGATCGCCAGCGACACCACCCTGTGCTCGATGGCGCACCTCACGGCCGTGTCGCACTCGACCGAGGAGCTACGGCACGTGATCGGCTCGCTGGCCGCGGCCGGCGTCCGCAACATCATGGCGCTGCGCGGCGACCCGCCCGGGGACCCGCTGGGCGAGTGGGTCAAGCACCCCGAGGGCCTCGAGTACGCCGACGAGCTGGTCTCGCTGATCAAGCGGTCCGGGCCGTTCTGCGTCGGCGTGGCGGCGTTCCCGTACGGCCACCCCCGCTCGGCGGACGTCGAGTCCGACACCGAGAAGCTGGTCGGCAAGTTCCGGGCCGGTGCCGAGTTCGCGGTGACCCAGCTGTTCCTGGAGCCCGACGGCTTCCTGCGGCTGCGCGACCGGGTCGCCGCGGCCGGGTTCGACCAGCCGATCATCCCCGGGATCATGCCGCTGACCTCCGAGAAGACCTTCCACAAGGGGCCGGAGCTGTCCGGCTCGCCGCTGCCGGAGGCGCTCGTGGAGCGCCTCTCGAAGTACTCCGGCGACGCGAAGGCGTTCCGGGAGGCGGGCATGGAGGTGACCGGCGAGCTCTGCGAGCGGCTGATCGCCGAGGGGGTCTCCGGGATCCACTTCTACTCGCTGAACCGGTCGACGGCGACGACCGAGCTCGTCGAGCGGCTCGGCCTGGCCGCGCAGCCCGCCGGCGCCGACCGCGCCGAGAGCGAGGCCGTGCTGCCCGTCTGAGGCAGCTGCCCGAGGCGACCACGTGCCCGGTACGTCCGTCCCGACCGCGACGGACGTGCCGGGCACGCGTGCGTGTCCTAGCGGCGGATCGCAGGGTTCCGGTCGCGCCGGGCGAGCAGGACGGCCGCCCCGGCGGCGACCACGACCAGCCCGGCCAGCAGCAGCGACCAGCCCAGTACCGACGGCGCGTTCGGGTCGGTCGAGACGACCGAGGCGTTGAGCTGGGAGACCTCGCCCGGGGCGAAGTTCCAGGTGACGGTGCTGCCGTCGGCATCGCCGTCGCTCTCGACAACCTCGCCGGGGAAGCTCATCGCGAGCCGCACGTCGGAACGGTCCACCGGCATCGTCGTCAGGTCGGCGCGGCCCTGCACCGCGATCCGTTCGCCGACCCGGCGCATCTCCACGTTCGCCCGGCCGCCCGCGTTGCCGCCGAGCGCGTTGAGCTCGGAGACCTCGGCGAAGGTGAGGTCGGTGAACGACGCCTGCGAGCCGACGTAGCCGTCCTGGTCGTAGGCCGACACGTCGACCCGGCCCTCGAGCTCCGGCGGCACCGTCATCGTCGGGCCGTCGCCGTCGGGAGCGCCGTCCGGGGTCGCGACCACGACGGTGCCGTCGACCGTGTCGTCGGGCTGGACCGCCATCGCGACCTGGACCCGGGTGCAGCCCGTCAGCGTGATCAGGGCGAGCACCACGAGCAGCACCGCGGCCTTCGACCGGCCCCGGGTACGGCGGCGCGGGACGGCGGCGGTGGTGGGGAACGGCATGCGGGTCATCGTGCCACCCGGCACCGACGGTCCCGGTGTCACGCCGGGTGTGTCGGGTGATCTCTCCCGGGGCCGGGTGACAGCAGCGGGAGCTCCCGGCCGAGGACCGCGAACGGCCGCGGGTCGCCGGTGAACAGGTGCTCGCGCAGGACGTCGCGGAAGCCCGCGCGCCGGTACAGCCGCCAGGCCCGCCCGGGTGCGTCCCGGCCGTACTCGGGGGTGGAGAGCAGCATCCGGGCGCGGCCGGCGTCGCGGGCGAGCGCGTGCAGCAGCTGCTCGCCGATCCCGCCGCCCTGGGCCTGCGGGTGCACGTGGAGCTCGGTGAGCTCGAAGTAGTCGGTCAGCCACTCGGGGCCGACGGCGTCCGGGTCCCCGCGGCGGGACCGCAGCCCGCGCCGGACCTCCTCGAACCACCACTGCCCGGGGCCGCCCCGGTAGCCGTAGCCGATGCCGGTCAGGCGGTTCCGCTCGTCCAGCCAGCCGACGGCGTGCCAGCCGGGCCGGTAGGAGTGCTCCAGCCACAGCGACCGGCGCTGCCGGGCCGTGGAACGCGGGTACCCCATGGCGGTCACGTAGACGTCGATCGCCTCGGCCAGCCGGTCGGCGAAGTCACCGCGGGAGAGCCCGACCAGACGGGGGCGGGCCGGTGCCGCGGTCACGGTCCCCACCGCCCGGCGCGGCGGCGGGTGCGCGCGGCGCTGCGGGTGTCGGACTGCATGTCCCCATCACATCACGACCCGGCCGGGTGTGCGGGCCCGGAGTGCGGGGCCGGCGGCACGGGGCCCGCGGGACCTGCGCCGGATGCCCCGTGCCGGGCGGGCCGCCCGGGACCGGTCCGGCCGGTGCCCCGCACCACCCGTCCGTGGTGCCGGACGCCCGGCGGCCGACTTGACGCCGGATCGAACACGCGTTCTACTGGACGGCGTCGAACACGCGTTCGACGCCCGGGCGTCCGGCGCGGGGTGGGGGAAGCGCCCCGCCGCCGGACGACCCGGGGACCGAGTCCGGGGAGCGGGAGCCGAGGCCCGCCGACCGGGAAGGGGCGTGGTGGTGTGGGCGGCTTCTCGCGACTGTTCCGGGGGCGGCAGCCGGCGGCCATCGACGTGCGCTGGCAGAACGGTGAGCCGGTCGAGTTCCAGCGACGGCCGTCCCGGCGGGGTGAGCGGTTCCTGGTCACCGGCGTCCGGGACCAGTGGATCGAGGAGTCGCCGTGGCCGTTCCCGTCGCCGATGCCGGTCGGCGGGGACCGGCTGAGCTGCTGGCGGGTGCTCGCCCGCTCGGTGGAGGAGCCGCACGAACCGCCCCGCGAGGTGGTGCTGCGGATGCGTGCCGGTCCCGGGGTCTGGGACCTCGTGAAGCTGAACGACTGAACGCGGGAGGTGCGTATGAGGAGCGGGACGATGGAACTCGACCTGCAGCTGCCGGAGCCCCGGCCCCCGCGGTCCGGGGGTGCGGCGGGGCAGGGTGTCCGCGGGGTGTGCCGGGCCGGTGCGCAGGCGGCCGCCCCCGCACGAGGAGTGGCGGCGCCGTGCACACGGACAGGGACGGCTCCGGCTGTGCCGGCTGTGCCGCCTGCGCCGTCGGCGCAGGCCCCGGTGCCGGCTGCTGCTCCGGCGGCTCCCGGAGGGCACGGTGGTGTACGGCGCGGTGGCGGTCGCCGCGCCGCACCGCGCCGCGGTCCGGTCCCGCCGTCGCGTGATGCGCTGGCACGGCTCCGGCAGGCGGCCGACCAGCTGGCGCAGGCCCACCACGAGCCCGAGCCGGTGCGCCGCTATCCCGCCGCCTACCTGGCGGCGCTCCGGGCGGGCGCCGCGGTGCTGGCGATGCGGGCCCGTCCGCGGCCGCGCCGCGGCGCCCCGCGGGACGTCTGGGGGCTGCTCGCGGAGGTCGCACCGGAGCTGGGGGAGTGGGCGTCGTTCTTCGCGTCCTGCTCGCGGACCCGGACCGCGGCCGAGGCGGGCATCGACCGTCTGGTGGACCGCCGCGCCGCCGACGACCTGCTGCGGCAGGCCGAACAGTTCGTCGCCCGGGTGCAGCTGCTGCTGCCCCGGTGAGGATCAGGCCGAGGCGGCCGGGCGGTCCCGGGAGGCGCTGCGCAGCACCCGTCCCAGCAGGGAGCTGAACACCGCGGAGATCTCGCGGGCCCCGGGGGTGTCCCAGGCCTGGATCGGCAGGCAGGCGCCCTGCGCCTGTTGCACCGCCGAGCGGTCGGGAAGGACGCTGTTGAACACCAGGGGGCCGAACAGCTCGCGCAGCTCGGAGATCCGGAACTCGTGCTCGGTGTTGCGGGGCCGTACCCGGTTCACCAGGACGCCCAGCGGCTGGAGCCGGTCGTTGGAGCGTTCCCGCTCGGTCTGCACCGCGTCGAAGGCCCGCTGGACGCCGGACACCGAGAACATCGTCGGGTCGGTCACCAGGATGGCCCGGTCGGAGGCGGACAGCGCGCTGCGCGTGAGCTGTCCCAGCGACGGCGGGCAGTCCACGATCACCAGCCGGTAGCGCTCCTCGACCAGTCCCTCGCCGTCGTCGGACAGCAGGTCCCCGGCCAGCCGCTGCAGCGCACGGTCCAGCCGGTGCAGCTGTGCCGCACCGGGATCGGGATGGTTGTGCCGCTCGGTCTGCTCGGCGCCGACCAGGACGTCGAGACCCTCGCCCCACGCCGACGGCGCGATCGCACGCTCGACGACCGCGCGGCGCGGCTCGTCGAGGACGTCGGCGACCGTCGCGGTGGTCGGCTCCGGGTCCAGGGCGGTGGTGGCGTTGGCCTGCGGGTCGAGATCGACCACGAGGGTGGACACACCGTGCCGCTGGGCCGCGCCGGCGAGACCGAGTGCGACCGTGGTCTTCCCGACGCCGCCCTTGAGACTGAGCGTGGCGACGACCTGCACACCTCCAACCTACAGGGCGGTCCCGCGGCCGTGTCCCGCGGAGTGGCACCGGTCCACACCGGTGCGCCGGTCCGGCGTGGCCGGTGGTGCCACGGAGGGGGAGCACTAGGCTGCGGGCGTGGGATCGCCGACACGTGAGCAGGCCGGAGCAGCGCGCGGTGCGGCCGTGACCCGCGTGCTGGACAGGGAGATCGAGCGGGTCCGCCGCGGGACCGGCAGCGCCCCGCGGGTGCTGGACGTCGGTGGTGGCAGCGGGACCTGGGCGGTCCCCCTGGCCGTCACCGGATGCGCGGTGACGGTCGTCGACACCAGCCCGAACGCCCTGGCCACCCTGGCCCGCCGCGCGGACGAGGCCGGCGTCACCGACCGGATCACCCCGGTGCACGGCGACGTGGACACCCTCGCCGACGTGGCCCCCGCCGACGGCGCCGACCTCGTGCTCGGCCACGGCCTGCTCGAGGTCGTCGACGAGCCGGGCCGCGTCCTGACGGCGCTGGCGTCCGCGGCCGCGCCCGGCGGTGCGGTCTCGGTGCTGACCGTCGGCCGCTACGGGGCCTTCGTCGGCCGGATCACCACCGGGCGGCTGGCCGAGGCCCGTGCGGTCCTCACCGACCCGGACGGCCGCAGCGGCCCGGACGACCGCCTGCTGCGCCGGTTCGACGCCGGGCAGCTGCGCGAGCTCGCGTCCGCCACCGGCCGGCTGGAGGTCGAGGCGCTCCAGGGGGACGGCACCCTCGAGGCGTGGCTCCCCGGTCCCGGCCCGGACGGTGAACCGGCCGGACGGGACGAGCGGGACGAACTGGACGCTCTGGCGTCGGCGGTGCCGGCACTGGGTGAGGTCGCTCCGCGGTTGCATCTGCTCGCCCGGCGGTTCTGAGGCGTGATGCCGACCTCTCCGTGAGGTCGCCGTGCGGCGACCGTCCGTCGTCGTCCGTCGGGCGTTCACCTGCGGTTCCACGGCCGATCGGGTTGCTCCGACCCGCCGAACGTGATCGGCGACACGCCGCGCCACGCCGTCCGCTCGACGATCAGCCGTGCGGGTTGGCCGGTCCGGGTGGTCGCCGCACGATTCGCCTCGTACTCTTGGACCCAGACGCCCAGGTGGGGCGCCCGTCGTTCCGATCGGGGCAGGGAAGCCCGGGTCGATTCGGCCTACCGTCCGATTTCGTGTGCCGGAGGTGAAGGCATGCCGCTCTCCGAGCACGAGCAGCGCCTGCTCGAACAGATCGAACGGGCCCTCTACCAGGAGGACCCGAAATTCGCCTCGTCGGTGAGTGGCAGCCGGATGAGCAAGCCGGCTCGTCGGCGCCGGATCCAGGGGGCCGTCCTCTTCGTCGTGGGTCTCGTCCTGCTCGTGGCCGGGATCCCGTTCCAGGTGCTGTACCTGGGCGACATCCCGGTGCTCAGCGTCGTCGGGTTCCTGGCGATGCTCGGCGGAGCCCTCCTCGCGGTGACCTCGATCGGCGCGCGCGGCGGTAACGACGCCGAAGCGGCCGAGGGCGACGCGACCCCGCCGAAGGACAAGCCCGGTGGGGAGAACGGTGGCTTCACCGACCGGATGGAGGAGCGCTTCCGGCGCCGCTTCGAACAGGAGTGACTCCGGCGGCCACACGGCCGCGACACGAACCCACGGCGGGGCGGGACACCACGGTGTCCCGCCCCGCCGTCGTGTGCGCTCCGGTGTACGGCGTGGCGGTCAGCGTCGAGGCGCGTCCGCGGGCTCGTCGCCGGGCGAGGTACCGGCGACGGGGGAGGTGTCGTCCACGCCGGTCCCACCGTCGTCGTCGCCCATGTCGCCGTTCCGGGTGCGCCGCACGGACTCCGGCACCACCGACGCCGGCAGTATCCGCGCCCGCAGGGACGGGGCACCGGTGGCGATCGCCGTCCGCACCTCGTCGACCAGGCCGTCGAGGACGTCCGGCTCCGGGGGCATCGCCCCGTACCAGCTGGCCTCCACGCTGCGGACGAGCTGCTGCAGCGCCTCCGCCGCCCGGTCGGTCAGGCCGTGCCGCTCGGTGATCCGGTCCGCTGCGGCCCGCACCGTGTCGCCGGGCGGGACCGGCACGCCGTGGTCGCGGGACGCGGCGAGCACCTCGTCCCAGGCGGCGGTCGCGGCGCCCGGGCCCCCGGCGCGCGCGATGCCGGCCCGGCGCGCGTACTGACGGCGGCGCCAGAACCCCGGGAACAACGCCAGCAGCACCAGCCCGGCGAGGGCCAGGGCGCCCACGAGCACCGGGAGCCACCAGGTCCCGGCAACCGGACCGGGTTCCTGGCCGTCCTCGGCCGGGGGCGGCGGTTCCGGCGTGGCCTCGTCCCCGCCCGCCGGGGGCGGGGGAGCGGCGGTCGGCTCCGGGGCCGGCGGCTGCTCCTGGGCGGGGGTGCCGCCGTCCTGCTCGCGGGCCTGCTGGACGTAACCGGGGTCGATGGTGCGGCCGTCGGCGAGCGGGGTCGGGTCGAACGTCATCCAGCCGTAGCCGGGGAACCACGCCTCGACCCAGGCGTGCGCGTCCTCGGTGGTGATCGTGCGGCCGTCCGGGCCGTCGTCGCCCGCGGTGAACCCGACCGCGACCCGGGCCGGGACGTCGACGGCCCGCAGCATCACGGCCATGGCGGACGCGTACTGCTCGCAGTAGCCGGTCCGGCCGCGGGTGAGGAAGTCGACGAGCGCGTCCCCGCCGCCGCCGGGCGCCGTCGACAGGCTGTAGGTGAAGGGCGAGCCGGGGCCGGTGAAGTGGTTCTCGATCGCCATCGCCCGGTCGAACGGGGTGGCCTCGCCGGCGGTGACGTCCTGCGCGATCTGCGCCACCCGCGGGTCGACGCCGGTGGTGTCCAGGTACGAACGGTCCACGGTGACCGGCCCGCCCGCTCCGCGCAGCTGCTCCGCGGACGGCTCGGGCAGACGCATGGCCTGCGACCAGCCGTCCTCCTCGCGGGGGCGTTCGCTGTAGGCGATGCCGCCGGCCGCGTCGTATGCCCAGCTGTCCGAGGCGACCTCGACCGCCGTCGGGTCGCCGAACACCGGCAGCCAGTAGTCGCGGAAACCGAGGTTGTCCACCTGCACGGTCTGCTCGGCAGCGGGCCCCGACGTCGACGGCGGCAGCTGCCCGCTCAGCGGGACACCCGGTGCGGGCCGCTCCGCCGTCCAGCCCTCCTGGGGCACGTAGGTCTGCAACGTCAGGGCGCGCAGGTAGCTCGCCCGCTGCAGGCCCTGCACGCGGAACAGCTCCCGCGGCTCGCTGCGGGTCAGCTGGCCGCGCAGCGAGGTGAAGGGGTTCAACCCGATCGAGCCGTCCGCGCCGCCACCGGCGCCGCCGGTCGCGTCGAACCGGCCCGCGGTGCCGACGGCGGTCGCGGCGGTGCCGACCAGGAGCGCGCCGACGACGGCGACCGCGACGACCGCGATCCCGCCCGGTGCCTGCCGCAGCCGCTCCGGGCGCAGCAGGAGCAGCACGAACCCGGCCCCGGCCGCCACCAGCGACCACCACGGCAGCAGGTCGGACTGCAACGCCGTCGGCACCGCGAACACCACGAGCAGCGGCACCCCGGCCGCGGCGGGCGCCGCGACGGTCACGGCGAGCCCGAACACGGCGATGGCGAGCGTGCCGAAGCCGAGCGTGACCAGCAGCAGGATCTCCGGCGTCGCGGCGACCGGCGGGACGCCCGTGTCGATCTGCTGCCCGGCGCCGCCGAGCAGTGCGCCGAGCTCGGCGAGCGCGTCCGGTCCCGGCAGGACGACGGCCACGCCACTGCCGGTGAACCAGCCGGTGGCCAGCAGCGCGAGGGCGACCAGCTGGCCCGGCGCGGCGAGCCACGGCCGGACCCGCACCAGCACCGCCCCGGTCACGACGACGACCGCCACCGCGACCAGCGCGTGCCACACCCAGGCGGCGCCCTGCACGACCGCGCCGGTCGCCGAACCGGCCAGCAGGACGGCGAGACCGGAGGCGAGCGGCGCGAGCAGCGCGGTCCAGCCCAGGGGGCCGGGCGGACCACCCGACGCCGGGGTGGCCGCCGTCGGCGGTGCTGTCGCCAGCGCGCTCACCGGAGGGCTCCCGCCGGCGCAGCGGGTTCGCCGCACGCGTCGGCCCAGGCCCGCTGCACGGTGACCCCCGCGGGCACGACGGTCGCCTGCCAGCCGGCCTGACGCAGCGCCCCGGCCGCGGTCGCCGCGCGACCGGTACCGGTGCCGGAACCCCACCCGTCGACGTCGAGCAGGATCGCGTGCCCGCCCCGCGGCCAGGCGGCCGTCAGCGCCGTCACGTCCCGGGGACCGGTGGAGCCGAGGACGGCGAGCACGCCGTCCGAGGTCACGGTGCCCGCCGCGGGCTCACCGGTCCCACCGAGCGCGGCCGTCGCGGACGGGCGCAGCACCGCGAGGGACTCGAGCCGCTGGGGCACCTGGTCCTCCTCACCGGTCGGGACCGGCCCGCCGTCGTCGAGGGGGTCGCCGGACTCGTCGACCAGGGTGACGGCCTCACCGCGACGCACCAGGTGCACCGCGACGCTGGCGGTGAACTCCACCGCCCACTCCAGGCTGGACGCGGCGCCGTGACCGCGGTGCGCGGCGTCCCGCCGGTCGAGCAGCAGCGTCACCCCGGAGGGGTCGGGACGGTCGTCGAGCCGGACCATCAGCTCGTCGCGTCGCGCGCTGGAGCGCCAGTGCACGCGACGCATCTCGTCGCCCTGGCGGTACGGGCGGATGAGGACGTCCGGGTTGCCGGTGCCGGGACGGCTGCCGCCCTCGGCGCCCCGGCCGACCGCGGTCGAGGCGAGCGGCGGACGCCCGGTCAGCGGCGTGACCCGGGGGAGTACCAGCCAGCGGTCGGCGGCGAGCAGGTCGTGCCGGAACTCGGCCAGGCCGAGCGGGTCGGTGCCGCGCCCGCGCAGCGGGCCGATCCGGTAGGCGCCACGGACCGCCGGACGGAGCGGGTAGCCGACCCGGGCTCCCCGGCGGCCGAGACGGTGGACGGTGAACCGGGGCGGGTAGCGGTCGGACGGCCCGGCCGCGTCGGGCACGTGGTCGGCGATGCGGAGCGAGCCGAGCAGCGCGCCGCCCGCGATGCGCAGCAGCGCCGTGCCCGAGGCACCGGCCTCGATCCGGACCGGTTCCAGTGACCGCTCCACCTGCAGCGTGCGGCGCGACCGGAGCGCGACCACCAGCGCCAGCAGCGGGAGCAGCACGACGAACGCCCCGACCCGGACGAGATCCCGCTCGTCGAGGACGACGGCGGACACGACCATCGCGAGGCCACCCGCCAGCAGACAACGGCCGCGGACGGTCAGGCCGGCCCGCCGCTCCGTGCGCGGGGCCGCGGTGGGTGCGGACGGGGCGGAGGACCGCCCGGTGTCGGTGGGTCCGGCGCCACCCGTGGCGGGCCGGGCCGGTGGGCCGTCCCGACGGGGGTCCGGTGCGGTCACGTCAGCCCCGCGGCGGGGACGGCACCGCGACCCGGCCGACGGCGCCGCGCACGAGATCGGCGGTCGAACGGCGGGCGGCGACACCCTCCGGCCCGAGGAGCAGGCGGTGCGCCAGGACGGGGACCGCGACGGCCTGGACGTCGTCCGGGATCACGTAGCCGCGCCCGGCGGTGACCGCCCACGCCCGCGCGGCACGGAGCAGGTGCAGCGTCGCGCGCGGGGAGGCGCCGAGCCGGACCTCGCTGAGCCGGCGGGTCGCGCCGACGATCTCGACGCAGTACCGGCGCACCTCGGCGGCCGTGTGCAGGGCCCGGGTCGCGGCGATCATCGAGCGGATCGTGCGCAGGTCGGTGACGGGGCGCATGCGGTCCAGCGGCTCGGCGGCGCCGTGCTCGTCGAGCATCGCCAGCTCGGCCGCCGGGTCCGGGTAGCCGACCGAGATCCGGATCGTGAAACGGTCCCGCTGCGCCTCCGGCAGCGGGTAGGTGCCGTCCATCTCGACCGGGTTCTGGGTCGCGACGACCATGAACGGGTCCCCGAGGGGATAGGTGCCGCCGTCGACGGTCACCTGGTGCTCGGCCATGCACTCCAGGAGCGCGGACTGCGTCTTCGGCGACGCCCGGTTGATCTCGTCGGCGATCACGAGGTTGGCGAACACCGGTCCGGCGCGGAACTCGAACTCGGCGGTCTGCCGGTTGTAGACCGAGGTGCCGGTGATGTCACCGGGCAGCAGGTCCGGGGTGAACTGCACCCGGCTCACGGCGCCGTCGACCGAGCGGGCGAGCGCCTTGGCGAGCGAGGTCTTGCCGACGCCCGGGACGTCCTCCACCAGGAGGTGCCCCTCGGACAGCATGGCGACCAGCGCGAGACGGACCGCGTCCGGCTTGCCGACGATCACCCTCTGGACCGCGGCGGCGATCCGGCCCGCGACCTCGGCGACGGCCCCCGCGTCCATCGGTTCGGCGGCGTACCCGGGGGTCGCGCCGGTCGAGTCCGGATGACGCCCGGACACACCGGACGGCGGGGACGGCACGGACGGCGCAGAGGGTGCGCTCGACGACAACGGGCCTCCTCGGGTGGCGACGCGGGCGGGTCCAGTCTGTCAAACCTCGCACGCAGGGGGACGGGTACCGCTCCCGGCGGACGACCGTTGCTCCGGACGGTCGTACCGATCGTCGCACCCGGCCGGACACGGGCCCGGAAACCGGGCGCGCCGGGGACCGCGGACCGCCACGGGCGGTGCTCGCCGGGCCACGGAGGGTCGTCGCGGGGCGCGTCGACGCGGGGCGGGCACGGGCCGGGGCGACGCCACCACCCCGACGGCCGCGAGCGCATCGGCGGCGCCCGTCGCCGGCCACGCAGGAATCGGCACACCCCGTGTCCGCTCGACGCCCCTCGCCGGCTCGGTGCCCCTCGGTCGACCGACGCCCCCTGACCGGCTCGGCGCCCCCCGACCGGCTCGGCGCCCCCCAACCGGCTCGGCGCGCCCCGTTCCGGCTCGGCGCGCCCCGCGCCGGTTCCCTGCACCGCGCGCCGATTCGGCGCACCCGTGCCGACTCGGCGCACCGAGCGCCGGCTCCGCGCACCGCGTGCCGGTTCGGTGCACCCCGCGCCGGTTCCGCGCACCGCGTGCCGACGCCGCGCACCCCGTGCAACGGGTGCGGCGCACGGCAATGGGGTGCGGCGCACGGCAATGGGGTGCGGCCACCGGGGAGGGCCGCGCCATCCCGCCGCGAACCGGGGCATGCACAGGCTCCGGTGCCGGCCGCCCTCCGGTGCCGGCCACCCTCCGCCGCCCGCCGCCGCACCCCTCGACGGCTCGGCGCACCCACCGGCGGTCCGAGGCACCCGTTGCGTGGGGTGCTGCGCGCTGCCGGGGGGTGCGGCAGAACGTCGCGGGGTGCGGCGGGTGCGGCGGGTGTGGTGGCGCGGCGCGGGGCAGAGGGGTGCAGCAGGACGTCGCGGAGTGCGGCAGAACGTCGCGGGGTGCGGCGGGGTGCGGGGCCGCACGACGGCGGGGCCGCGGGACGGCGGGGCCGCACGACGGCGGGGTGTGGGGCGGGACGGAGTGGGGTGCGGGGCGGTCGGACCGGCTGCCCCCACCTCCCCCCACCGGATCCCCCACGACGCCCCCCACGGCGCCCCCCACGTCGCCCCCACCTCTTCCCACCACTCGTGCCCCGATCCGGCCGAATCGCGCTCTGACCTGCGATGACGTCCGGTGGGGGAGAAGGGGGGTGATCGGGCCGGATCTGGGCCCCGGACGTCCCGCTACCGGGTGGCGCCGCGCCGCTCCCCACGACTCCCCACCGCCTGTCACCTGCGGAAACACCGGATGAACCCCGGAGACCGGACCCTGCTCGGGTTGACGGTGGGTGGTTGTGGGGTACTGTGGTGATCGCTGGGGCGAACAGGTGCCCCAGGTGGAGGTGGGGTCGGTGTTCCTCGGCACCTATTCCCCGAAGCTGGACGACAAGGGGCGGCTCACGCTGCCGGCCAAATTCCGCGACGAGTTGCGAGGCGGTTGCATGATCACGAAAGGGCAGGACCACTGCCTCTACGTGTTCACCCGTGACGCCTTCACCGAGATGGCGCGCAAGGTCGCCGCGGCCCCGCTGACGAACGAGTCGGCGCGGGTGTTCCAGCGCAACCTCTTCTCGGGCACCGACGAGCAGAACCCCGACGGCCAGGGCCGGATCGCGATCACGTCCGAGCTCCGCCGGTACGCCGGACTGTCCAAGGACTGCGTGGTGATCGGCGCGTTCACGCGTGCCGAGATCTGGGACGCGCAGGCCTGGCAGGAGTACCAGGAGCGACACGAGGACGAGTTCGCCAAGGCCCAGGACGAGGTTCTGCCCGGGCTGTTCTGACTCCCGCTGGCGGGTGGGAGGACGAGCGGCACAGGAACGACACGGGCGGCAGCACCGTCGCCGTCCCGACCCGGGTGCCGTGATCGCCCGGCCCTGGCACACCTTCCCCGGTGCCAGGTCCGGACGGCACGGTCCCCGGGTGGGGGCGGCGCCGGATCCCCACCCCGACTGGGGAGTTCGGGTGGGGCGGCGACGCCCGCGTCACCGGGAGTGCGGCGGGACCGGTTGTGGGAACCGGCGACGTGGCACGACCTACGTACAGGATCGACCGGTTCCGGCCCCGCGAGGGGCCGGGACCGGATCCGGGACCACGCCGGCGGCGCGGGGCCGGGAGCACGGACCACGGGGACGGACGACGGCACCGGGGGGTGGACGTGGACAGCACCGGGCCGGACCCGTCACCCGCCGAGCGGCACACCCCCGTCCTCCTGGAGCGCGTCTCCGCGCTGCTCGCCCCGGCGATCGCGGACCGGCCCGCCGTCTACGTCGACGCCACCCTCGGCATGGGCGGCCACGCCGCCGCCCTGCTCGCCACACACCCGCAGCTGACCGTCGTCGGGCTCGACCGCGACCCGCAGGCCCTGGACCTGGCCGGTCGCCGGCTCACCGCGTACGCCGACCGGCTGCGCCCGGTGCACGCCGTCTACGACCGGATCGGCGAGGCCCTCGACGAGACGGGCGTGGGGCCGGCCGACGCGATCCTCTTCGACCTCGGCGTCTCCTCGCTGCAGCTCGACGAGGTCGAGCGCGGCTTCTCCTACTCCCGCGACGCGGATCTCGACATGCGGATGGACCCGACCACTGGGCCGACCGCCGCCGACGTGCTCAACACCTACACCGCGCCCCAGCTACGCCGGATCCTGCGCGAGTACGGCGAGGAGCGCTTCGCCGGCCCGATCGCGAACGCGATCGTCCGGAACCGGGAGAAGCGGCCTTTCACCCGCAGCGCCGAGCTCGTCGAGCTGCTCTACGGGGTCGTCCCGGCCGCGTCCCGCCGCACCGGCGGGCACCCGGCCAAGCGGACGTTCCAGGCGCTGCGCATCGAGGTCAACGCCGAGCTGGACGTCCTGCGGGACGCGTTGCCCGCGGCGTTCGACGCACTCGCCCCGGGCGGCCGGATCGTCGTCCTGTCGTACCACTCGCTGGAGGACCGGATCACCAAGCGCGCCCTCGCCGAGCGCACCCGCTCGCGGACCCCGCTCGACCTCCCGGTCGAGCTGCCCGGGCACGAGCCGGAGTTCCGGCTGCTGACCCGGGGCGCCGAGACGGCGTCCGACGACGAGATCGAACGCAATCCGCGGGCCGCCCCGGTGCGGCTGCGTGCGGCCGAGCGGACCGGGGGCGCCACCGGGCCCGGACCCGACGGCGGCGAACGCGGATGACCGGCACGACCAGCACGGCGGAGAGGCAGGAATCCCGATGAGCACACCCGTCATCGAGCGCCCGGGTACCCCGGGCGGTGGCCGGCCGCGTCCGCAGACCCGCCGGACGGCTGCCCCGCCGCGGATCCCGGCGCAGCGGGGGCCGGGCGACGCCCGGCGGGCCCAGGACCAGCGCCGGCGCAGCGCGGCACGGGAGAACACCGGTCGCGCGAAGTTCGTGCTGGTCGTGATGGTGCTGCTCGCCGTCGGGCTGATCGCGACGCTGTGGCTGTCGACCGCCGCGGCCGCCGACTCCTACGCGCTGCAGGAGGCCCGCCAGCGCACCGGCGGCCTGACCGAGCAGTCCGAGGCCCTCCGCAAGGAGGTCTCGGTGCTGGAGAGCCCGGCCTCGCTGGCGCAGCGCGCCGCGGCCCAGGGCATGGTGCCGGTCTCCGACCCGGCCCGGCTGGTCGTCGCGCCGGACGGGCGGGTCGACGTCGTCGGGGAGCCGCAGGCCGCGGTCGCTGCGGCCCCGCCGCCCGCACCCGATGCGCCGCAGCCCGCCGCGCCGGCCGCACCGCAGGGCACCACCTCGGACCCGGAGGCCGACGGCGGTGACGCCGCCGCGGCGGCCGGGGCCCGGGCGGACGCCCCGGCCGCGGACGCGCCGCAGGACGGGCAGCAGGGGCCGGACGGCGCCGCGCCCGAGGGCGCCGAGCGCGAGGTCCCCGCCGACACCCGGGCCGCGGGCCGGGACTGATGGCCTACGCCCCGCCCCGCCCCCGGCGGCCCGGCGGGGGCCCGCCGCGGTCCGGCGGCCCCCGGCGACGGCGCTCCGCGGCCGACGACCCGCGCTTCCGGCTGCGTCTGGCCTGGGTGCTGCTGGCGGCGCTGTTGCTCGTCGCGGGCACGAAGCTCGTGTTCGTGCAGACGGTGCAGGCCGGCACGCTCACCGCGGACGCCGAGAAGCAGCGCGCCAGCCGGATCACCATCCCCGCGGAGCGCGGCGCGATCACCGACAAGGACGGCAACGTCCTCGCCTTCTCGACCGAGTCGAAGGCGCTGGTCACCAACCCCCGGCTGATCGACAAGACGAAGGGCGCCGAGGCGGTCGCCTACAAGCACGCGATGGCCACGGCCGTCGCCGCCGTCACGAAGGGCGACCCGGCGGAGCTCGAGCGTGCGCTGAACACCGACCGCGGGTACGTCGTCATGGCGACGGCGGTCGACCCGGCCCCGGCGCGGGACCTGCGGGAGAAGTTCCCGGAGATCGCCGAGGAGGGCCGTGAGGCACGCCAGTACCCGGGCGGGACGCTCGCGTCGAACATCATCGGCGCCGCCACCTGGAGCGCCGACGCCCAGAAGCTGGTCGGCCGCATCGGGCTGGAGTCCTCCGACGACGGCCTGCTCGCCGGCCAGGACGGGTTCCAGGTCGCCGACACCGCGGAGGGCAGCCGCACCGTCATCCCGGGCAGCGTGCGGTCCGAGCAGCCCGCGGTGTCCGGGTCGGACGTCCAGCTGACGATCGACTCGGACCTGCAGCACCAGGTGCAGCGGATGCTGTCGGAGTACGCCGCGAACTCCGGCGCCCGCAGCGGCTCCGCCGTCGTGCTCGACCGGGAGACCGGGGAGGTGCGGGCGCTGGCGGACAACACCTCCTTCGACCCGGCGCAGCTGCTCACCTCGGACCCGAAGTCGCTCGGGAACAAGGCCGTCACGACGCCGTTCGAGCCGGGCTCGGTCAACAAGGTCGTGACGATGGCGGCGGCGCTGCAGGCCGGCGTCGTGAAGCCGGAGGACGTGCTCGAGGTCCCCGGCAGCATCGAGTTCGCCGACCGGACGATCAAGGACGCCTGGGCACACGGTCTCGACCGCTACACCCTCACCGGGGTGCTGGCGAAGTCGTCGAACGTCGGGACCCTGATGACCGCGCAGAAGGTCGGCCCGGACGCGTTCTCCGACATGCTCGGGCGGATGGGCGTCGGCCAGCGGACCGGGATCGGGCTGCCCGGCGAGAGCGCCGGCGTCGTCCCGCCGCGGGCGACCTGGTCCGGGTCGACGTTCGGCAACCTGCCGATCGGGCAGGGCCTGTCGATGACCGTGCTCCAGATGGCCGGGATGTACCAGGCGATCGCGAACGACGGCGTCCGCATCCCGCCGCGGGTCGTCGCCTCGACCACCGGCCCGGACGGCGTGCGGGTCCCGGCAGAGGCGGCTGCGCCGGTCGAGGTGATGTCGCCGCAGACCGCGCAGACGCTGCGGACGATGCTCACCGCCGTCACCCAGAACGAGCGCGGCCAGGCCGGGACCGGCCCGGCCGCCGCCGTCCCCGGCTACGAGGTGGCCGGCAAGACCGGTACCGCCCAGCAGGTCGACCCGGAGACCGGCGCCTACTCGCGGTCCCAGTACTGGATCACCTTCGCCGGGATGCTCCCGGCGCAGGACCCGCGGTTCGTGATCGGGATCATGCTGGACGCGCCGAAGGCCGGGACCAGCGCGGCGCCGCTGTTCCACGACATCGCGTCCTACCTGGCACAGCGGGACGGGATCCCGGTCCGGACGACCCCGCCGCCGGTCCAGACGCTGCAGATCAAGTGACACGGCCGGGGGCCGCCGGTGTGCGTCGGGCGGTCCCCGGTGCCGCTCACCCGTACGGGGCACGCCGGTCGCGGTCCGGGCTGCCCGTGACGGCCCGCTCACCGGCCGTGCGCCTGCGCCGGATGGCGGCATCGGTGTCGTCGTACGGCCGTACGGTGACGCGGGTCCCACCGCCCGTCGTGACGACGCCCGCGAGCGGTCCTCCGAGCCGGAACCGGCCGCAGGGCCGGTTGCCGCCGGTCGGTAACCTCCCGCGCTGTGCCCGACGTCCACGCTGCGTACGCCCCCCGTGCCGAGGGTGGAGCCCGGCCGGTGACCCGTGACCAGCTGCCCGACCGGCCGGAGACGGTCCGCCCGGTCGACGTCGCCCTGCTCGGACGGCTCGCCGGAGCCGAGCTGAACCCGCGCACCGCGGGGACCGGTCCCGGCCCGCTGCTCGACGCCGCCGCGGGACCGCACGTCGTCACCGGCGCCACCCTGCGGGCGGGCTCGGTGCGTCCGGGCGACCTGTTCGCCGCGCTGCCCGGTGCCCGCGCGCACGGCGCCGACTTCGCCGCCCAGGCGATCGCCGGGGGAGCGGCCGCGGTGCTCACCGATGCGGACGGCGCGGACCGTCCGGAGATCCGCCACTCCCGGCTGCCGGTGCTCGTGCACCCGGCGCCGCGGGAGGTCCTCGGCCCCGTCTCCGCGGCGATCTACGGCGAGCCGACCGCCCGGCTGCGGGTGCTGGGGGTCACCGGCACGTCCGGCAAGACGACCGTCGGGCACCTGCTGGAGGCGGGCCTGACCGCCGCCGGCCGGTCCACCGGGCTGCTCGGCACCGTCCGGACCCGGGTGCAGGTGCCGGGCGAGGAGCCGCGGGCGCTGCCCAGCGCCTTCACCACGCCGGAGGCGCCCGACCTGCAGGCGCTGTTCGCGGTGATGGTCGAGGCCGGCGTCACCGACGTCGCGATGGAGGTCTCCAGCCACGCGCTCGCGCTGGGCCGGGTCGGCGGTTCGCGGTTCGCGGTCGGCGCCTTCACCAACCTCTCGCAGGACCACCTGGACTTCCACCCGACGATGACCGACTACTTCGAGGCCAAGGCCCGGCTGTTCGGCGGCGGCGGTGCGGGCGTCGAGGCGGCCCGGCACGGCGTGGTCTGCATCGACGACGAGTGGGGCCGCCAGCTCGCCTCCCGCCGCCCGGACGCGGTGACGGTGGGCTCCGACCCGGCCGGCCCGCACGCGACCTGGACGGTGCGCGATCTCGTGGCCCACCCGGACGGCACCCAGACCTTCACCGCCGTCGGGCCGGGCGGACTGGCCCAGGCCGTCACGCTGGCGCTGCCGGGTCGCTACAACGTGGCGAACGCCCTGGTGGCGCTGGCCTGCCTCGACGCCGACGGCATCCCGCCCGAGGTCGCCGCGCAGGGCTTCGCCCGGCTGTCGGTGCCGGGCCGGATGCAGCGGGTCGACGCCGGGCAGCCCTGGCTCGCGGTGGTCGACTACGCGCACAAGCCCGCCGCCGTCGCCGCGCTGCTGGACGCACTGCGCGCCCAGATCCACCCGCACGCCCGCGTGATCACGGTGCTCGGCTGCGGCGGCGACCGGGACACCGGCAAGCGCCCGCTGATGGGTGCCGCGGCCGCGATCCGCTCGGACACGCTCGTCGTCACCGACGACAACCCGCGCGGCGAGGAGCCTGCGACGATCCGCAGGGCGATGCTGGAGGGCGCGATGCACGAGCCCGCCCGCGGGGACGTGATCGAGATCGGGGACCGGCGGAGCGCGATCGTGTACGCCGTGCGGTCCGCGCGCCCCGGCGACGCCGTCGTGATCGCCGGCAAGGGCCACGAGACCGGTCAGGAGGTGCACGGGGTCAAGTACCCGTTCGACGACGCGGACGAGCTGGTGAACGCGATCCGTGCGGCCTCATGACGACGACTGCGACGACTGCGACGACCGCGACGACCTGTACCGCGACGTGCGCGAGCACGTCCGGGACGACAGCTGGGACGACAGGAGGACGGGCAGAGCCGGTGGAGGCGATCGAGCGATGATCGAGATGACGCTGGCCGAGGTCGCGGCGGTGACCGGCGGCACCCTGCACGGGGTCTCCGACGAGCAGGCCGCCGTCCCGGTGACCGCCGTCGAGTTCGACTCGCGGAAGGCGGGCCCGGGCGCGTTGTTCCTGGCCCTGCCCGGTGAGCGGGCCGACGGCCACGACTTCGCCGCCGGGGCGGTGACCCGCGGCGCGACCGGGGTGCTGGCCGGGCGCCCGGTCGACGCCCCCGCGGTGGTCGCGCCCCCGGCCGAGGTGCGGGACGCGCACACCTACCTGGGGTCGGTCGATCCCGACGGGCACGGCGCCGCCGTGCTGGCCGCGCTGGGCAGGCTGGCCCGGCACGTCCTGGGCGCGCTGCCCGGACTCGCCGTCGTCGGCGTGACCGGCAGCGCGGGCAAGACCTCCACCAAGGACCTGCTGGCCGCGGTGCTGGCGCCGCTGGGCCGCACGGTCGCGCCCCCGGAGTCGTTCAACAACGAGCTCGGGACCCCGTGGACCGCGCTGCGCGCCGACGCCGCGACCCGGCACCTGGTGCTGGAGTTCTCCGCCCGCGGCGCGGGGCACATCGCCGCCCTGTGCGCGGTCGCGCCGCCCCGGATCGGCGTCGTGCTGAACGTCGGCTCCGCCCACCTGGGCGAGTTCGGGTCCCGGGCCGGGATCGCGGCCGCGAAGGGCGAGCTCGTCGAGGCGCTGCCGCCCGGGGACCTGCCCGGCGGGCGGGGCGGCGTCGCCGTCCTCAACGCCGACGACGAGCTGGTCCTGGCCATGCGCAGCCGCACCCCCGCGCGTGTCGTCACCTTCGGCCGGTCGGCCTGCGCCGACGTCCGTGCCGAGGACGAGACCCTCGACGCGGGGCGCCCCTCGTTCCGCCTGGTCACCCCGGCCGGGTCGGCCCCGGTGTCGCTCCGGCTGGTCGGCGCCCACCAGGTGTCGAACGCGCTCGCCGCGGCCGCCGTCGCCCTCGAGCTGGGCGGCACGCCGGAGGGGATCGCGGAGGCGCTGTCCGCTGCCGGGCCCGCCTCGCGCTGGCGGATGGAGGTCACCGACCGCGCCGACGGCGTCACCGTCGTGAACGACGCCTACAACGCCAACCCTGAGGCCATGCGGGCCGCGCTGTCCGCACTGGCCTCGGTGGCGGGCCCCGACCGGCGGGCGTGGGCCGTGCTCGGCCCGATGGCCGAGATCGGCGACGGCGCCGCCGAGGCGCACGCCGACACCACCCGCCGGGCCCGCGACGCCGGCGTCGCACGCGTCGTCGCGGTCGGCGCCCCCGACTACGGCGACGGCGCCGAGCACGTCGGCGACGTCGGTGCCGCGCTCGACCTGCTGCGCGCGGAGCTCGCCCCGGGCGACGTCGTGCTGGTCAAGGCTTCGCGCAGCGCCGGTCTCGAGCGGGTCGCCGCGGGCCTGCTGGGCCACGACGCAGAAGGGCTGGTGCGCCGGTGAGGGGCGTCTTCCTGGCCGCGGGTCTCGCGCTCGCGGTGTCGATCCTGCTCACGCCGTACCTGATCCGGTTCTTCGCGAAGCAGGGCTTCGGGCAGGAGATCCGCGAGGAGGGTCCGCAGAGCCACCAGTCCAAGCGGGGCACGCCGACGATGGGTGGCGTCGCGATCCTGCTCGCCATCTGGGTCGGCTACCTGGGCTCGCACGCCTTCACCCGGGAGCCGATCACGGCCTCGGCGCTACTGGTCCTGTTCCTCACCACCGCGCTCGGCGTGGTCGGCTTCCTCGACGACTTCCTCAAGATCCGCAGGCAGCGCAACCTCGGCCTGAACAAGACGTCCAAGATCGTCGGGCAGGTCCTGACTGCGACGATCTTCGGGATCCTGGCCGTCCGGTTCGCCAACGAACGGAACCTGAGCCCGGCCTCGGAGAGCCTGTCGTTCGTCCGGGACATCCCGGTGCTGGCGTTCGGCGTCGTCGGGTTCGTGATCCTCTGCAACCTGATCGTCGCCGCCTGGTCGAACGCGGTGAACCTCACCGACGGGCTCGACGGCCTCGCCGCCGGCACGGCGGCGATGGTGCTCGGCACCTACGTGATCATCGCCTTCTGGCAGTTCCGCAACAGCTGCGCGGTCGCCGCGTCGGCCGGCTGCTACGAGGTCCGCGACCCGCTCGACGTCGGCCTGGTCGCCGCGGCCGCGATGGGCGGCTGCATCGGCTTCCTGTGGTGGAACGCCGCGCCCGCCCGGATCTTCATGGGCGACACCGGCTCGCTCGCCCTCGGCGGGCTTCTCGCGGGGCTGTCCGTGGTCACCCGCACGGAGCTGCTGCTCGTCGTGATCGGTGGCGTGTTCGTGGTCGAGGCGCTCTCGGTGTCGCTGCAGATCCTGGTGTTCCGCACGGCCCGGCGACGGCTGTTCCGGATGGCCCCGTTCCACCACCACTTCGAGCTGGCCGGCTGGGCCGAGACGACGGTCATCATCCGGTTCTGGCTGCTGGCCGCGATCTGTGCGGCGATGGGGCTGGGGATCTTCTACAGCGAGTGGCTCGCGGCGTCGGGTTCGGCGTGACGGGCGCGGGCTTCGCGGGACGTCCGGTGCTGGTGGCCGGTGCCGGGATCTCGGGGCTGGCCGCCGCGACCGCACTGCGCGACGCCGGAGCCCGCGTCCTGGTCTCCGACGACTCGTCCGCCGCGCTGGACACCCTGCCCGACGGCGTCGAGCCGTGGCCCGGCGCCGGGCTGCCCGACGGGGTCGCGACGGTCGTCACCTCGCCGGGCCGCCGTCCGGAGCACCCGCTGGTCGCCGAGGCCGCCGCGGTGGGCGCCGAGGTCATCGGCGAGCCCGAGCTGGCGTGGCGGCTCGGTGCCGCGCGGGCGACCCCGCCGTCCTGGCTGGTCGTCACCGGCACCAACGGCAAGACGACGACCACCGAGATGCTCGCCGCGATCCTGCAGGAGGCCGGGCTGCGCTCGGTGGCCTGCGGGAACATCGGCTACCCGGTGGTGAGCGCGGTGAGCGCGCCCGGCCCGGGGCACGAGGTGCTCGCGGTCGAGCTGTCCAGCTTCCAGCTGCACTGGTCGCCGTCCGTGCGGCCGGCGGCGGGTGTCGTGCTGAACGTCGCCGAGGACCACCTGGACTGGCACGGCGGCCGGGACGGGTACGCCGCGGCGAAGGCGCGGGCCCTGACCGGAGCCGTCGCGGTCGGCGGGGTGGACGACCCGGTCGCCGCCCGCCTGCTCGCCGCCGCGCCCGCGCCGCGCCGCGTCGGGATCACCCTCGGCGAGCCCGGGCCGGACCAGCTCGGGGTCGTCGACGGCACGCTCGTCGACCGGGCGTTCGGCGGCGGGGAGCTCCTGGCGGCCGACGCCGTCGTCCCGCCGGGACCGCCCGGGGTGACCGACGCGCTCGCCGCGGCGGCACTGGCCCGCGCGTACGGCGTGGCGGCCCGGCACATCACGACGGCGCTGGCGGCGTTCGCGCCGGGGCCGCACCGCAGCGCCCCGGCCGGCGAGCACGACGGCGTCGTCTACCTCGACGACTCCAAGGCCACCAACCCGCACGCCGCCGGTGCCGCGCTGGCCGCGATCGCCGCCCGGCGTCCGGGCGCCCGCGCGGTGTGGGTCGTCGGCGGGCTCCTGAAGGGCGTCGCGCCGGACGAGCTGGGCAGGCTGGCCAGGGAACACGCGGCACTGCTGGCCGGGATCGTCGTGATCGGGACGGACCGGGCACCGATCGTCGAGGCGCTGTCCCGACACACGCCCGGCCTCCCGGTCGAGGAGGTCGCGGCGGTCCACGATGGTGGGATGGCGCCCTCCGACCTGCCGGATCCCGCCCGAACCGACGCCCGCCCCGACCCCATGCCGTCCGCGGTCCGCCGCGCGGCGGCGCTGGCCCGGCCCGGCGACGTCGTGCTCCTGGCCCCGGCGGCCGCGTCGATGGACCAGTTCCGCGACTACGCCCACCGGGGCGACGCGTTCGCGGCCGCCGTCGCCGGACTCGGCGCCCCGGCCGGAGGGCTGTCCCGATGAGCCCGGGCACGCCGGAGCGCACCGCGGGGCAGGCCGTCACGGCCGGCGTCCAGGGCGGGATGCGACGCCTACGGCGCTGGCTGCGCCGGCCGCTCACCTCGCTGCACCTGGTCCTCGGCGTCTTCGGGCTGCTGACCCTGTTCGGCCTGGTCATGGTGCTGTCGGCGTCGTCGGTGTCGACCGGGTCGGCGTACTCCGTGTTCACCCGTCAGCTCATGTTCTGCGGCGTGGGGCTGGTGCTGTTCTACATCGGGGTGCGGGTGCCGCCCCGCCGGCTGCGCGCCGCGGCGCCCGTGCTGCTGATTATCGGGATCGGGACGCTGATCGCGGTGCTGATCCCCGGCGTCGGCGCGATCCGCGGCGGTGCCCGGTCGTGGTTCGCGTTCGGGCCGGTGTCGCTGCAGCCGTCGGAGATGGTGAAGATCGCGCTGACCCTGTGGGGTGCGCACGTCCTCGTCGCGCGGCGGGCCGTGATGCACCGCTGGAAGCACGCGCTGAACCCGGTCGTGCCGGTCACCCTGGTGATCTTCACGCTGCTGGTCCTGCAGCCCGACCTGGGCATGACGATCTCGGTCGGCATCGTGATGCTGGCCCTGCTCTACTTCGGCGGCGCCCCGCTGAAGCTGCTCGCGCTGATCGCGGGCGGCGGCCTGGTGGGCGCCGCGCTGCTCGGCCTCACCGCCGGCTACCGGGCGAGCCGGATCACCGCGTTCCTGTCGCCGGCGACCTCGGACCCGCTGGGCCCGGCCTACCAGGCGACCCAGGCGCTCTACGCCCTGGCCGACGGCGGCCTGTTCGGCGCCGGGCTGGGGCAGGGCCGCGCGAAGTGGGACTACCTGCCGAACGCCCACAACGACTTCATCTTCGCCATCATCGGCGAGGAGCTGGGGCTGGTCGGTGCGTTCGCGGTGCTGGCGTTGTTCGCGACGCTGGCCTACACCGGGATGCGGATCGCCGCCCGCAACACCGACCCGTGGCTGCGGATCGTGGTCGCGACGTCGACGACGGGCCTGGTCGTCCAGGCCTCGATCAACATCGGGTACGTCGTGGGGCTGCTGCCCGTCACCGGTCTGCAGCTCCCGCTGATCTCCTCCGGCGGCACCTCGCTGGTGGTGACGATGTTCCTGTTCGGGCTGATCACGAACGCGGCCCGGCACGAGCCGGAGGCGGTCGCCGCGCTCCGGAAGGACGGGCAGGGGCGCGTGGCGAAGCTGCTGCGGCTCCCGCTGCCGCAGCCCTACCGGACGCCGGGACCGGCGTCGCGGTGGGCGGCGCGGTGAGGACCTGAGGTCCCTCCACGGGACCGTGACGTAGTCGGACGACGCAAGGGGCACGAGAGCGTGACGGGCACGGATCACAGCGGCGGTACCGGGGGTACGGGCGACGGCGGCGCAGGCCGCGACGGCCGTGGTCCCGGACCGGGCGCGGCCGGCGGCCCCCGCCGGCCGACCATGGGACGGCCGACCGGGTCGTCCCCGGTGGAGCCGGACGGCGTCGTCTTCGGGACCGCGTCCGGGACCGGCGGCACGTGGCCGGGCCCGCCGGCCGGGTCCGACCCGTCCGCGAACGACCGGTCCGTGGGCACGGATCCCGCCGGAGTGCCCGCGCCGGAGGAGGCGCGTGGCCCGCAGCGGCTGCCCGGCACCGGGTGGGACCCGTACACCCACGGCGGACGGCAGTCGTTCCGTCCGGTCCCCGGTGGAACGGGGGTGAACGGGGCGGCCCCGCACGGTTCCGAGCCGGACGGTTCCGCCACGGACGGTCCCGGGACCCACGGTTCCGGGCCGCACGGTTCCGGGTCGCACGGTCCGGGGGCCCACGGTCCTGGCGCGCGCGGCTCCGCGCCGCACGGTGGCGCGCCGAACGGGACCTCCCGGAACGGTGCCTCCCGCAGCGACGAGCCCGGTCCGCGTGATGCGCGCCCGCCGCGCGACGGCGGAGCACCCGCCGGTGGTGCGCCGCGTGACGGGGGAGACCCCGGTGACCTGCCGCGGCGTACCGGTGGATCCGGTGCCGCCGGTCGTCCGTCCGGCGCCGGGCCCGGCCCGGCCCCGTCCGGTCCGACCTCGTCCGGCCCGACCCCGCCCGGCTCGATGCCCCCCGGCGGACTGTTCACGCCGTCCGTGCCGCAGGAGCCCGGCACCGGCGGATTCGGCCCCCGAGGGCAGCAGCCCCCGTCCGGGGCCGGTGCCCGGCCCCCCGGGAACCGGCCGTCCGGCCACCCGGCCGGCCCGAACGGTGGAGCGCCGGAGCAGGGCACCGGCGGCCACGGCGCCCCGGACGGCCCGGCCGGGACGGACCGCGACCCGGCGACCGGCCCGCAGGCGGCGACCGACGGGACCCCGGGCGACACGCCCCCGGGCGAGCCGGCGGACGGGGCCGCCCGGCCGGGAGCCGCGCCCTCGGGGCCCGCGTCGTCGGGCTCCGCGACCTCGGCATCTGCCACGCCGTCGTCCGCCTCGTCGGGTTCCGCCGGGTCCGGTTCCGCGTCGAGCGGTGCCGGCTCCACCGGTGCCGAGCCGACCGGTGCTGCCGGGTCCGGGCCTGCCGGGTCAGGAACCCCTGGTTCCGGGCCTGCCGGGAACGGGCCTGCCGAGTCCGGGGCTGCCGAGTCCGGGGCTGCCGAGTCCGGTGCTGCCGGGTCCGGTGCCGTGGAGCCGGCCCCTGGATCGTCCGGGGACGGCGAGGCCGCGGCCGCCGGGTCCGGGCCGGGTGCCGTGGAGCCGGGTGCCGCCGACCCCGGTGCTGCCGCGTCCGCATCCGGCAGCCCGTCCCGCCCGGGCGGCACGACCGGCTCGGGACCGGACACCGGCGACGGCACCACCGACGTGCCGACCACCGCCACCGGCCCGCAGGGCGAGCCGCGACCGGACATCCCGGCGGCCGGCCCGCAGCAGGGCCCGACCGGCCGCGACGCGGCCGCGCTCTCGACGACCGGGCCGCGCGGGATCCCCGCCGCGGGCCGTCCGGGCGCAGGCGCCCCCGGCCGTCCGGGTGGGCCCGGCCCCTCCGGGGCGCACCCCGGAGCATCGTGGACGGGCGGCCCCTCGTCGACCGGTGGCCAGGCCCCCGCAGGCGGCGCGTCCGGCCGACCGCCGCAGTCCGGAGGCCCGGTCGGACCCACCGGTCCCGCCTCCTCCGGCGCCCAGCCGCCCGCCGGCGGACCCGCGCAGCAGGCCGGTCCGGGGCAGCAGTCCGGTCCCGGCGCCGTCTCGTCGGGAGGCTTCCCGCATGCCGGAGGCCCGGGACAGCCCGGAGGCCCGGCACAGGCCGGTGGCCCGGGGCAGCCCGGTGGACCGGCCCGGCCGAACGGCCCCGGTGTGGCCGGGTCCCATCCGGGCATGCCCCCCTACCCCGCCCAGACGGGCCGGCCGATGCCCGGTCAGCAACCCGGGTACCGGCAGCCGGGAGCCCCCGGGCAGCAGCCGCAGGAGGGCGCATTCGGGCAGCACCCGCAGCAGGGCGCACCCGGGCAGCAGCCTCGTCCGGTGCAGCCGGGCCAGCAGGCGTGGCAGGGACGGCCGGGACAGCCCGGTGGCACGGTGCCGCCCGGCCCGTTCCCCGCCGGCCACGCGATGCCCCCGGGGCAGCAGCACCCCACCGGACCGCAGCAGCGGTTCGGCACACAGCCCGGTGGCGCACAGCCCGGTGGCGCACAGCCCGGTGGTGCCCAGCCCGGTGGTGCCCAGCCCGGTGGTGCCCAGGCGGCGCCCGGCCGGCCGCCCCACCCGGGCGGTCAGCCGATCCCCGGTCAGCAGCCCGGCCAGCACGGTCAGCAGCCCGGCCAGCACGGTCAGCAGCCCGGCCAGCCCGGCCAGCCCGGACCGTTCCCGGGCGGCCCGTTCCCGCCGCCCGGTGCGCAGGACCGGCCGGACACCGGTGCCCCGCAGGGACCGCCACCGGCCACGAACCTCGCCGGCGCCGGAACCCCCGAGGGCCCCGGCGGACCGGGCGTGCCCGGTGCCCCGGGCGGCTCCGGAGCCCCCGGCACCCCGGGACCCCGCCCCGACGGCACCCGTGCCTTCCCGCCCGCGACCACCCGGCCGGCGGGGGAGCAGACGCCGGCGCCCGTCCCGGGCGCGCTGTCGGTCGTCGTCGCCGGGGGTGGCTCGGCCGGGCACATCGAGCCGGCCCTCGCCGTCGCCGACGCCGTCCGCCGACTCGTCCCCGGCGCCCGGGTCACCGCGCTCGGCACCGAGAAGGGCCTGGACACCCAGCTGATCCCGGCCCGCGGCTACCCGCTCGAGCTGATCCCGCCGGTGCCGCTGCCCCGTAAGCCCAGCGCCGACCTGCTGAAGCTGCCCGGCAACGTCCGCGGTGCCGTCAAGCGGGTACGCGAGGTGCTGGAGGCGGCGGAGGCCGACGTCGTCGTCGGGTTCGGCGGGTTCGTCTCGCTGCCGGCCTACCTCGGCGCCCGCAACCGGGTCCCGGTCGTCGTGCACGAGGCGAACGCCCGCGCCGGGCTGGCGAACAAGGTCGGCGCGCGGTTCGCCGCGGCCGTCTGCACCGCCGTCCCGGGTACCGGGCTCGCGAACGAGGAGGTGGTCGGCATGCCGCTGCGCCGGTCGATCACCACGCTCGACCGGGCCGCGCTGCGCCCGGAGGCCAGGACCTACTTCAACCTGCCCCCGCACGGGCCGGTGCTGCTCGTCTTCGGGGGCTCGCAGGGCGCGCGTTCCCTCAACGAGGCGGTGGCCGCGATCCTGCCGACGCTCACCGAGCGCGGCATCTCCGTGCTGCACGCCTACGGGAAGAACGGCACCCCGGCCGACCCGCGGCCCGGGTACGTCCCGATGCCCTACATCGACCGGATGGACCTGGCCTACGCGTCGGCCGACGTCGTCCTCGGCCGGTCCGGCATGACCACGGTCGCCGAGCTGACCGCGGTCGGGCTGCCCGCCGTCTACGTCCCGCTGCCGCACGGCAACGGGGAGCAGGCGCTCAACGCCCGCCCGGTCGTCCAGGCCGGTGGCGGGAAGCTCGTCGCCGACGAGGACCTGACCGCCGAGCGGGCGCTCGACGAGCTCGTGCCGATGCTCACCGATCCGGACCTCGCCCTGGCGATGGGCCGCCGGGCCCGCGCGGCCGGGCACGGCGAGGCGGACGAGAAGATCGCGCGGATCGTGATGGAGGTGGCGGGGCGGTGAGCGGTGTCGACACGGCACTCGGCCGGCACGTCCACCTGATCGGGATCGGCGGGGCCGGCATGAGCGGGATCGCCCGCATCCTGCTGGCCCGCGGGATCACCGTCTCGGGCTCCGACGCCCGCGAGTCCCGGACCGTCACCGCGCTGCGCGCGCTCGGTGCCCGGGTCGAGGTCGGTCACGACGCCGCCCACCTGCGCCACGACGGCGAGGACCCGCCGACGGTCGTCGTCTCCACCGCGATCCGGGAGACCAACCCGGAGCTGGCCGCCGCCCGCGAGCAGGGCCTGCAGGTCGTCCACCGGGCGGTCGCGCTCGCCGCGCTCACCGAGGGCCGACGGCTCGTCGCGGTCGCCGGGACGCACGGCAAGACGTCGACGACGTCGATGGTCACCGTCGCCCTCCAGCACACGGGCGCCGACCCGTCGTTCGCCATCGGCGGCGACCTGTCGGTGTCGGGCAGCGGGGCCCACCACGGCAGCGGCGACGTCTTCGTCGTCGAGGCCGACGAGAGCGACGGCTCCTTCACCGCGTTCGCGCCGTCGGTCGCGGTCGTCACCAACGTCGAGCCCGACCACCTCGACCACCACGGCGACGAGGCCACCTACCGCGCCGTGTTCGAGCGGTTCCTGGAGCGGCTCGTCCCCGGCGCCACCCTGGTCACCTGCGCCGACGACCCGGGCTCCGAGCTGGTCGCGGTGCACGCCGAGCGTGCCGGGACCACCGTGCGCCGCTACGGCCGCACCGCCACCGGCTCGCAGGACGCGCGATTGCTCGACTTCGCGCCCGACGGCGTCGGGTCCCGCACCCGGTTCCGGTGGGGCGGCGAGGAGCACGAGCTCGCACTCGGCGTGCCGGGCGAGCACATGGCGCTCAACGCGCTCGGTGCGTTCCTCGCCGGGACCGCCGTCGACCAGGATCCGGCGGCCCTGCTCGAGGGGCTCGCCGGGTTCGGCGGGGTGCAGCGGCGGTTCGAGTTCAAGGGCCGCGTCCGCGGCGTCGCCGTCTACGACGACTACGCCCACCACCCCACCGAGGTCGCCGCGACCCTGCGCGCCGCGCGCGAGGCCGCGCCGGTGGTCCAGGGCCGCCGCGGACGGGTGCTGGTGGCGTTCCAGCCCCACCTGTACTCCCGGACCCGGCTGTTCGCGGGCGAGTTCGGCGCGTCGCTGTCGCTCGCGGACGAGGTGATGGTCCTCGACGTCTACGGTGCCCGGGAGGACCCCGAGCCCGGAGTCGGCCCGGCCCTGATCACCGACCGGGTGCGGCTGCCGGCCGAGCGGGTGCACCGCGCACCGTCGTGGGAGAAGACCCCCGCGGCGATCGCGGCGCTCGCCGCCGACGGCGACACGGTGATCACCATGGGGGCCGGCGACATCACGGCGCTCGGCCCGGAGATCCTGCGCGAGCTGGCGGTCGGCGACGACGGGGCATGACCGGCCCGGGCGGTGACGTGCCGGGCGAGGCACACGGACGGGGGCGACGATGACCGACGGCGACGGCGACGGCGACGACGCGGGCACCGGCGGCCGGCGTACCCCCGAGCAGGAGCGACGGGCCGCCGAGCGCGCCCGCCGCATCCGTGAGCGCCGGTCCGCCGAGCGGTCCGGGCGGTCCGGACGGTCCGGCTCGCGGGAGACCGACCCGGCCGCCGACCGGGACGGGGGGCCCGACGGCGAGGAGATCGGTCCGTCGGTGGGGGAGCGGGACGGCACCCCGCGCCCCGGGCGTCGCAGCGCGGCCGCGGTCCGCGAACGCACCGCCGCCCGGTCCGCCGACCGGGGACGCACCCGGGACCCGCGCCACCGCCGCCGTCGGACGGTCGCGCTGGTCGCGACCGTCGTCGTCGCACTGCTCGGGGTGTCCGCCGCCGCGTGGTGGGGCCTCGCGCAGTACGGGCCCGGGGTCGCGTCGGTCGAGGTCACCGGCGCCCGCCAGATCCCCGCCCGGGACGTCGTCGACGCCGCCGCCGTCGACATCGGCACACCGCTCGCGGCGGTCGACACCGCCGCCGTCGCCTCCCGGGTCTCGGCGATCCCCGGCGTCGCGACCGTCGACGTGGACCGTTCCTGGCCGGACACGCTGACCGTGGCCGTCACCGAGCGGACCCCGGTCGCGCTGGCCGACACGCCCGACGGCCGGATGCTCGTCGACGTCGCCGGGTTCGCCTACCGGCCGGCGCCCCCGGACGTGCGGCTGCCCGTGCTCCAGCTGTCGTCGGTCGCACCCGACGACCCGGCCACGCTCGCCGCCGTGGCCGTCCTGCGGGCGTTGCCGCAGCCGGTCCGCGACCAGGTGGAGACGCTGTCGGCGGGCGCGGCGGGCTCGACGTTCGAGCTCGGCCTCACCGAGGGCCGCCGGGTGTTGTGGGGTCCGTGGGCCGACGGCGCCGCCACCGAGCGGCGCGCGGCCGTGCTCGGCCCGCTGCTCGGCCGCGAGGGCACCGTCTACGACGTCTCCAGCCCGGCCCTCGTGACCGTTCGCGACGACTGAGACCGACCCCCGTCCGGTACGGGCGTCCCACCCGGACGGCGGTCGCGCACGGCGGCCGTCGAGGTCCGGCGTACCGGCCCCGCCGGCGGGCACCCCGTCGTGTCCTGGGAAGGTCGGCGCAGGGTGACCGGCCGGCGACCGTACGCGTTTCACGTGACCGGGAAACGCGAACCACTCGGGCGGGGTGTTGTCGCCGCGCGGCGCGCCTGCTGGACCCGGGCCGTGGATCCGACCTAGCGTCTGCACGCGAAGGCCCGGGGCACCCGGAGCTTGACCCCTGGACCCGGACCCCGAGCGAGACGGAAGGTGCCGCACATGACGCCCCCGCACAACTACCTGGCCGTGATCAAGGTCGTCGGCATCGGTGGCGGCGGCGTGAACGCCGTCAACCGCATGATCGAGGTCGGCCTCAAGGGCGTGGAGTTCATCGCGGTGAACACCGACGCCCAGGCGCTGCTGATGTCGGACGCCGACGTCAAGCTCGACATCGGTCGCGAGCTGACCCGCGGTCTCGGCGCCGGCGCCAACCCGGAGGTCGGTGGCAAGGCCGCCGAGGACCACGCGGAGGAGATCGAGGAGGTCCTCAAGGGGGCCGACATGGTCTTCGTGACCGCGGGTGAGGGCGGTGGCACCGGTACCGGTGGCGCCCCGGTCGTCGCGTCGATCGCGCGGAAGCTCGGCGCGCTCACCATCGGCGTGGTCACCCGGCCCTTCACGTTCGAGGGCCGCCGGCGTGCCGGCCAGGCCGAGGACGGCATCCAGGGGCTCCGCAACGAGTGCGACACGCTGATCGTCATCCCGAACGACCGGCTGCTGCAGCTCGGCGACGTGGGCGTCTCGCTGATGGACGCCTTCCGCTCCGCCGACGAGGTGCTGCTCTCCGGTGTCCAGGGCATCACCAACCTGATCACCACGCCGGGCCTGATCAACCTCGACTTCGCCGACGTCAAGTCGGTGATGTCCGGTGCAGGCTCGGCGCTGATGGGCATCGGGTCCTCGCGCGGCGAGGGCCGGGCGGTGCAGGCCGCCGAGAAGGCCATCAACTCGCCACTGCTCGAGGCGTCGATGGACGGCGCGCAGGGCGTGCTGCTCTCGATCGCCGGTGGCTCCGACCTGGGGCTGTTCGAGATCCACGAGGCCGCGTCGCTGGTCCAGGAGGCCGCGCACCCCGAGGCGAACATCATCTTCGGCACGGTGATCGACGACTCCCTCGGCGACGAGGTCCGCGTCACGGTGATAGCGGCCGGGTTCGAGGGCGGCACCCCGACGCACAAGAAGCTGGAGCCCGCGGTCTTCCGCCAGGGCACCCAGAAGCCGGCCGAGCCGGCCGCGACCCAGCCGGCCGCGCCGCAGGCGCCGGCCACCCAGCAGACGTCGCCGACCTCGCCCGTCACCCCGACCACCCCTGCTGCGCCGCCCGCCGGTGCCCAGGGGCAGGCGGCCGACCGGACCGCGCCGCACCTGCCCGCGTCGGTCTCGGCGGACCGGACCGGTGTGCTGCCGCCGGCGCAGCCGACCGCTCCCGCGCCGCGCCAGCCCGACCTCCGGAACGAGCACGCCGCCCCGGGGGCCGACGCCACCGGGCCGGTCTCCGCGCCGGCCTCGCACGGCACCGCGGCCCGCCCGCCCGCCGCCGCGGACCCCGCGGAGGACGAGGTGGACGTCCCGCCCTTCATGCGCCGCTGACCGCGGTGCCGGAGGTACCGACCCGGCCCGGGGCGCGCGTCCGCCGGGTCACGACGACGCGTGCGGGCGGCCGGTCGGGCGGCCCGTTCGCCACGTTCAACCTGTCCCTCGGCGTCGGTGACGACCCGGCGGCCGTGACGGCGAACCGGGCCCGGGTGGTCCGCGAGCTGGGCCTGTCCGGGCTGGTGTTCCTGACGCAGGTGCACGGGCGCGACGTGACCGTCCTGCGTGAGCCGCCACGGGCCCGTCCGGGGACCGGCGGTGTGGCACCGGACGTCCCGGACGTCGACGCCGTCGTCACCGACGTGCCGCTGCTCGGCATCGCCGTGCTCGCCGCGGACTGCGTCCCGGTGCTGCTGGGCGATCCACAGGCCGGTGTCGTCGGGGCAGCACACGCGGGTCGCGTCGGCGCCGCCACCGGGGTCCTGGACGCCGTCGTCGGCGAGATGACGGCGCTCGGCGCCGCCCCCGAGCGGCTGGAGGTGCTGCTCGGCCCCGCCGTCTGCGGGCAGTGCTACGAGGTTCCGGCCGCGATGCGCGACGAGGTGGAGGCCGCACTGCCGGGCAGCGCGTCGACCACCCGCACGGGCACCGCGGGCCTCGACCTGCGCGCCGGGCTGGCCCGACGGCTGGCCGGCCTCGGCGTGACAAAGGTCGGCACCGACCCGCGCTGCACCATCGAGGACCCCGACCTGTTCAGCCACCGTCGCGAGGGCCGGTGCGGCAGGCAGGCCGCGATCACCTGGCTCGACCCGCGTGACGTGCGCGACGGTCGCGGCGCCCCCGCACGCGCGGCACGATGACCGGTGTGGCCGACTCGAACCCGCCCGACCGCACCGCGGAGCTGAAGGAACGTCTCGGCGCCGTCCGGGAACGACTGGACGCGGCCTGCCGGGCCGCCGGTCGCGACCCCGCCGCGGTCTCCCTGCTGGCGGTGACGAAGACCGTCCCCGCCCGTGACGTCGCGGACCTGATCGACCTCGGGCTCGCCGCGTTCGCCGAGAACCGCGCCCAGGAGGCCGGGACGAAGGTCGCCGACGTCGCGCGGCTCCGCCCGGACGCGGACGCCCGCTGGCACTTCGTCGGGGGCCTGCAGCGGAACAAGGTACGGGCGGTGCTCCCGTGGGTGACACGGATCGAGTCGGTCGACTCGCCCCGGCTGGCCAGGGCGATCGACAAGGAGGTCGCGAAGGCGCGGGACCGTGGCGAGCGCAGCGGTCCGCTGCCGGTGCTCGTCCAGTACAGCGTCGACGGCGACCCGGACCGCGGCGGCGTGCCGGACGACGGGCTCGACGAGCTGACCGACCTGGTCACCGAACTGCCCGGCCTCGAGCTCGGGGGCCTGATGGCCGTCGCGCCGCTGGTGGGGGAGCCGGAGCGAGCGTTCGCCACGATCGCCGCGGCCGCCCGGCGGACACGGGAGCGCCACCCCGGTGCGGTCGAGCTCTCCGCCGGGATGAGCGCCGACCTGGAGACCGCCGTCGATCACGGATCGACCGTGGTGCGTGTCGGTACGGCTCTTGTGGGGGAACGGCGGATAGCCTCCGAGTAATCGCTGGTCGGTACGGGTACAGGGCCATCGGCGAGACCGTCGCCAGAACGCGGGGTGCGCGCTGGCCGCGCACGGAGTCGAGCAGTACTGCGAGGGGACAGCGGATGAGCGCGATGTACCGGCTGAAGGCCTACTTCGGCATGGTCCCGGCCGACGAGATGGACTATGTGGACGAACCGGACCACTACCGGGGCGGCCACGAGCAGCACGTCGGCCCGCGTGGCGACCGCTGGTCGTCCGGTGGGGGGCGGTTCGCCGACCCGGCCGGCTACGACGACGACCGTTACGACGGCCCCGGGGGCTACGACGACGGCTGGGGCGCCCGTACGGCGCGCGAACCGGTCCGTCCGGCGCGCGCCGTGCGGCAGGAAGCCCGCGGCGAGCGGGAGCCGGGAACGGGTCCCGGCGACCGTGGAATGCTCCCGACCCCCATCGGCGGCGGCGCCGGAGCGGCCGTCCGCGGCTCGCTCGCGATGGATCCCGACGCCTTCCGCGGCCCCTCCCGGGAGCCGCAGCGGGAGGAGCGCGTGGCCCCGGTGGCGCCCGCTCCGGCCCCGTCGACGGTGCCCGAGCAGCGTGACCGCAACGCCGCCGGCCTGTCCTCGATCACGACGCTGCACCCCCGCAGCTACACCGAGGCGCGGACCATCGGCGAGCGCTACCGCGAGGGTGTGCCGGTCATCATGAACCTCACCGATCTCGACGGCGCGACGGCGAAACGCCTGGTCGATTTCGCTGCGGGACTGGTCTTCGCGCTGCGCGGGGGCTTCGACAAGGTCACCGACCGGGTGTTCCTTCTCACCCCCGCGGACGTCGAGGTGTCCGCCGACGACGCGCGGAGGCTCGCCGAGCGCGGAGCTTTCCGACAGGATTGAGCCGTGTCCACCGCGATCGGCTTCCTGATCTATTACGTCCTGTTCTTCTTCTGGCTGCTGCTCGCGGCCCGGATCGTCGTCGAGATGGTCCGGTCGTTCGCGCGCCAGTGGCGACCCGCCGGCCCGCCCGCGGTGGCGCTCGAGGTCGTCTTCACCGTGACCGACCCTCCGGTCAAATTGCTGCGGAGAGTGATCCCCGTGGTCCGTATCGGAGGCGTCGGACTGGACCTGTCGATTATGGTGCTGGTGCTGGTGGTGTTCATCGCGATGACCGCCGTCAGATCACAGCTCCTGGGATGAGCCCCAGTCACCCAGGAGTGCCGCCGAGGACCGCATGAGGTGATCCGATGCCGCTGACGCCCGCCGACGTACACAACGTCGCGTTCAGCAAACCCCCGATCGGTAAGCGGGGATACAACGAGGACGAGGTCGACGCCTTCCTCGATCTGGTCGAGGCCGAGCTGGCCCGGCTGATCGGGGAGAACGACGACCTCCGAGACCAGGTCTCCCAGCTCGAGCAGCGCCTCGGCGACGCCGAGGCCGACCTGGACGAGGCCCGGAGCCAGCCGGCTCCGGCCCAGACCCAGGCGCTGCAGGCGTCGCCGTCGCCGATGGGCCGTGGCCCGGGTGCGCCCGCGCCGCAGCTGGCCGGTGCCGTGGCCGCTGCCGCCGACGACGGCGGTGACCACCACGTGCAGGCCGCGAAGGTCCTGGGCCTGGCCCAGGAGATGGCCGACCGGCTGACCGCCGAGGCGAAGAACGAGGCCGACACGATGCTGTCGGATGCCCGGACCAAGTCCGAGCAGCTCCTCTCCGACGCCCGGACGAAGGCCGACGGCCTCGTCAACGACGCGCGCTCGCGTGCGGAGACCATGCTCAACGACGCCCGTACCCGTTCCGAGACGCTCGAGCGGCAGTCGCGCGACAAGGCCGCAGGCCTGGTCAGCGACGCCGAGCGCAAGCAGAACGAGATCATGGGTGCCATCCAGCGGGACAAGTCCGTGCTGGAGAAGAAGATCGACGAGCTCCGCACCTTCGAGCGCGAGTACCGGACCCGGCTCAAGACCTACCTGGAGTCGCAGCTGCGCGACCTGGAGGGCCGCGGGTCGGCCGCACCGTCGGACAGCTCCGGCACGGCCAACCGGTCGGGCTCGAACGGTGGGTACGCCGCCTCCGGCTACGGCCAGCGGGCCGACACCGGGAGCTGACGCTCGGGCGCGGTGACGCGCCCGAGACGACCGACGACGACCGGGTAGCGGCCGGGTGCCGCTGCCGACCGACGGAGTTCGCCGATGCTGGTGCTGGTCCTGATCCTCGTGGTCATCGCGCTGGTGCTGCTGCTCGCAGGATGGTTCCTGGGTGTGGTGGCACTGGCCTGGACGTCGGTGGGCATCAGCCTGCTGGCCGGTCTCGCGTTGCTCTACGACTGGTGGCAGACCCGGTCCGCGGTGCGGGCCGGTGACCGGTCGGAGGCGGCCGGGGCCGACCACACGGGCTCCGGTGAGGCGGCCGCGCACGCGGCCGTGGGAACGCCCGAACGGGCCGAGATGGAGGCGCGCTACGGCGCCGACATGGAGCCCGCGACACAGGTCCTCCCGGTCGTCCGACCCCCGCAGGGCGGCCCGGCCGCGGCGGGACCGCCGGGTGCTCCCGGCGGCCCGGGCGGTGTCGAGGACGGTGCCGGTGCGACCGATGCGACCATCCGCATGCCGGTCGTCCGGCCGCCCGGCTCTGCAGAGGGACCGTCCGGCGTTTCCCGATCGAGTGGTTCTTCGTCACTTTCCGTGACTGAATCCGGGTCCGAGTCGGCCGCGGCGTCGGCCACGGGCCACCCGGACGGGTCCGGAGGAGCCGCCGCGGCGATCTCCACCGAGGCCGCTCCGGCGGACCAGGAGGGTGCGGGTCGTGGCGGCGGCCCCACGCGCTCCGGTGCTCCGGGCGGCTCCGGCGACGGCACCTCGGGCGATGAGCGTTCCGGTGAGACCCCGGGCACCCCGGGCTCCGAGGACGAGCGGTCCGCGCCGGGCTCCGGCGGCGTGGCCGGACGTGACGACATGACGACGGCGACTGCGGCCGGTGCCGCAGGCGCCGTCGGTGCCGCGGGCATCGCGGGAGCGGTGGCCGGTTCCGACCGGCGGCCGTCCGACGACCCGGGCTTCGGCGCCGGGTCCGCGAACTCTGCGAGCGGTGGCGGGGATCCGGGCACGCCCGGCGACTCGCCGACGACAGCCGGCCCGGCGGCGTCGGCGACGACCGCCGCCCCGACCGGCACCACGGACACGACCGCCGTCCCGGCGGACGCCCCCGGCAGCACCGGTACGGCGGACGCCATCGGCCCGGCGGGCGCGACGGGTGCCGCGGGTACGGCGGGTGCTGCGGCCACGACGGCGATGGGCGCCGCCGGTGCCCCGGACGTCGCCGGCAACCGTGCCGGCACGGCCGACGGCTCCGAGGCGGTCGCGGGCGGAACGGTCGCGGGCGGATCCCCCGCGGAGACCGGGGCCGCAGCGGAGCCCCCGGCCGACGCCGAGTCCCCCGAGGAGCCCCGCGACCCGACCCTCGCGAACCTGGTCGCCCGGCTCCCGGACGAGGTGCTGGTCATCGACGAGCACCCGCGCTACCACGTGCAGACCTGCCGTGCTCTGTCCGGACGTGCGGTCATCCCGCTGCCGGTCAGCGAGGCCGTCGAGCTCGGGTTCACCCCGTGCGGCTGGTGCTCGCCGAACCGCACGCTCGGCGAGCGGCACCCGGCACAGGTCCGCTAGGGCACGGGCGCGGGCTGGGGAATATCCCGGTGCGCGCCCGCGCTACCCTGGTTCCACAGGCACCGATCCGGCCATCACCGGGGAGCCTCCGGAAGAAAGGGCCGTGAAGACGGCCCGAGTAGAACCGGACGGGTGCGGCCCGTCATCGCCGTCCGACGAGAGGCGCACGCGGGTTCGCGCGCGCAAGCGGGGTGGTACCGCGGCTCGGTCCGAGGTGGGCCGGTGTCGTCCCCGTGCGAGACACGCATCGCACGAGGAGCCGACAGCCGTGAGCGAGACCGGATACCCCGAGGTGCCGGCGCACCCGACGTTCCCGACGCTCGAGCAGGACGTGCTCGCGAGCTGGGACGCCGACGACACGTTCCGCGCCTCGGTCGAGCAGCGCCCCGCCGGCGTCGACGGCGGCGACGAGTACGTCTTCTACGACGGCCCGCCGTTCGCCAACGGCCTGCCGCACTACGGCCACCTGCTGACCGGGTACGTCAAGGACGTCGTCCCGCGCTACCGCACGATGCGCGGCAAGCGCGTCGAGCGCCGGTTCGGCTGGGACACCCACGGCATGCCGGCCGAGGTCGAGACCGAGAACCAGCTCGGCATCAAGCACAAGTCCGAGATCGACGAGATGGGCGTCGCCGCGTTCAACGAGGCGTGCCGCACCTCCGTGCTGCGCTACACCGGTGAGTGGCGCGACTACGTGACCCGGCAGGCCCGCTGGGTCGACTTCGACAACGACTACAAGACGCTCGACCTGGACTACATGGAGTCGGTCATGTGGGCGTTCAAGTCGTTGTGGGACAAGGGGCTCGTCTACTCGGGCTTCCGCGTGCTCTGGTACTGCTGGCGCTGCGAGACGCCGCTGTCGGCCACCGAGACGAAGATGGACGACGTCTACCAGGACCGGCAGGACCCGGCCGTCACGGTCGGGCTGCGGCTCGCCGCGCCGGAGCGTCCCGAGCTCGACGGCGCCCTCGCCCTGGTCTGGACGACCACGCCGTGGACACTGCCGTCGAACCTCGCCGTCGCCGTGCACCCCGGCGTCGACTACGTCGTCGTCGAGGCGAAGGGGGAGCGGTGGCTGCTCGCCGAGGCCCGGGTCGCCGCCTACGCCCGTGAGCTGGGCGAGGAGCCGCGGGTCGTCGCGACCCTGACCGGCTCCGACCTGCTCGGCGTCGGCTACGCCCCGCCGTTCGACTTCTTCACCGGCCGTGCGAACGCGCACCGGATCCTGTCCGCCGACTACGTCACCACCGACGACGGCACCGGGCTGGTCCACATCGCGCCCGCCTTCGGTGAGGAGGACAAGGAGGTCACCGACGCGGCCGGGATCGAGGTCGTCAACCCGGTCGACTCGCGCGGTGAGTTCACCACCGAGGTGCCGCCCTACACCGGCCTGCAGGTGTTCGACGCCAACCCGTCGATCATCCGCGACCTCAAGGAGCGCACCGAGCCGCACGTGCTCGGCGTGCTGCTGCGGCACGAGACCTACGACCACCCGTACCCGCACTGCTGGCGGTGCGGGAACGCGCTGATCCAGCGCGCCGTCGACTCGTGGTTCGTCGAGGTCACCCGGTTCCGCGACCGGATGGTCGAGCTGAACCGGCAGATCGACTGGACGCCGTCGCACATCCGGGACGGCCAGTTCGGCAAGTGGCTCGAGGGCGCCCGCGACTGGGGCATCTCGCGCAACCGGTACTGGGGCAGCCCGATCCCGGTGTGGCAGTCGGACGACCCGCGGTACCCGCGGACCGACGTCTACGGCTCGCTCGACGAGCTGGAGCGCGACTTCGGCGTGCGTCCGACCGACCTGCACCGCCCGTACATCGACGAGCTGACCCGGCCCAACCCGGACGACCCGACGGGGCAGAGCACCATGCGCCGGGTGCCGGAGGTGCTGGACTGCTGGTTCGAGTCCGGTTCGATGCCGTTCGCCCAGGTCCATTACCCGTTCGAGAACGCCGACTGGTTCGAGCACCACTACCCGGGCGACTTCATCGTCGAGTACAACGGCCAGACCCGCGGCTGGTTCTACACGCTGCACGTGCTGGCGACGGCGTTGTTCGACCGGCCCGCGTTCCGCAACTGCGTCGCGCACGGGATCGTCCTCGGCGACGACGGCGCCAAGATGTCGAAGTCGCGGAAGAACTACCCGGACGTCAACGAGGTCTTCGACCGCGACGGCTCGGACGCCATGCGGTGGTTCCTCATGGCGAGCCCGGTGCTGCGCGGCGGGAACCTGGTCGTCACCGAGCAGGGCATCCGCGAGGGCGTCCGCCAGGCGATCCTCCCGCTGTGGAACACCTGGTACTTCCTGTCGCTCTACGCCGGGGAGGGGCGGGGCACCTTCCGCACCGACTCGACGCACGTCCTCGACCGTTACGTGCTCGCGAAGACGGCGGACCTGGTCGACGGCGTCACCGCGGCGATGGACGGCTACGACGTCGCCGGCGCGTGCGAGCGGATCCGCGAGCACGCTGAGACGCTGACCAACTGGTACGTCCGGCGCTCCCGCGAGCGGTTCTGGTCGACCGACGACGCGGTGCGCCGCGACGCCGTCGACACCCTGCACACCGTGCTGGAGGTGACCTGCCGGGTCGCGGCGCCGCTGCTGCCGCTGACCACGGAGGCGATCTGGCGCGGCCTGACCGGCGGCCGCTCGGTGCACCTCACCGACTGGCCCGGTGGTGCCGACCCGACGGTGACGCAGCAGCAGCCCGGCGCCGGGCTGCCGCACGACGCCGCACTCGTCGCGGGGATGGACCGGATCCGGCAGGTCGCGAGCGCCGCGCTGTCGCTGCGCAAGTCGGCGAAGGTGCGGGTGCGCCAGCCGCTCCCCGGGCTCACCGTCGCCGCCGCCGACGCGGCCGCGCTGGAGCCCTTCACCGGGCTGCTGCGCGACGAGGTCAACGTGCGCTCGGTCGAGCTGACCGACGACGTCGCCGCCCACGGCCGGTTCGAGATCGCGGTCAACGCCCGCGTCGCCGGACCGCGCCTGGGCTCGGACGTGCAGAAGTGCATCCGCGCGGTCAAGGCGGGGGAGTGGAGCCAGGAGGCCGACGGGTCCGTCGTCGCCGCCGGGATCACGCTGACCGACGGCGAGTTCACCGAGAAGCTCGTCGCCGCCGACCCGGAGCGGACCCAGGCGCTGCCGGGGAACGCCGGGCTGGTCGTGCTGGACACGACGGTCACCCCGGAGCTGGCGGCCGAGGGCACCGCGCGCGACGTCGTCCGGGTGGTGCAGCAGGCCCGCCGTGACGCCGGGCTGGCCGTCGCCGACCGGATCGGGCTGACCCTGGACGGGCCGGACGCGGTGCTCGACGCCGTCCGCACGCACGAGGCGTTCGTCGCCGGCGAGGTGCTGGCGACCGCGGTGTCGTACGGCTCCGCGGACGGTGCGGCGTCGTCCGGCCAGGTCGTGGGCCCGGACGGTGCCGCGGTCGAGCTGCGGGCGGCGGTCGCGCGGGCCTGACGGCCGGTGGTCACGGATCGGGAGCCGAGGCGGTCACGAACGGCCGTCCGGCTGCCCGATCCGTGATCATGTGGGAGCCCGGGGCTCAGGGCTGCGGGGTGACCGTCAGGTGGAGGTGGTGGCGCCCGCCGTCACCAGGGCGGGTCACCTCGACGGCGGCCGGCACGCCCGTCACGGTGCAGCGCACCGTCGCCCCCGGTGCGACCGGTGGGCACCGGGGCGCCACGAGCTCGTCGTGGCCGGCGGCGCGCAGCGGGTCGCGCAGCGCGAAGATCAGCGCCCCCGTGAGCGTCCGCGAACCGGTGGGGCTCCCCGCCCGCACCGGGACGTCGACCTCCAGCTCGGCCAGCCCGTCCGGGGACACCGGGAAGTCGTGGTCGTGCCGCACCACGTCCTGCGGGGTCCGTCCGCGGACCCCCGTCTTCCGCGCCGTCGGCCCGGTGTCCCCCGTGGGACCACGGAGGCCGGGCGGACGGGATGTGCCCGACACCGCCGGCGGGCACGCCGTGTCGGGGTGGAACGGCGCACTACCCTCACCCCATGGGTGACGCGGCGCGGAGGTGGCGGGAGCGCCAGTCCGCGCGCGGCATCCCCGAGCGGATCCTGCGGGACGCCCCGGCCGACCCGTGGACGCACACCACCGCCGACTTCACCCCGCCGGAGACGCCCGCCGACACGCCGTCGCGCCGGGCCGCCCGCGCGCTCGCCGAGCGGGCCGCTGCGTGGACGTGCACGGGGGCGTCCCTGCTCGACGTCGGCTGCGGCGGCGGGGAGGCCGCGTTCGGCGCGGCCTGGCCGGACCCGTCACCGGTCGCGCGGGTCGTCGGCACCGACCGGCAGGTCGACATGTTCGCGGTGTTCGCGGGGACCGCGCGGGACCGCGGCGTCCCGCACGGCACCGTGCACGGCTCCTGGCCGGAGGTCGCCGGCGCGGCGGGACGGCACGACGTCGTCGTCTGCCACCACGTGCTGCACAACGTCGTCGACCTGCCGCCGTTCCTCGCCGCGCTGACCTCCGCGGTCCGCGGCGGGGCCGGTGGCGTCGTGGTCGAGATGCTGCCCGAGCACCCGATGGCCTGGCTCGACCCGCTGTGGGAGCGGTTCCACGACCTGCAGCGCCCGGCGAGCGCCACCGCCGACGACGCCGTCGCAGTGCTCGGCGAGGAGCTCGGGACCGAGCCGGAGGTGCACCGCTGGGAGCGCGACCGCCGGCTCCCGCACGACGCCGCGTGGGTCGCGCGCCGGCTCTGCCTGCCCGCGGACCGGGTCCCGGAGGTCGAGGAGGCGCTGACCGGGATCCCGCCGCGGCCGACCGCCGTCGTGACCCTCGTGTGGACCCCCTGAGCCGGTCATGAGTCTGGAACTGCTGCTCGGCGTCACGGCCGGGGTCCTGCTGCTCGGCGTGCTCGCCGTCCGGATCTCGGTCCGGCTCGGGCTGCCCTCACTGCTGCTCTACCTCGGGATCGGGGTGCTGCTCGGCGAGTCGGTGCTCGGGTTCGAGTTCTCCGACGCCGGGCTCACCGAGACCCTCGGCCTCGCCGCGCTCGTCCTGATCCTGGTCGAGGGCGGCATGACGACGCGGTGGGAGGCGGTCCGCCCCGCGCTCGGGCTCGGGATGCTGCTGTCGACGCTGTCGGTGGCGGTGTCGATCGGTGTCGCGGGCGGGCTGCTGCACCTGCTGCTGGACCTGGAGTGGCGGACCGCGCTGCTGTGGGGTGCGGTGCTGTCGTCGACCGACGCGGCCGCCGTGTTCAGCGTGCTGCGCGGCGTCGCCGTCCCGCGCCGGCTGGCGGGGACCCTGGAGCTCGAGTCCGGCATGAACGACGCGCCGGTGGTGATCGCCGTCGTCGTCCTCGCGGGGAGCGACCCGATCAGCTGGACCACCCCGCTGCTCGTCGTCTACGAGCTCGCCGCCGGTGCGCTGATCGGGGTGCTGCTCGGCGCGGGCGGGGCGTGGGCGCTGCGCCGCGCGGCCCTGCCGTCGACAGGTCTCTACCCGCTCGCCGCGATCGCGGTCTGCCTGCTGGCGTACGCCGCCGGGCAGGGGGTGCACGCGTCCGGTCTGCTCGCCACGTACTGCGCCGCGCTCGTCCTGGGCAACTCGCGGCTGCCGCACCGCAGCGGCGTCGTGTCCTTCGCCGAGGGCACCGGGTGGATCGCCCAGATCGGGCTGTTCGTGCTGCTCGGGCTCTACTCGGTGCCCGAGCGGCTGCCCGGGGCGATCGTGCCCGCCCTGGTCTGTGCCGGTGTCGTGCTGCTCGCCGCGCGCCCGCTGTCGGTGCTGGCCGCGGCGCTGCCGTTCCGGGTCCCGCTGCGGGAGCAGGCGTTCCTGTCCTGGGCGGGGCTGCGGGGTGCGGTGCCGATCGTGCTCGCGCTGGTCGCCCTCACCGAGGGCGGGCCGCAGAACCAGATGCTCGTCGACGTCGTGTTCGTGCTGGTCGTGCTGCTCACCCTGGTGCAGAGCACCAGCCTGCCGTGGGTCGCGCGGCTGCTCGGCGTGGTCTCCCGGACCGGCACCCGCGAGATCGACATCGACGCGGCTCCGCTGGACGAGGCCGACGCCGAGCTGCTCCAGGTCCGGGTCCCGCCCGGGTCCCGGCTGCACGGCGTCTACCTCCGCGAGCTCCGGCTGCCGGCCGGGGCGACGGTGAGCCTGGTCGTGCGGGAGTCTGCGGCGTTCTCCCCGGACGGCGAGACCCGGCTCCGCGAGGGCGACCAGTTCCTCGTCGTGAGCACCCGCGCGGTGCGCGACGCCACCGAACAACGGATCCGGGACGTCGACCGGGGCGGGAAGCTGGTCCGCTGGCACTCCGACGGGGGCCGCTCGTCATAATCGGGGTGTGAGTGCCGATCCCCCTGTCAGCGAGACGCCCGCCGATCCCGCCGTCCGGCGACGCGGAACGCTCCTGCTGGCCGGGATCGCCGGGTTCGTGCTCGCCCTCGACCTGGTCACCAAGATCGCGGCGGTGGCGACGCTGGAGGACCGCGAACCGGTCGCGGTGATCGACGGCCTCCTCTGGCTGACGCTGCTGCGCAACCCGGGTGCGGCGTGGTCGATGGCCACCGGCTACACCTGGATCCTCACGATCGTCGCCGTCGTGGTCGTCGGTGTGATCATCCGGATCGCGCGCCGGCTGGCGTCGACCGGCTGGGCGATCGGGCTCGGCCTGGTCCTCGGCGGCGCGCTGGGCAACCTGATCGACCGGTTCTTCCGCTCGCCGGGGCCGATGCGCGGGCACGTCGTCGACATGGTCGCGGTGTTCGCGCCGGACGGCAGCGTCTTCCCGGTGTTCAACGTCGCCGACTCCGGCATCGTGTGCGGCGGGATCCTGCTGGTGCTGATGGCGCTGCGCGGCGTCGAGATCGACGGGACGCGGGGCTGAGACATGGGTGAGCTGCGGAGCATGCCCGTCCCCGACGGGCTCGACGGGATGCGGATCGACGCCGGGCTGTCCCGGCTGCTGGGGCTGTCGCGGACGGTCGTCGCGGGGCTGGCCGAGGAGGGCCGGATCCAGGTCGACGGCCGCGACGCCGGCAAGTCCGACCGGCTGCCGGGCGGGTCCTGGCTGGAGGTCGAGCTGCCCGACGCCGCCGCGCCGGCCGTCATCGAGGGACCCGCCGAGGTCGTCGCCGGCCTGTCGGTGCTCCACGACGACGAGGACATCGTCGTCGTGGACAAGCCGGTCGGGGTCGCCGCGCACCCGTCGCCGGGCTGGACCGGGCCGACCGTCACCGGCGGGCTCGCCGCGCTCGGGTACCGGCTGTCGACGTCCGGGGCGGCCGAGCGGCAGGGCATCGTGCACCGGCTCGACGTCGGTACCACCGGGGTGATGGTCGTCGCGACGTCCGAGCACGCGTACACGGCGCTGAAGCGGGCATTCAAGGAGCGGACCGTCGAGAAGCGGTACCACGCGGTCGTGCAGGGGCACCCCGACCCGTCGTCGGGCACCATCGACGCGCCGATCGACCGGCACCCGCGTCACGACTACCGGTTCGCCGTCCTGCAGGGCGGCAAGCCCAGCATCACCCACTACGACACGATCGAGGCGTTCCGCTCGGCCAGCCTGCTGGACGTGCACCTCGAGACGGGGCGCACCCACCAGATCCGGGTGCACTTCTCCGCGCTGCGCCACCCGTGTGTCGGCGACCTGACCTACGGCGCCGACCCGACGCTGGCGAAGCGGGTGGGGTTGTCCCGGCAGTGGCTGCACGCGCGCACCCTCGGCTTCGAGCACCCCGCCGACGGCCGGTACGTCGAGTTCACCAGCCCCTACCCCGACGACCTGGCCTCGGCGCTCGCGGCGCTGCGGGAACCGTGACGGCGGTGCCGCCCCCCGCGGTGACGGGGCGCCCGTGACGGGCCTGAGCACCCGCGGCCTGTGGGTGGTGGTCGCGGTGATGGCCGTGGTGCTGCTCGGTGCGGTGTGGGCGGCGGGCTCCGGGCCGTCGCCGGGCCCGGCACCCGCGTCCGGGTCGGTCCGGCTCGGGCCCGATCCCGGCCAGGACGTCGCGGGCTACCTGGCGTCGCTGCCCGCGCAGCTGCCACCGGCGGGCGCGCGCGCCGCGGCCCTGGTGCAGCTCGACCGGCCGTCGGACGCCGCCTCGGTGGCGGCGCTCGGCGCGCCCGGGATCTCCACGGCGGTGTTCCGGGTGCCGTTCGCACGGGTGCAGACCGCCCTGCGGTTCGAGCCCGTCGTCGGCACCGGGGACCCGGCGGCCGCCCTCGGGGTGGCCCGCGAGCGGGCCGCGTTCGCCGCCGAGGCCGACGCGGACCGCGCCCGGCAGGCCGTGGCCGGTGCCCCCGGGGCGCGGGAGTCGCTCACCCGCCGCGCCGACGTCGCCGGCGCGGAACGGCGTGCGCTCGCCGCACCGGACTGTGCCTGCGTGATCGCGTTCGTCGTGACCGCCGACCGTGCCGGGCTGGAGTCGCTGGCCGCCCGCGACGGCGTCCGCGCGGTGCAGGCCGCACCCCCCGGGACGACGGAGCGCGAGCTCGCACTGTCCCCGCTGCTGCCGGAGCAGACGACCGCCGCGACCCCGCCGCCCGACGACGGCCCGGTCCCCGCCGGCTGACCGCGACACGCCGTCGCCCGGGCCGCACGGCCCTGAGCAGGAGCGACGCGCCGGACCCGGTCCGGAGCCGCCGCCGTCGCCGGAACTGTCGGGGGGCGGGGCTAGTCTGGGCGCTCACCGAAACCGGTCGTTCCGGCCCCGCGGCAGGAGTCCCACCGGCACCGTCGACCGGCCCCGCCAGGCCGGGCCGGAGGTGCCGTTCCGCCCGTCGCCGGGTCCGGCCGTGGTCGGTGACCAGCACGGCACGCACGCGTCCCCGGCCCCGCCGCGGGCGGGCGCGTGCGCACGGGGAGCACCGCGCCACCCAGGGCGCGGGAGAGGAGCGCGGAACACACATGGCCTCGTCCGGAGCAGGCTCCTTCGTCCATCTGCACACCCACACCGAGTTCTCGATGCTGGACGGGGCGGCCCGGCTCGACGACCTCTTCTCCGAGGCCGTCAAGAACGACATGTCCGCGGTCGCGATGACCGACCACGGCAACGTCTACGGCGCCTTCGAGTTCTGGCGCAAGGCCAAGGCGGCGGGCGTCAAGCCGATCATCGGCATGGAGGGGTACCTCGCGCCCGGTTCGCGGCACGAGCGGAAGCGGGTCGCGCTCGGCGGCAGCAACCCCGGCGCCGCCGACAAGAACCCCGACCTCATGTACACCCACATGACGCTGCTGGCCGAGAACACCGAGGGGATGCACAACCTCTTCCGGCTCTCGTCGCTCGCCAGCCTCGAGGGGTACTACTACAAGCCCCGTATGGACCGCGAGCTGCTCGAGCAGTACGGCACGGGTCTCATCGGGACGACCGGCTGCCCGTCCGGCGAGGTCGCCCGCCTGCTCCAGCAGGACGACTTCGAGGGTGCCTGCCAGGCCGCGTCCGACTACCGGGACATCTTCGGCAAGGACAACTTCTTCTGCGAGTTGATGGACCACGGGATCGAGATCGAGAAGCGGGTCCAGGAGGACCTGTTCGCGCTGAAGAAGCGCCTCGACCTGCCCGGTCTGGCCACCAACGACCTGCACTACACCTACCCGGACGACACCAAGGCGCACGAGGTGCTGCTCTGCGTCCAGACCGGGAAGACTCTCGCCGACCCGAACCGGTTCAAGTTCGACGCGCAGGACTTCTACCTCAAGTCCGCGACCGAGATGCGCGAGCTGTGGGACCCGATCCACCCCGAGGCGTGCGACAACACCCTCTGGGTCGCCGAGCGCTGCGACATCGACTTCACCACCGGCCAGGACCTGCAGCCCAAGGCTCCGGTGCCCGAGGGGGAGACCGAGGAGTCCTGGCTGATCAAGGAGGTCGAGCGGGGCCTGCACGACCGGTTCCCGAACGGCATCACCGAGCAGTACCGGACGCAGGCGAACTACGAGGTCGGCGTCATCATCAAGATGGGCTACCCCGGCTACTTCCTGGTGACGGCGGACCTCATCCGGCACGCCAAGTCGGTCGGCATCCGGTGCGGCCCCGGCCGCGGCTCGGCCGCCGGGTCGCTGGTCGCCTACGTCCTGGGCATCACCGACCTCGACCCGATCCGGCACAAGCTGATCTTCGAGCGGTTCCTCAACCCGGACCGCGTGTCCATGCCCGACATCGACATGGACTTCGACGAGCGCCGGCGCGGCGAGATGATCCGCTACGTCACCGAGAAGTACGGCGAGGACCGGATCGCGCAGATCATCACCTACTCCACGATCAAGGCGAAGGCCGCGATCAAGGACTCGGCGCGGGTGCTGTTCGGCCAGCCCGGCTACTCGGTCGCCGACCGGATCTCCAAGGCGATGCCGCCCGCCGTGATGGGCAAGGACATCCCGCTCTCGGGGATCTTCGACCCGTCGCACAAGCGGTACTCCGAGGCCACCGAGGTCCGCGCGCTCTACGAGGCGGACCCGCAGGTCAAGGAGATCGTCGACACCGCGCGGGGCCTGGAGGGCCTGAAGCGCCAGTGGGGCGTCCACGCGGCCGGCGTGATCATGTCGTCGACGCCGCTGATCGACGTCATCCCGATCCAGCGCCGCGAGTCCGACGGCGCCGTCATCACCCAGTTCGACATGGGCGTCTGCGAGACCATCGGTCTCCTCAAGATGGACTTCCTGGGGCTGCGGAACCTCACGATCCTCGACGACGCCCTGGAGAACATCACCCTCAACGGCAAGCCCGAGGTCGACCTCGACCACGTCGAGCTGGACGACGGGCCGACCTACGAGCTGCTCTCCCGCGGGGACACGCTCGGCGTGTTCCAGCTGGACGGCGGCCCGATGCGGGACCTGCTGCGCCGGATGGCGCCGTCGGAGTTCGAGCACATCTCTGCGGTCGGTGCGCTCTACCGCCCCGGCCCGATGGGCGCGAACGCGCACAACGACTACGCCGACCGCAAGAACGGCCGCCAGGAGATCACGCCGATCCACCCGGAGCTGGCGGAGCCCCTCAAGGACGTCCTCGGCGAGACCTTCGGCCTGATCGTCTACCAGGAACAGGTCATGTCCATCGCGCAGGTGCTGGCGGGCTACTCGCTCGGCCAGGCGGACCTGCTCCGCCGCGCGATGGGCAAGAAGAAGAAGGAGATCCTGGACAAGGAGTACGTCGGCTTCGCCCAGGGCATGAAGGACAACGGCTACTCCGCCGATGCCGTCAAGACGCTCTGGGACATCCTGCTCCCGTTCTCCGACTACGCGTTCAACCGCGCGCACTCCGCCGCGTACGGCGTCGTCTCGTACTGGACCGCGTACCTCAAGGCGAACTACCCGGCCGAGTACATGGCCGGCGTCCTCACCTCGGTCCGCGACGACAAGGACAAGGCCGCCGTCTACCTGGCGGAGTGCCGCCGGATGGGCGTCACGGTGCTCCCGCCGGACGTCAACGACTCGGTCCGCAACTTCGCCCCGGTCGGCAACGACATCCGGTTCGGTCTCGGCGGCATCCGCAACGTCGGGCACAACGTGGTCGACGCGATCGTCGCCGCGCGCCGGGAGAAGGGGAACTTCGTCGACTTCTCCGACTTCCTGCGCAAGGTCGACGCGGTGGTCTGCAACAAGAAGGTCGTCGAGTCGCTGATCAAGGCCGGGGCGTTCGACTCGCTCGGTCACTCCCGCAAGGGCCTGCTGCTGGTGCACGCCGACGCGATCGACGCGGTGATGAGCACCAAGAAGGCCGCGTCGCTGGGCCAGTTCGACCTGTTCGGGTCGATGGACGGCAGCGGCGGCGACGACGGCGACGAGCTCGGCGGCATCTTCGACGTGAAGGTGCCCGAGGAGGAGTGGGACTCCAAGCACAAGCTCGCCGTCGAGCGCGAGATGCTGGGCCTCTACGTCTCGGGGCACCCGCTGCAGGGCCTCGAACAGGCGCTCGCGGCGAAGGCCGACACCTCGATCGCCGACATCGTCGAGGGCTCGGTCGCCGAGGGCGGCCAGGTCACCGTCGGCGGCATCCTCGCGAACGTGAACCGCCGGGTGAACAAGAACGGCGAGCCGTGGGCGTCGGCCCAGATCGAGGACCTCGCCGGTGGGATCGAGGTGCTGTTCTTCCCGCGGGCCTACCAGGTCGTCGGCGTCGACGTCGCCGAGGACGCGATCGTGCTGGTCAAGGCCCGGGTGAACAAGCGCGACGACCGGATCTCGCTGATCGCGAACGATCTCGCGGTACCCGAGCTGGCCGCCGCCGGGGAGGGCGGGCTGCCGATCCGGGTGAGCCTGCGGACCGACCAGTGCACCCCCGAGCGCGTCTCGAAGCTCAAGGAGGTGCTGACCCACCACCCGGGCACCTCCGAGGTGCACCTGTCGCTGGTCTACGGCAGCAAGATCACCGCCCTGCGGCTGGACGACTCGCTGAAGGTCATGCACACCTCGGCGCTGATGGGCGACCTGAAGGCGTTGCTCGGGCCGGGCTGCCTGGGCGGCTGAGCGGGCTCGCGGGCGGCACCCCCGGGATCAGGGGGTGCCGGCCAGCTCCGCCCAGGCGGCGCGGGCCGCGCCGTCCCACCGCGCGTGCAGCGCGGCGAACAGCTCGGTGGCGCGGGTCCCGGCCCAGCGGTCGGGCAGCAGCTCGGCGGGCAGCTCCGGGTCGAGGAACGGGAAGCGACGCCAGGCGTGCACGAGCCGGACCTGGCGGGCCAGCACGTCGCCGGGATCGGTGCGGTCGAGCTCGGCCCCGAAGTCGTCGAGGAACTCCTGGTAGGCCGCCTCCACCCGGTCGAGGTCCCAGGCCTGGGCGACCACCTCGGCAGCGCTGCCGATGCCGCCGTAGCGCCCGACGAACGAGCTGCTCATCCCGGCCAGTCCCAGCTCGTCGAGCACGGCGGCGACCTGCTCCTCCTTGCCGGGGTCGGGGGAGAGCCACACCCCGGGGGCGGGGGAGCCGAGGCCCGCCCACGCGAGCCGGGTGCGGAGCCGGTGCCGCAGCCGCCTGCGGGACTCGGGGACCGAGGCCAGCAGGACGAGCCAGCGGCCGTCCCACTCGGTGCCGGTGGCGCCGAGCCCGTAGATGCGGGCTGCGCCGTCGGACAGCAGCCGCTCGCCGGACGGGGTGAGCGACCAGCGCACCCGCCTGCCGTCGCGGTCGGAGGTCAGCAGGCCCTCGGCGGCGGTCCTGGCGAGTGCCTGGCGCGCCGACTTCGCCTCGACGCCGAGCGTGCCGAGCACCTCGAGCAGCGCGCGGGTCCACACCGGCTCCCCGGCCGGGAGCACGAACTCGCCGAGCACGGTGAGCAGCAGCGACCGGGCGGAGGTCTGGCCCAGCTCGCGGCGCCGTAGCGCGGAACCGTCGGCGGCCTCGGCGGGCCCGGGGTCACGGAATGGGGTGGCCATGGTCGGACCAGGGTAGAACCCGGGACTACGGTGGACAGCCGTGACCGTCCCCGGATCCGCCCCCGAGCCGGGGGAGACACCTGCCCCGCACGGCACCGGGGGGCTGCTCGCCACCGACCGTGCCCACGTCTGGCACCCCTACTCGCCCATGCCCGCCACCGCGACCCCGCTGGTCGTGGAGTCGGCCGAGGGGGTGCGGCTACGGCTGCCGGACGGCCGCGAGCTCGTCGACGGCATGTCGTCGTGGTGGTCGGCGATCCACGGCTACCGGCACCCCCGGCTGGACCGGGCCGTGCAGGACCAGCTCGGCCGGATGAGCCACGTGATGTTCGGCGGGGTCACCCACGGCCCGGCCGTCGACCTGGCCCGGCTGCTGGTGGACGTCACCCCGGAGGGCCTGGAGCACGTCTTCCTCGCCGACTCCGGCTCGGTCTCGGTCGAGGTCGCGATCAAGATGTGCCTGCAGTACTGGCGCTCCCGCGGCCGGCCGGAGAAGCACCGGCTGATGACCTGGCGGCGCGGCTACCACGGTGACACGTTCGGCGCGATGAGCGTCTGCGACCCCGACGGCGGCATGCACTCGCTCTGGTCGGACGTGCTCCCGCAGCAGGTGTTCGCCGACGCACCGCCGGAGGACTTCTCGCACGACTACGTCGCGCACCTGGCCGAGCTGGTCGAGACGCACGCCGACGAGCTCGCCGCGGTGATCGTCGAGCCGGTCGTGCAGGGGGCGGGCGGCATGCGCTTCCACGATCCCCGCTACCTGCACGTGCTGCGGGAGCTGTGCCACGCGCACGACGTGCTGCTGGTCTTCGACGAGATCGCCACCGGCTTCGGCCGCACCGGCGAGCTGTTCGCCGCCGACCACGCGGGCGTCGCACCGGACGTCATGTGCCTGGGCAAGGCGCTGACCGGCGGGTATCTGACGATGGCCGCGACGCTGTGCAGCGGGCGCGTCGCCCACGGCATCACCGAGGGCGAGGCGGGCGTCCTCATGCACGGGCCCACCTTCATGGGCAACCCGCTGGCGGCCGCCGTCGCGCACGCGTCGGTCTCGCTGCTGCTGGAGCGCGACTGGCGGCGTGAGGTGAAGGACGTCGCCGCCGCGCTCCGGGCCGGTCTCGCACCGGCCCGGTCCCTGCCCGGGGTGACGGAGGTCCGCATCCTCGGTGCGATCGGGGTGATCGAACTCGACCACGAGATCGATCTCCCCGCGGCGACCGCCGCGGCGGTCCTCGCGGGAGTCTGGCTGCGGCCGTTCCGCTCGATGGTCTACGCGATGCCGCCGTTCGTCTGTACGCGTGAGGACATCGGGCTCATCACGGCCGGAATGCGGGCCGCGGCGCTGGCGGGATAGCACCGGCGCCGGTGACGGGGGCCACCTGCACGGGTGGATCTTACTGTGACGCTGATCACGTTACACAGAGGTGAAGTGTCCTGACCGGGCGTTTCGTCGTGTCCCACCGATTCGATGAGAAGCACTCTCATCAAGATCCGTTTCCGTGACTCGACGAAACGTCCGGCTGGTGGCGTGCACGCACGCCCCGCCGGCCACGCGACCGCATCGCCGCGGTCCGCCTGCCCCCAACGGACCGACCCCGGAGGATCCGGTGCCCTCGCACAGTCACTCCAGTAACACCAGTCACACCAGTCCCGTCCGCACCACCCAGGACGAGCACTCCCCGGTCGAGTCCGGCCGGGGGGAGCACTCGCCGCCCGGTGGTGGATGGTTCGGGCGGACCTTCCCGCACGCGCGGGCCGACTTCTCGGCCTCCATCGTCGTCTTCCTCGTCGCGGTGCCGCTCTCGCTCGGCATCGCCGTCGCCTCCGGCGCCCCGATCCTGGCCGGCCTCGTCGCCGCCGTGGTGGGTGCCGTCGTCGCCGGGCTGCTCGGCGGCTCGAAGCTGCAGGTCTCCGGGCCGGCCGCCGGTCTCACGGTGATCGTCGCCGAGCTCGTCAACACCTACGGCTGGCAGGTCACCACGCTGATCACCGCCGGCGCCGGTGTGCTCCAGATCGTCTTCGGTCTCACGAAGCTCTCGCGCTTCGCCCAGGCCATCCCGCCGGCCGTCGTGCACGGCATGCTCGCCGGTATCGGCGCGACGATCGCACTCGGCCAGCTGAACGTCGTCCTCGGCGGCGAGGCCCAGACCGGCGGTGTCGCGTCCATCACCGCGCTCCCGGGCGCGATCGCGAACCTGTCGCTCCCCGCGCTGCTGCTCGGCGGCCTCGTCATCGCGATCATGCTCGGCTGGAGCCGGCTGCCCTCGAAGGTCACCGTGGTGCCCGCGGCGCTGATCGCCATCGTGGCCGCGACCGTGGTGTCGCTGGGCTTCACCGACGTCGCCCGGGTCGAGCTGGGGGGCTCGCTCCTGGACGCGCTGTCGCTGCCGTCGCTGCCGGAGTCGAACTGGGGCGGTGTCCTGTTCGGCATGCTCACCGTGGCGCTGATCGCCAGCGTCGAGTCGCTGCTCTCGGCCGTCGCCATCGAGCGGATGAAGCCGGGCACCCGCACCGACACCGACCGCGAGCTGCTCGGCCAGGGTGCCGCCAACACCGTCTCCGGCATGATCGGCGGCCTGCCGATCACCGGTGTCATCGTGCGGTCCGCCGCGAACGTCAAGGCCGGTGCGGAGACCCGCGCCTCCACGGTGCTGCACGGTGTGTGGATCGCGCTGTTCGCGATCGTCCTGATCGGCGTCATCGAGCTCATCCCGATGGCCGCCCTGGCCGGTCTGCTGGTCATGATGGGTATCGGCCTGATCAAGCCGGTCGACATCCGCACCGCCCGCGCCCACGGCGAGCTCGCGATCTACGCCGTCACGCTCGCCGGTGTCGTGTTCCTGAACCTGCTCGAGGGCGTCGTGGCCGGGCTGGTGCTGGCCGGCCTGATGCTCCTGTGGCGTGCGGTGCGCTCGCGCCCGCACCTGGAGCAGGCCGCCGACGGCAGCTGCGAGCTCGTCATCGAGGGCTCGCTGAGCTTCCTCGCCGTGCCGCGGCTGTCCCGTGAGCTGAACGCCGTGCCGCGCGGCACCGATGTCACCGTCCGTCTGGTCACCGACTACCTCGACCACGCCGCCTACGACCACCTGCTGGCCTGGAAGGCGCGGCACGAGGGCACCGGCGGGACCGTCGTCGTCATCGAGCCGGACGAGGCGCGCCGCAGCGCCGCCACCGCGCCCGGCGCCCGGTTCCTGACCTGGGGCGAGTGGCAGTCCCGCAACGCCGAGCAGACGGCGTCCGAGCCGCTGATGGCGGGCGTCGCGGCGTACCACGAGAACACCTGCGACGCGATCCGCCCGACGATGTCGGAGCTGGCCAACGGCCAGGCCCCGTCCGCGATGATGATCTCCTGCGCGGACTCCCGGGTGCTGCCGCACGTGATCACCCACAGCGGTCCCGGTGACGTGTTCACCGTGCAGAACGTCGGCAACCTGGCCTGCGGGCCGGGCACCGCCGCCGCGGTCGAGTTCGCGACCTCGGCGCTGAACGTCCCCCTGGTCGCCGTCTGCGGGCACTCCGGCTGCGGCGCGATGAAGGGCCTGCGGTCCGGCGCGGCCGGCACCGAGGGCGCCCTCGGGACCTGGCTGCTGGAGGCCCGTCCGGTGCTGCGCGCCTTCGAGACCGGTCACCCGGTCGCCGAGGCCGCTGCGCAGGACGGCTTCGAGGAGACCGACCAGCTCGCGATGGTGAACGTCGCGCTGCAGATGGAGATGCTGCGGGCCCAGGACTCCGGCGCCGAGGTGATGGGCATGTTCTACGACATCCGCACCGCCCGCGTGCTGGTGCTCGACGAGGAGGCCCAGCGCTTCGTCGACGTCCGTCCGGACGACGAGGCCGTCGGCTCCGGCCTGGACAAGATCGCGGCAGGGCACGGTCACGGCATCACCGCGGCCGCGCGCCGCATCCTGAAGGTCTGATCCACCCGGATCGGGAACAACTCCGCCCCCCGACGTCGTTGGAGCGACAATGGCCACCGTGGAACTGACCACCGACAACTTCAACGACGTCGTGGGCGCGCCCGGGGCGACCGTCCTGATCGACTTCTGGGCGTCCTGGTGCGGACCGTGCAAGCAGTTCGCCCCCGTCTACGACGAGGCGTCCGAGAAGCACGAGGACGTGACCTTCGGGAAGGTCGACACCGAGGCGCAGCAGGAGCTGGCCGGCGCGTTCGGGATCTCCTCGATCCCGACCGTGATGGCCGTGCGCGACGGCGTCGTCCTGTACTCGGAGCCGGGCGCACTGCCCGCCGAGGCGCTCGAGGACCTCATCGGACAGGTCAAGGGCGTCGACATGGACGAGGTCAAGGCCGCCGTCGCCGAGCAGGAGAAGCAGGAGGGCGACGGCAGCGCCTGAGGCGTCACCGACCACGAGAGGCCCCGCACACCCACGGTGTGCGGGGCCTCTCGTCCGTCCGGCCCGGGGTCAGGGCGCGATCAGCACCTTCAGCGCCTCGCGCTCGTTCATCGCGCGGTAGCCGTCCGGGACGTCGTCGAGGCCGATCGTCCGGTCGAACACCCGGCCCGGCTCGACGGTGCCGTCGAGCACGTCCGGGAGCAGCTCCTCGATGTAGGCGCGGGCCGGGGCCACCCCGCCGACGATGCCGACGTTGCGCATGAACGGGCCCACCCCGAGCGGCACGTCGGTGTACTGCGAGACGCCGACGCGGCCGACGAGACCGCCGTCGCGGGTGATGCCGACGGCGGTGCGGACCGCCTCGGCGAACCCGACGCACTCCAGTGCCGCGTGCACGCCGTCGCCGCCGGTGAGCTCGCGGACCCGCTCGATCCCCTCGTCGCCGCGCTCCGCGACGACGTCGGTGGCGCCGAACTCCCGGCCGAGGTCGGTGCGGTCGGTGTGCCTGCCGAGCAGGATGATCCGCTCCGCGCCGAGCCGGTTCGCGGCGAGCACCGCGGACAGCCCGACCGCGCCGTCCCCGACGACCGCGACCGTGTCGCCCCGCCTCACCCGCGCGGAGACGGCCGCATGGTGGCCGGTGGAGAACACGTCGGACAGCGTGAGCATCGAGGCGAGCAGCGCGTCGTCCGGCTCACCGGGCATCGGGACCAGGGTGCCGTCGGCGAACGGGACGCGGACCGCCTCGCCCTGGCCGCCGTCGGTGCCGTCGGCACCCCAGCCGCCGCCGTGCCGGCAGGAGGTCTGGAGGCCCTGCGCGCAGAAGTCGCAGGTGTTGTCGGCCCACACGAACGGTGCGACGACGAGCTGCCCCTTGCGGGTGGTCCGGACGCCCGCGCCGACCTCCTCCACGACGCCGAGGAACTCGTGCCCGATCCGCTTCCCCTCGGGGGAGTCCTCGGCCGCGTTGTACGGCCACAGGTCGCTGCCGCAGATGCAGGACCGGACGACCCGCACGATCGCGTCGGTGTCGTCGCGCAGCCGTGGGTCCGGCACGTCGGCCGAGACCCGGATGTCGTGCGTGCCGTGGATGAGCGTCGCCTTCATGCCGGGCGGATTCCCACGTGCTCCGCCGTTCATGCGTGCCCCGGCGCCGGTGATCACCCGCACGTGCGGCAGGCTGACCGGCATGGCGATCAACTGGGGCTCGGTCCTGCGCAAGGCCGCCGACGTGGCGATGCAGCTGCTGAAGGACTCGCAGAAGCAGAAGGACCGCGGCGGCCGACCGGCCCCGGCGCGGGGCGGAGGTGCCCCCGCCACGGCGCCGGTGCGCACCGCCCCCACCGGCGACCGGGCCCGCAAGGTCGCCTACGCGCCCGAGCCGGACGGTGCCGCCGACCCGGGTGAGATCGTCTGGACCTGGGTGCCCTACGAGGAGGACCCGAGCCAGGGCAAGGACCGGCCGCTGCTGGTCGTCGGGCGCTCCGGTGCGGAGCTGCTCGGGCTCATGCTGTCCAGCCAGGACCGGCGGGCCGACGACCCGGACTGGGTCGGCATCGGCTCCGGCGCCTGGGACCGGGAGGGCCGCGACTCCTACATCCGGCTCGACCGGGTGCTGGAGATCGACGAGCACGGGATCCGGCGCGAGGGCGCGGTGCTCGACCGGAGCCGGTTCGACCGGGTCGCCGACCAGCTCCGGTCGCGCTACGGCTGGAGCTGAGACACTCGGTCCGTGACCGCTGCCCGCGACGGCTCCCCGCCCCGGCCGCAGATCGGGCTGCTGCTCGCCGCGGTGTTCCTGGTCTTCCTGGGCCAGATGACGCTCAACCCCGTCATCGCCCCGCTGTCCCGCGAGGTCGGCCTGGCCGAGTGGCAGGTCGGTGTCACGATCAGCACGGCAGCCCTGATGGTCGTGCTCACCAGCCAGTCCTGGGGCCGCCGCTCGCAGTCCTGGGGCCGCAAGCCGGTGCTCGTGGGTGCGCTGGCACTGGCCACCACGTCGATGGCGCTGTTCGCGCTGGTCGCCTGGTCGGGGACGACCGGTGCGGTGACCGGGACGGGACTGTTCGTGCTGTTCGTGCTGCTGCGTGGCCTGGGGTTCGGCACCGCGATCGCCGCCGTGCCGCCGACCGCGCAGGCCTACGTCGCCGACGTCACCGCCGACGAGCGGGCCCGGGTGAAGGGCATGGCCGGTATCGGCGCGGTGCAGGGTGTCGCGATGGTGGGGGGCTCGGTCGTCGGGGGCGTGCTGTCGGTGTTCGGTGTGCTCACCCCGCTCATCGCGGTCCCGGTGCTGCTGGGTGCCGGGCTCGTCCTGGTCGCGACCCGGCTCCGGCGCGAACCGCGCGCCGAGCTGGTCGAGGAACCGGCCCGGGTGCGGCCGACCGATCCGCGGGTCTGGCCGTTCCTGCTGGCCGGGTTCGGCATGTTCACCGCGCTCGGCTTCATCCAGGTGATCACCGGGTTCCTCGTGCAGGACCGCCTGGGGCTCTCCGCGGAGGCCACCGGGCTGGTGACCGGCGGGACGCTGCTCGCCGCCGGGCTCGGCATGGTGCTCGCGCAGGCGGTCGTCGTGCCGCGCAGCGGCTGGACCGCGCCGACCCTGCTGCGGGTCGGGGGATCGGTGGCCCTCGCCGGGTTCGTCCTGCTGGTGCCGGACACCGGCGCGGCGGCGATCGTCGTCGCGATCCTGCTCGTCGGGCTGGGGCTCGGCACCGCGATGCCGGGCTACACCGCCGGCCCGACCCTGCTCGTCGAGCGGGCGGAGCAGGGCGGGCTGGCCGGCCTGACCACCGCCACCTCCGGCCTGACCTTCGTGATCGCCCCCACCGCCGGGACCGGGCTGTACGGGATCTGGCCGCCGCTGCCGGTGCTGGTGGGTGCGGCCGTCATGGCCGCGGTGACCGCTTTCGTCCTGCTGCACCCGCGGTTCCGGCGGGTCCCCGCGGTGCCGGCCGCCGACGTCGCGAACGAGCACGGCTGACGCCCGTCGATACGAGTGGCGGCACGGGCGGCCGCCGGGATAGGCTCCCGATCATCATGAGGCTCTGACGACACCACCGACCGTGGACGCGGCACCTAGCCCCTGCGGTCTCCCTCCGGTTCCTCGGAGTCGTCGTCGTGCCGTCCCTCACCGATACCCAGGCCCTCACCGCGCGCGGTGTGGTCCGTTCCTTCGCCGCCCGCGCCGGGCGCCCGCCGGTCCTCGACGGGATCGACCTCACCGCCGGTCCGGGGACCCGGGTCGGGCTGATCGGCGAGAACGGCGCCGGGAAGTCGACGCTGCTGCGGCTGCTGGCCGGCGTCGACGTCGCCGACGCCGGGACCGTGTCGGCCCCGGCCGACCTGGTGTACCTGCCGCAGGAGCCCGAATTGTCCGCCGAGGGCACCGTCGGCGACCTGCTCGACGGCGCGCTGCGCCCGCTGCACGACGCCGTCGCCGAGCTGGAGCGGCTGGCCGCCGGGATGGCGGACGGGGCCGACGTCGGTGGGAGCTACGACCGGGTGCTCGCCTGGGCCGTCGCGCACGACGCCTGGGACGCCGACCGCCGCGCCGAGGTCACGGCCGGGACCCTCGGTGTCGCCGAGCTCGACCGGGACCGGCCGGTCGGCACGCTGTCCGGCGGGCAGCGGACCCGGCTCGCGATGGCCGCCGCCCTGGTGCGCCGCCCGGCAGCGCTGCTGCTCGACGAACCCACCAACCACCTCGACGACGCCGCCCTCGACCTGCTGGAACGCTCGCTGGTCGAGCTGCCCGGCGTCGTCGTCGCGGCCAGTCACGACCGCGCCTTCCTGGACCGGGTCTGCACCGAGCTGCTCGACCTCGACGCCGGCGCACTCGGCACCGACGGGCACGGCGGGCGCCGCTTCGGCGGCTCCTTCACCGAGTACCTCGACGCGCAGGCCGCGAGCCGCCGGCGCTGGGAGGAGCAGTTCGCCGCCCAGCAGGAGGAGATCGCGGCGCTGCGGGACCGGACGCGCACGGGTACCTCGGCGATCGCGCCGGGCCGCGGCCCGCGCGACAACGACAAGTTCATCGACAAGTTCAAGGGCGCCAACGTCGAGCGCACCCGGGCGCGGCGCGTCAACGACGCCCAGCGCCGGCTCGAGGTCGCCGAGCGCGAGGCGCTGCCGAAGCCACCGCGGCCGCTGCGGTTCTCCGGCCGGCTCACCGGTACCGACGCCGGTGACGGGCTCGCCGTGCAGGTCCGCGGTCTGCGCGTCGACGGTCGTCTGCGACTCGACCTGCTGGATCTGCCGGTGGGGGAGACGCTGCTGGTCACGGGGCCGAACGGGTCGGGGAAGTCGACGCTGCTCGCCGTGCTGCACGGCGATCTCGCGCCGACCGCGGGCACCGCGGACGTCCGCGCGCGGCGGGTCGGCCTGCTCGCCCAGGACCCCGACGTCGGACCGCCCGACCGCACCGCCCGCGACGCCTGGGCCGCGCTGCTCGGCCCGGACCTCGCCGAGCGGGTCCCGCTGAACGAGCTCGGTCTGCTGCACCCGCGTGAGCACGGCACGGCGGTGGGTGCCCTGTCCCTCGGGCAGCGACGGCGGCTGGCGCTCGCCCTCGCCGTCGCCGACGCGCCGGACCTGCTGCTGCTCGACGAGCCGACCAACCACGTGTCGCTGCGGCTGGCGGGCGAGCTGGAGGAGGCGCTCGGGACGGCGCCCGGCACCGTCGTCGTCACCTCGCACGACCGGTGGCTGCGCCGCCGCTGGTCCGGGGCGGCGCTCGCCCTCGGCTAGTTGACGCTGTGGTCGTCGGCGAAGGTGCCCTGCGGGGCCGGCACCGCGTGCAGCCGGCCGAGCAGGCCGGTCTCCCGGGCCAGCAGCCGCCGGACCTCCCGCAGCCGCTGCACCGGGGAGGTCTGCTCGAGCAGGTCCTGCCGGTCGGTCAGGGGCAGCAGGCAGTCGTCGGCGAGCAGGTGCGCGAGCTCGGCGGTGGGGGTGTCGTCGCCGGGCTCGGACCAGTCGCCGGCCCGCCACGCGGTGTCGCAGTAGCCGCGGTGCGCCGCGCGGGCGGCGTTCTCGAGCATCCGCACCAGCCGCGGGTCGTCGCCGGGCTCGTCGTCGGGCAGGAACTCGACCTCGCCGCACAGGTACTGACGGGACCCCTCGTCGACGTCGAGCAGCCGGAAGCGGCGCGCCCCCCGGGTGACGACGTCGTAGCGGCCGTCCGGCAGCCGCCGGGCGTCGAGCACGACGGCGGTGCAGCCGACCGCGTGCATCCCGGCCATCCCGGAGCGGTCCGCGGAGTGCCCCTCGCGCACGGCGACGACACCGAACTCCTTGTCGGGGACGGTCCCGGTGATCAGGTCGACGGTGAGCTGCCGGTAGCGCGGCTCGAAGATGTGCAGCGGTAGCGCCGCGCCCGGCATCAGCACCGTTCCCAGCGGGAACAGCGGGATCGTCGCGGACACCGGCTCACGGTAGTACGGCGCCGGGCACGCTGCCCGGCCGCGCGTGGGCCGGCGGGCGGAGCACGGCGAAGGCGTCGGTCACCCGCAGCGTCCGGTCGGTGAACCGGAACACCGCCGCCGGACGGCCACCGGCCCGCCCGGGCGCGGCCGTCTCACCGGTCGGGGTGAGCAGGGCCCGCCGGGTCAGGACGCGCTGGAGGTTGGTCGCCGACACCCCGTGGCCGAGCGCGGCGACGTAGTGCTCGCGCAGCGCCGAGATCGTGAACTCCGCCGGGGCGAGGGCGAAGCCCAGGTTCGTGTAGGAGAGCTTGGCCTGCAGCCGGTCCCGCGCCGAGTCGACGATCGCGGCGTGGTCGAACGCGGTCGGGGGGAGCGCGTCGACCGGGTGCCAGGCCGTGTCGGCGGGCAGCTCCGGGTCGGCGTCGGAGGGGACCAGGCCGAGGAACGCGGTCGCGATCGTCCGCGGGGCCGGGGTACGGCCCGGGTCGGAGAACACCGAGAGCTGCTCGACGTGCGCGATCTCGCGGACGTCGACCTTCTCGGCGAGCTGGCGGCGCACCGAGGTCTCGACGTCCTCGTCGGCGGCCAGCCGCCCGCCGGGCAGTGCCCAGCGTCCGGCGTCGGGCGCGAGCGCCCGCTCCCACAGCAGCACCCGCAACCGCCCCTCCCGGATCCCGAGCACGGCGGCGAGCACCTCGTGCAGGACCGGCGGTGACGTCACGACGGCCAGCCTAGGGGGACTGCCGGTCCGCACCGGCGGATGACGCCGGGGTGTCCTTCAGGTGAGGTCCCGGTCACCACGGAGGTGTCGGCGGCCTGCTGCCGGTGCTACGATCCGCCTAGTTTCCGCTCACTAGGCGAAAACCTGACACGGCCCGGGAGGGCGAAGATGGTTCCGACGCTCACGGCGCCCGGGTCGACCGCGGTCGACCCCGGCTGGGCGGACGAGGTCCGCGCGCTGGCCGGCCGGCGGGACGCTGTCCTGCTCGCGCACAACTACCAGCTGCCCGAGATCCAGGACGTCGCCGACCACGTGGGGGACTCGCTCGCGCTGTCCCGCATCGCGGCCGGGTCGGACGCCTCGACGATCGTCTTCTGCGGCGTCCACTTCATGGCCGAGACCGCGAAGATCCTCGCCCCGGAGAAGACGGTCCTGATCCCTGACGCGCGGGCCGGCTGCTCGCTCGCCGACTCCATCACCGCCGAGCAGCTCCGGGAGTGGAAGGCCGAGCACCCCGGCGCCGTCGTCGTGTCCTACGTCAACACGACCGCCGCGGTGAAGGCCGAGACCGACATCTGCTGCACCTCGTCGAACGCGGTCGAGGTCGTCGCGTCGATCCCGCGCGAGCGCGAGGTGCTGTTCCTGCCCGACCAGTTCCTCGGCGCGCACGTCCGCCGGGTGCTCGACCGGGCGGACATGCACGTCTGGGCGGGGGAGTGCCACGTGCACGCCGGCATCAACGGCAAGCAGCTCTCCGACCAGGCACAGGCCCACCCGGAGGCGGACCTGTTCGTGCACCCCGAGTGCGGGTGCGCGACGTCGGCGCTCTACCTCGCCGGCACCGGAGCGGTCCCCGAGGACCAGGTCAAGATCCTCTCGACCGGCGGGATGATCGAGGCGGCGCGCTCCACCGGTGCGAAGGAGGTGCTCGTCGCGACCGAGGTCGGGATGCTGCACCAGCTCCGCCGGGCCGCCCCGGAGATCGACTTCCGGGCGGTCAACGATCGCGCGTCCTGCACCTACATGAAGATGATCACCCCCGAGGCGCTGCTCCGGTCGGTCCGGGAGGGCACCGACGAGGTGCACGTCGACCCCGATCTGGCCGCGCGCGGCCGCGCCGCGGTCCGGCGCATGATCGAGATCGGGAACCCGGGGGGCGGGGAGTGACCTGGGAGGCGGGGGCCGACCTCGTCGTCGTCGGCTCCGGCGTGGCGGGCCTGACCGCCGCGCTCGACGCGGCCGCGGCCGGGCTGCGCACCGTCGTCGTCACCAAGGACGACGTCGCCGAGGGCTCCACCCGGTTCGCGCAGGGCGGGGTCGCGGTCGTGCTCGGCGACATCGCGGGCGACACGCTCGACGCGCACGTCGCCGACACCCTCGACGCCGGTGGTGGGCTCAACGACCTCGCCGCGGTCGACGCCGTCGTCCGCGGCGGCCCCGGCGCGCTGCGACGGCTGCGCGAGCGGGGCGCCCTGTTCGACGCGCACACCTCGCCCGGCCGCCTGGACCGGACCCGGGAGGGCGGCCACTCGGCGTTCCGGGTGGTGCACGCCGGCGGCGACGCCACCGGCGCGGAGATCGAGCGCGCGCTGGTCGCCGCGGCCCGGTCGGCGCAGATCACCGTGCTGGACGGGCACGTCGCGGTCGACGCGGTCCGCGACCCGGACGGGCGGGCGGCCGGGCTCGCACTGCTCGACGACCGCGGCCGGGCCGGGCGGATCGCCGCCGGGGCGGTGCTGCTCGCCACCGGCGGATACGGCGGGCTGTTCGCCTCCACCACGAACCCGTCGACGGCCACCGGCGACGGTGTCGCGCTCGCCCTGCGGGCCGGGGCCACGGCGTCGGACCTGGAGTTCGTGCAGTTCCACCCGACGGTGCTCTGGGCGGGCCCGGACAGCGACTCCGCCGGACGACGACCGCTCGTCACCGAGGCCGTCCGCGGCGAGGGGGCGGTCCTGCGGGACCGCGCCGGGATCGCGTTCATGGCCGGGGTGCACCCGCGCGCCGACCTCGCCCCGCGCGACGTCGTCTCCGCGGCCATCACCCGGAGGATGGCCGAGACGGGCACCGACCGCGTGCACCTCGACGCCACCGGGATCGACGGGTTCGCCCGCCGGTTCCCGACGGTGCACGCCTCCTGCCGCGCCGTGGGCATCGACCCGCGCACCGACCCGATCCCGGTGACCCCGGCCGCGCACTACGCCTGCGGCGGGATCGTCACCGACGTCGACGGCCGGACCGGCGTGCCCGGCCTGTACGCGGCCGGCGAGGTCGCCCGCACCGGGCTGCACGGGGCGAACCGCCTGGCGTCGAACTCCCTGCTGGAGGGCCTGGTCGTGGGGGAGCGCGCGGTCCGCGCGGTGCTCGCCGACCGGCGGTCGGGCGGGGCGCGGCCGGGCGGGCGCACCGTCGAGCCGGCCCCGGCGGTGCCCGTCGCCGACCGGGGGACCGTGCAGCGCGCGATGACCCGCCACGCCGGGATCGGACGGGACGCGACCGGTCTCGCGGCCGCGTCCGACGTGGTCGAGGCCGGCACCGTGACGGCCGTGCCGGTGGACCGGGCCGGTGTCGAGGACGCGGCGCTGACCCTGCTCGCGCAGGCGGTGCTCGCCGCCGCCGGAACCCGGCGCGAGAGCCGGGGCTGCCACGTCCGCACCGACTTCCCGGACCGCGACGACACCCACCAGCGGGTGTCGCTGCCGGTGCGGCTGGACGCGACGGGCCGGCCCGTCGTCGTCGCGGACGCCCTGGCCGGTGCGGCGTGAGCGCCGGGATCGCCGCCGGTGTCGGTGGGGTCTCCGCGATCGGGGTCCCGGACCGGGACGACCTGCTCCGCGTCGTGCGGACGGCCCTGGAGGAGGACCTGCGGTACGGCCCGGACGCCACGACCGCGGCCACCGTGCCCGCCGGTGCCGTGGCGCTCGCGTCCTTCACCCCGCGGGCCGGCGGGGTGCTCGCCGGGCTCCCGGCGGCGCTCGCCGTGCTCGACGAGGTGCTGGGCGGGGCCCCCGGCCCCGGGTACGAGGTCCTCGACGCCGCCGCCGACGGGGACCGGCTCACCGCGGGCACGCCCGCGCTGGTGGTGCGCGCCCCGGTACGTGGCCTGCTGACGGCCGAGCGCACCGCGCTCAACCTGCTCTGCCACCTGTCCGGGATCGCGACCGCGACCCGGGCCTGGGCGGACGCCGTCGACGGCACCGGCGCCGCGGTCCGGGACACCCGCAAGACCCTGCCCGGCCTGCGGCTGCTGGAGAAGTACGCGGTGCGCTGCGGCGGCGGGGTGAACCACCGGCTCGGGCTCGGCGACGCGATCCTGATCAAGGACAACCACGTCGCCGCGGCCGGGTCGGTCCCGGCCGCGCTGGCCGCGGCCCGTACCGCCGCCCCGGACCTGCCCTGCGAGGTCGAGGTCGACTCCCTCGACCAGCTCGACGAGGTGCTCGGGTTGTCGGCGGAGCTCGTCCTGCTCGACAACTTCACCGTGGCGCAGACCGCCGAGGCCGTCGCCCGGCGCGACGCGGTGGCCTCGGCGACCGGGCACCGGGCGCTGCTGGAGTCGTCCGGGGGCCTCGCCCTCGCGGTGGCCCGGGACTACGCGGTGACCGGGGTCGACTTCCTCGCCGTCGGGGGTCTGACGCACTCGGTCACCGCCCTCGATCTCGGTCTCGACCTGGGCTGATCCGCACCGCTCACGCCCCGGCCAGCAGCTCCGGCTGGACCGGGGCGGGGTAGCGGACCGAGAACCGGACGTCGCCGAGCACCGCCCGGTGGCGCTCCGCCGCGGCGGCGACGTCGTCCTCGACGCCGGGCCGGTCGTGCGCGCCGGGGAACAGCCTCGTCGCGATCGTGCCGTCCCGGCGCTGCACCCAGGTCCCGGCGATCCGGCCGTCCACCCAGATCGCGGGCCCGCCGTTGCCGTTGCGGTCGAACAGCAGCGCCGCGTCGTCCCCGGACAGGTAGTGGCCGCGGGCCTTCCAGCCCATCGTCGTCGGGTCGAGGCCGGGGAGCAGTGCCACCGACGGGCCGGGGTCGCCGACCGGCCCGAGGTCGTCGGGCAGCAGGTAGCCGGTGGCCCCGCCGTCGAGACCGACCTCGACGGCGCCGGTGTCGGCGAGCGCGGCCCTCGTGGTCGCGACCGTCCAGCCGGCCCACCACCTCAGGTCGTCCCGGGTCACCGGGCCGAACGCGCGCAGGTAGGCCCGGGCGAGGCCCGCTGCGGCGGCCCGGGCGCCCCCGGAACCGTCGTCGCCGTCGGGTACGGGGGCGGGCCCGATCCCGCCCGGGACCCAGCTCCCCGCCGTCGCCCACCGGTACTGGCCGTTGATCCAGGTGCCGGTCGGGCGGGCCCGCAGCACCCGGCCCTCGAACCCGAGGACCAGCAGCACCCGGCTGTGCGCGGGGTGGCTCCCACCCTGGATCGGGAGCTGCTGCGCGGCCAGGTCGGGCAGCGCGGCACCGACCTCGCGGGCGGTCGTCGGCCCCCGCTCCGCCAGCACCGCCAGGACCCGGGCGGCGGCGTCGGCGTACCAGGCGGCGGGATCGGCGACCCCCGCCGCGCCGACCTGGCCCATGAGGTTCCGGTACTGCACCGCGGCGACCCCGGACGTGGCGCCGTGGTGGGCCAGCGCGGCGTGCTCGTGGCCGAACACCCACAGCGTGCGGCGCATCGCGTGGTGGCGGAGCAGGACACGGTCGTCGTACAGCGCGGCGTCGACCGGGGCCAGCGACGGCGTCACCATCCGCGCCGCGGCCGACAGGTAGACGGTCACGGGATCCGTCGAGTGCAGCGCGACGAGATCGTCCGCGATCGCGGTGACGTCGTCGGTGCGGGTGTGCGGGGCGAGCCGGTGCCGGGTCACGAGCCGGGCCCGGCGCTCGTCGTCGCCCACATGGAGGTCCACGGCCCGGAGACTGCCACGCGGCACCGACAACGACCTCGGCCGCACACCGGACCGGGCTCCGGGCGGCTCGACACGAACAAGAGCGTCATTCCCGGTCGTCGCCGCCATTTTCGCACGTCACCGACGCGTCGACGTCCCACGGCGACGATTCGGTGCCAGACTCCGGACGTGCTCACCCCCACCCGGCCTCCGGAGGTGCGCCGAGGGCGGCACCGGGCGCCCGTACCGGCGCCGTCGCGGCTCCTGCCCGCCGCGCTGCCGGCCGGTGCGGCCGTCCTCGCGGCCGGGGTGTTCCTGCTCGTCCGGGACGCGCTCGTGGACGACGCCTACATCACGCTCACCTACGTGCGGAACCTCGCGTTCCACGGGCACTGGGGTGCGAACCTCGACGGGATCTCCCACACCGCGACCTCGCCGCTGAACGTGCTGCTGCAGGCCGTGGTCACCGTCGTCGTGCGGGACGCGGTCGTCGCCGCCGGGATCGTGCTCGCCGGGCTCGCCGCGACCGTCACCTGGTGGTCGCAGCGCACCGGGGACCATCTCGGGTGGCCGCGCTGGACCGCGGCGCTGCCGGCCGCGCTGCTCCTGGTGAACCCGCTGCTGCTGTCGACCGTCGGGCTGGAGACCTACCTGGCGGTGACGCTGCTGGCCGGGCTGGCGTACGCGGCCGTCACCGGGCGGGTGGTGGTCGCGGGCGTCGTCTGCGGGCTGCTGACGCTGACCCGGCCGGACCTCGTCGTGGTCGCGGCCGTCGCCGCGCTCGCCGTGCCGGTGCTGCGACGCCGGCTCGCCACGGTGCTGGCGGCCGCGGTGGCGGTGTCGCTGCCCTGGTACGCGTTCTCCTGGGTGGCGCTCGGCTCGGTCGTGCCCGACACCGTGCTGTGGAAGATCGGCGACAGCTGGGGCAGGCACCACATCACCTTCACCGACGGGCTGTTCGTCTACCACGAGCGCTTCCCGGAGGCGACCGTCCTCGCCCTGCTCCCGGCGGCCGCCGGGCTGGTCGGCGGGGTGTCCTGGCTGCTCGCGCGCCGTCCCGGGGCGGTCGCGCCGGTCGTGCTGGGGCTCGGTGCCGTGGTGCACGCGGGCGCGTTCGTCGTGATCGGCACCGCGCCGTACCACTGGTACTACGGGCCCGCGGTCGGCGCGCTGAGCCTGCTGGCGGCCTGGACGGTCGGGGCGCTCGCGACCGGTGTGCCCGCCGTCGTCCTCGGGGTGGTCGCGGCGGGGCTCGTCGTGGTCTCCGGCGGGTTCGACCTGCGGCACGGCACCCCGTGGACGGTCGCGCCGATCGCGACGAACCGGGCGACGACGGCGGAGTACGCGACCGTCGCCGCCGGGCTGCACGGCAAGGTCGTCTCGGCCGGTGAGCTCGGGGCGCTGGCCTACTTCTGCGCCGACCGCTGCGCGATCGACGACCCGCTGTCCGAACGGGCCCCGATGCTCGCCCGGATCGAGCAGCGACGGGCCGCCGCCGGTCCGGTGACGCGGGTGCTGCTCGACGCCAACTACCTCTTCCTGGAACCGGCGCCGTACCACCGCGGGACGACCCGGCTGGTCTCCCGGTCCGGGCACCACCCGGAGGGTGTGGACGTCGGCACCCCGTGGTCGGGTCCGGAGAACCTCCGGCTGGTGCCGGTGGGCTGAGTCGGTGTCGGCCCCCCGCCGTACGCTGGGGACCATGCTCCGCCGCCTCGACCTGCGCCCCGACGTGCCCGGTGCGCCGCTGCCCCGCCCGGCGACCCTGCGCGGGATGATGCCGCGCGCCGAGCTGGACATCGACGCCGCGCTCGACGCGGTGCGCCCCCTGGTGGAGGACGTGGCCGAGCGCGGTGCCGCCGCCGCGCTCGACGCCACGGAGCGGTTCGACAAGGTCCGCCCGGAGACCGTGCGGGTGCCGGCCGCGGCGGTCGCCGCCGCCCTGCGCGACCTCGACCCCGCGGTGCGCGAGGCACTGGAGACGTCGATCGGGCGGGCCCGCACGGTGCACGCCGACCAGCGCCGGGCCGACGTCGTGACGCAGGTGGTCCCGGGCGGCACCGTCACCGAGCGGTTCGTCCCCGTCCGCCGGGTCGGCCTCTACGCGCCCGGCGGGCTCGCGGTCTACCCGTCGTCGGTGATCATGAACGTGGTCCCGGCCCAGGCGGCGGGGGTGGAGTCGCTGGTCGTCGCCTCCCCGGCGCAGGCCGAGTTCGGCGGCCGGCCGCACCCGACGATCCTGGCCGCGGCGGCGCTGCTCGGCGTCGACGAGGTGTGGGCGGTCGGCGGCGCGCAGGCCGTGGCGCTGATGGCCCACGGCGGTACCGACACCGACGGCGCCGAGCTGGAGCCGGTCGACATGGTGACCGGGCCGGGCAACGTCTACGTCACCGCCGCGAAGCGGATGCTCCGCGGCCTGGTCGGGATCGACGCCGAGGCCGGCACCACCGAGATCGCGATCCTCGCCGACGCCACCGCCGACGCCGCGCACGTCGCCGCCGACCTGGTCTCGCAGGCCGAGCACGACCCGAACGCGGCGTCGGTGCTGGTCACGGACTCCGACGAGCTGGTCCGGCAGGTCGAGGCGGAGCTGGAGACCCGGGTCGGGGCGACCAAGCACACGGAGCGGGTCCGCACGGCGCTGACCGGCCCGCAGTCCGGTGTGATCCTGGTGTCGTCGGTCGACGACGGTGTCGCCGTCGTCGACGCCTACGCCGCGGAGCACCTGGAGATCCAGACCGCCGATGCGGCCGCCGTCGCCGCGCGCATACGGAACGCCGGCGCGATCTTCGTCGGGGCCTGGTCGCCGGTCTCGCTCGGCGACTACTGCGCCGGGTCCAACCACGTGCTGCCGACCGGTGGCTGCGCCCGGCACTCCGGCGGGCTCTCGACCGCGACCTTCCTGCGCGGCGTGCACGTCGTCGACTACAGCGAACAGGCGCTGCGCGACGTCGCGGCGCAGGTCGTGACGCTGGCCGACGCCGAGGACCTGCCCGCCCACGGCGAGGCCGTGACCGCCCGCTTCGAGGAGGCCCGGACGTGACCCCCGGTGAGAACGTCCGGCTCGACGAGCTGCCGCTGCGCGCCGACCTGCGCGGGAAGAGCCCGTACGGGGCCCCGCAGCTCGACGTCGCGATCCGGCTGAACACCAACGAGAACCCGTACCCGCCGCCGCCGGAGCTGGTGGCCGACATCGCCTCCGCCGTGGAGGAGGCCGCCCGGGAGCTGCACCGCTACCCGGACCGCGACCACGTCGCGCTCCGTGCGGACCTGGCCACCTATCTGTCCCGGCAGACCGGTGTCGAGCTGACGCGGGAGAACCTGTGGGCGGCGAACGGCTCGAACGAGATCCTGCAGCAGCTGCTGCAGGTCTTCGGCGGCCCGGGCCGCACCGCGCTCGGGTTCGTGCCGAGCTACTCGATGCACCCGATCCTCGCGTCCGGCACGCAGACCGAGTTCGTCGGTGTCCCGCGCCGCGACGACTTCACCGTCGACGTCGAGGCCGCCGTCGCGGCGCTCCGCGACCGGGCGCCGGACGTCACCTTCATCACCAGCCCGAACAACCCGACCGGGCAGTCGATCGCCCCGGAGGACCTCGCCCGCCTGGTCGACGCGGCGCCCGGGATCGTGATCGTCGACGAGGCCTACGCCGAGTTCGCCGAGGCCACCGGCCGCCCGAGCGCGACCACGCTGCTCGCGACGCACGGCCACAAGCTCGTGGTGTCGCGGACGATGAGCAAGGCGTTCGCGTTCGCCGGGGGCCGGCTCGGCTACCTCGCGGCCGCGCCCGCCGTCGTCGAGGCGTTGCAGCTGGTGCGGCTGCCGTACCACCTGTCGGTGCTGGCCCAGGCGTCGGCGCGGGCCGCGCTGCGGCACGCCGACGCCACCCTCGGCTCGGTCGCGCTGCTCGCCGCCGAGCGCGACCGCGTGTCGGGGGAGCTGGCCGCCGCGGGTTACGACGTGGTGCCCAGCGACGCCAACTTCGTCCTCTTCGGCCGGTTCGCCGACGCAGGGCGTGCCTGGAAGGGATTCCTGGAGCAGGGCGTCCTCATCCGCGACAGCGGGATCCCCGAGCGGTTGCGTGTCACGCTCGGCACGCCCGAGGAGAACGACGCCTTCCTCGCCGCCGCCACCGACCTCGCCACGAAGGAGCTGCTGTGAGCAACCGAGTGGGGCGCGTCGAGCGCGTCACCAAGGAGACCCGGATCACCGTCGAGATCGACCTCGACGGCACCGGCCGTACCGAGATCGACACCAAGGTGCCGTTCTACGACCACATGCTCGACGCGTTCGGCAAGCACGGCTCGTTCGACCTGTCGGTCCACGCCGACGGTGACACCGAGATCGACGCCCACCACACCGTCGAGGACGTCGCGATCGTGCTCGGCCAGGCGATCCGGCAGGCGCTCGGCGACAAGACCGGGATCCGCCGGTTCGGCGACGCGTGGATCCCGATGGACGAGGCGCTGGCCCAGGCTGTCGTCGACGTCTCCGGGCGGCCGTACACGGTGTGCACCGGCGAACCGGAGATGATGCGCGGCTTCGTCGTCGGCGGGCACTACCCGACCGTGCTGAACAAGCACGTGTTCGAGTCGCTGGCCTTCCACGGCCACCTCGCGCTGCACGTGCGGGTGATCGACGGCCGGGACCCGCACCACATCACCGAGGCGGAGTTCAAGGCCGTCGCGCGGGCGTTGCGCGCCGCGACCGAGGCCGACCCGCGGGTCACCGGGGTGCCGTCGACCAAGGGCGCGCTCTAGGACCCCGACCGGAGCCGGGCCAGCACCGCGAGCACCCGCCGGTGCCCGGCGGTGTCGGCAGGCAGGTCGAGCTTGGTGAACACCGCGCGGACGTGCTTGTTCACCGCCGCGTCGGACAGCACGAGCGCGGCGGCGATCTCGGCGTTCGACCGGCCCTGCGCCATCAGGTCGAGCACCTCCCGCTCGCGCGGGGACAGCCGCCCGACCGGGTCCCGCCGTCGCCGGACCAGCCGCTGCACGACCTCCGGGTCGAGCACGGTCCCGCCGGCGGCCACCCGCTCGGCGGCGGTCGCGAAACCGGTCACGTCGGCGACCCGGTCCTTCAGCAGGTAGCCGACGCCCGCGCCGTCGCCGGTGTCGAGCAGCGCCTCCGCCGCGACCGGCTCGACGTACTGGGACAGCACCAGCACCGGCAGGCCGGGATCGGCGGTCCGCAGACCGACGGCGGCGCGCAGGCCGTCGTCGGTGTGGTCCGGTGGCATCCGGACGTCGGTCAGCACGAGGTCCGGCCGGTCCCGCCGGACCGCGCCGAGCAGCGCCGGGGCGTCGGCGACGGCGGCGACGACGGTGTGGGAGAACCGCTCCAGCAGTGCGACGAGCCCCTCCCGCATGAGGACGGCGTCCTCGGCGACGATCACGCGCACGGCAGCTCCACCCGCAGCAGGGTCGGGCCGCCGGGAGGACTGGAGAGCCGCACCCGTCCGCCCGCGAGCGCGACCCGCTCGGCCAGCCCGGTGAGACCGGACCCGCTCCCGGGGTCGGCGCCGCCGCGGCCGTCGTCGCGGACCTCGAGGACGAGCTGGTCGGCGTGCCGACGCCCGGTGACCGTCGCCGACCGGGCCCCGCTGTGCCGGGCGGTGTTGGTCAGGGCCTCGACGAGGACGAAGTACGCGGTCGTCGCGACCCGCGGCGGCAGCAGGCCCGCCGGTCGCAGGTCGACCTCGGTCGGCACCGGGCAGCGCGCCGCGTGGTCCTCCACGGCGGCGGCCAGCCCGTCGTCGGCGAGGGTCCGCGGGTCGAGCCCGCGGACGAGGTCGCGCAGCTCGGCGAGCGCGAGCCCGAGCTGGTCGCGGGCGTCGTCCAACCGGGCCGCCGCGGGGGAACCGTCGGTGGCGTCGAGGCGGGCCAGCCCGAGTGTCACCCCGAGCGCGACGAGCCGTTGCTGCGCACCGTCGTGCAGGTCCCGCTCGATCCGGGCGCGCTCGGTCTCGAACGCGCCGATCAGCCGCCGGGTGGCGACGTCGGCGATCCCCGGCCCCAGCTCGGCGCCACGCGGACCGAGGACGGTGCGGGTCAGCGCGGCCCGCGCACCGGCCCAGGCGGTCACCGTCCACGGCGCCGCGAGGAGCAGCAGGACACCGACGATCACCAGCGGCCACGCCGCCGGGTCGTCGACGGGGGAGAGGGCCAGCAGCACCGGCAGGACGAGGGAGAAGCCGAGGACGCAGGCGTCCAGCGCGGCCAGTCCGGTCGCGACGAGCAGCGCGAACCCGACCTCCCGCCAGGTGACGGCGGCCCGCCACCACGGCCCGGGCAGGCGGGGCGGCGCGGGCAGCGGCTCGTCGTCGACCAGCCGCAGCCGCCGTCGTTCCAGTGCCGCCAGCGGCCGTCCTGCCGACAGGACGGCCAGGACCAGCAGCGATCCGGTGCCGACGGCGAGCGCCGGCCCACCCAGCACCAGTCCGGAGCCGGGCACCGCGAACGCGCCCAGCACGACGGCGCCGAGTGCCGCTCCGGTGACGAGGTAGCCGAGCGAGCGCCACGGCCACGGCGTCGCGAGGAACCGCAGCGGCTGCTGGTCCATCGCCTGCCAGGCCGTCGCGATCCGCACACCCCGCAACGTAGGAGATCGCGGCGCCGCGCGCGGTAGTGCCAGGGCTACCTCCGCTCTCCCGTGCGGGTGACCGCGCCCGGCCCGGTCGCCGGGGTCTGCTCGGGAGCATGACCCCTCCTCTCGAACTGCGGGCCGTCCGCCGGGTGCACTCCGGCGCCGGTCCCGCGGTCGCCGCCCTCGACGGCGTCGACCTCACCCTGCGTCCCGGGACCCTCACCGCGGTGATGGGGCCGTCCGGCTCCGGCAAGTCGACGCTGCTGCACTGCGCGGCCGGGCTCGACGTGCCGACGTCGGGCCACGTGCTGCTCGACGGCACCGACCTCGGTGCGCTGTCCGAACGCCGCCGCACGCTGCTGCGCCGCGAACGGATCGGGTTCGTGTTCCAGGCGTTCAACCTGGTCACCTCGCTGACGGCCGCGCAGAACGTGGCACTGCCCGCGCGGCTCGCGCGGCGGCGCGTCTCCCGGGACGCGGTGACGGCGGCCCTGGACGAGGTCGGGCTCGCCGACCGCGCCGGGCACCGCCCCGCACAGCTGTCCGGGGGGCAGCAGCAGCGGGTCGCGATCGCCCGCGCCCTGCTGTCCCGCCCGGCGACGGTGTTCGCCGACGAGCCGACCGGCGCGCTCGACTCGACGTCGTCGGCGCAGGTCCTGGGGCTGCTGCGGCGGTGCACCGACGTGGCCGGGGTGACGACGCTGATGGTCACCCACGATCCGGCGGCCGCGGCCTGGGCGGACGAGGTGGTGGTCCTGCGCGACGGTCGCGTGCACGAGCGGTTCGGCGTCCCGGGCCGGTCGGGGGACGGGGACACGGCCACCGGGATCGCCCGCCGCGTCGCGGGGCGTGCGGGTGCCGTCCGATGATCGCCGCGGCGAACCTGCGGGTCCGGTGGCGGGAGCTGCTCGCGACGGTGCTCGCCGTCGCCGTCGGGGTGGGGCTGCTCGGCGCGGTACTGCTGGCCGCCGGGGCCGCCCGGCCGCCGGTGCAGGAGCGGCTCTCGGCGACGTCGGCGCTGGTCGTCCCGCCCCGGGTCGCGGAGTCCCGGACCCCGCGGTCCGACGGACGGGTCCCGTGGCCGTCGGCCGGGGCCGCCGCCGTCGCCGACCGGCTGGGCGCGACCCCGGGGACGACGGCGGTGCCCGACCGGTCGTTCCCCGCCGTCCCGATGCCGGGCGGCATCCCGGCCGGGGACCCGGAGGACCGGGAGGGCGGGCACGGCACCGCGAGCCTCGCGCTCGGCGGGTACCGGATCGTCGCGGGCGGGTCGCCGTCGGTTCCCGGCGAGGCCGTCGTCGGGGCGGACCTGGGCCTGCGCCCCGGTGCGGAGCTGCCGGTGCTGTTCGCCGACGCCGTCCGCCCGGTCCGGGTCACCGGCGTCACCGACGGCCCCGGGGTGTACCTGACCGACGCGGAGGCGGCCCGGCTCGCGCCCGGTGTCCGGACGATCGGGGTGCTCGGCCCGGTGCCGTCGGCGTCGCAGGTCCCGCCCGGCGCGGCGGTGCTGACCGGCGACGACCGCGGCGCCGTCGAGCCGGTGCAGGACTCCCGCGTCCGGTACCGCGGCGACCAGCTGCTCGCCGCGCTCGGCCTGCTGACCGGGGTGACGACGGTCGTCGTCGGGTCGGCGGCGCTGTCCACCGCGGTCGCCGGGCGGCGGCGCGAGCTCGGGCTGCTGCGCGCGGTCGGTGCCACGCCCGGCCAGGTCCGGCGGGTGGTGCTGGGGGAGGCCACGCTGGTCGGGGCCGCGGGTGCGGCGCTGGGAACGGCGCTCGCGGCCGCGCTCGGGCCGGCGCTGTACCGGGCGCTCCTCGCGGTGGACGCCGCGCGGCCGGTCGGGTCCGTGCCGGTGACGCCGGGGCCGCTGCTCGTCGCGGCCACGGCGGGGATCGTGCTGGCGCTCGGCGGTGGCCTCGCCGCGTCGAGGACGGCGGCGCGCGCGGTGCCGCTGGACGCCGTCACCGACCGCGGTCCCGCCGGCCGGGCCGGACGGCCGCGGCTGGTCACCGGGCTCGTCGTCGCGGTCGGCGGCGGGGTACTCGCGGTGCTCACCGCCGGTGCGGAGGGCGACGGCCGGATCGGGCTCGCGCTGGCGGCCGGGGCGGTGCTCGTGGTGGCCGCGGCGCTGCTGGCGCCCGCGGTGATCGCGCTGCCCGGTGGGCTCGCCGCCGTCCCGTCCCGAGGCGCACGAGCCCGTGGCGCCGGGCCGCTGTCCGGAGGGGCCGTGCCGGGCCTCGTGCGGGCCGGGCTCACCGCCGCACCGGCGCGGTCGGCGGCGGTGGCGGCACCGGCCGTCGTCGCGGTCGGGTTCGCGGTCCTGATCGGCGGCCTGGTCGACACGATGGCGGCGGCCTACCCGGCGCAGCGGACCGCGGTGCTGGCCGGCAGCGTCGCCGTCGAACAGGCAGGAGCGCCGGGGATGCCGGACACCACCGCCCGCGCGCTGTCCGTCCCCGGCGCGCGGATCCCGCTGCCGACCGTGCTGGTGCTGCGCGGCCCGGCCGGTCCGACCGCGGTGGACGCCGTCGGCACCGCCGACACCGCGCTCGTCCGGCCGGGGGAGGTGGTGCTCTCCGAGCCGGTCGCGGCCGGCCTCGGGGTGGTGGCGGGCGACGTGCTGCCCGTCCGGTTCGCCGACGGCAGCGACCCGGCGCTGCGGGTCGCCCGGGTGCTGCCACCGGACGAGCGGCGCGGGGACGTCGCCGTCGCCCGGGACGACGTCCGTGCGCACGACCCGGCCGCGCTCACGGACACGGCGTTCCTCCCCTCGGACGCCGTGCCGGATCCGCCGCCGGCGGGCGTCACCGTGCGGGACGCGCGGTCCTACGCCCTGGCCGACTACGCCGTCGACGCCCGGCTCACCGACGCGCTCGCCGCGCTGCTCGTCGCCGTCTCGTCCGGTTACGGAGGGCTGGCCGTCGTGAACGGCATCGCGGCCGCCGCCCGCTCCCGCCGCCCCGACCTCGCGGTGCTCGCCGCGGCCGGTGCGACGCCCGGGCAGCGGATCGCGGTGGCCGCGGCCGAGGCGGGCGCCGCGACGCTCGTCGGGGTCGTGCTGGGCGTCGCGGTCACCGTCGCGCCGCTCCTGGCGGTCGCGTCGGGGCTGTCGGTCGCGACCGGCGCGCCGGTCGCGGTGGTGATCGGTCCCGGGACCGTTGCCCTGGCCGCCGGGGCCTGCCTGGCGGCGGCGGCCGGGACGTCGGCCGTCGTCACGGCCCGCGCCGGGCGGTCCTGACGGTCGGCCACGGACCGGCGACTATCCTGGCCCGGTGACACGGATCGTCGTCCTCGACTACGGCTCGGGAAACCTCCGCTCCGCCGAACGGGCGCTGGAACGCGTCGGCGCGGACGTCACCGTCACGTCCGACTTCGACGCCGCGGTCGAGGCCGACGGGCTCGTCGTCCCGGGCGTCGGTGCGTTCGCGGCCTGCATGAAGGGTCTGCACGAGGTCCGCGGCCCGCAGATCATCGGCAGGCGCCTGGCCGGGGGACGGCCGGTGCTCGGCATCTGTGTTGGGATGCAGGTGATGTTCGAGCGCGGCGTCGAGTTCGGCGAGGACACCGAGGGCTGCGGCGAGTGGCCCGGGACCGTGGAGCGGATCCAGGCCGACGTCCTGCCGCACATGGGCTGGAACACCGTGCGGGTCCCCGACGGCAGCACCCTGTTCGCCGGGCTGGACGACGCGACCCGCTTCTACTTCGTGCACTCGTTCGGTGTGCGACGGTGGGAGCTGCAGGAGTCGCACGCGATCGCCCCGCCGAAGGTCACCTGGACCCACCACGGCGAGGACGTCGTCGCGGCCGTCGAGAACGGGCCGCTCACGGCCACGCAGTTCCACCCGGAGAAGTCCGGCGACGCCGGGGCGACCGTGCTGGAGAACTGGCTGACGTCCGTCGGCTGAGCGGACCCGGTGAGAGGGGATGATCGAGCCGTGCTGCTGAGCGGGGTCGACCACATCGCCACCCTGACCCACGATCCCCGGCGCCTCGGGGCCTTCTACGAGGCGGTGTTCGACGCCGAGATCGGGCCGACCCGGTCGCACGGGCAGGACGCCGAGGAGACGATGACGGTGATGCGGATCGGTCCGCACACCGAGCTCAACGTGTTCACCGTGCCCGGCAGCGACGAGGCCGACCGCCAGACCCCGATGTGGCACCGCGGGCGGCTGGACCACGTCGGTCTGCGGGCGTCGTCGTACGCGGCGTTCGCGACGATCCGGGAGCGGCTGATGGCGCACGGCGCCTCGGACGGCACGGTCAACGACTTCGGGGCGGCCTTCAGCATGTTCTTCCGCGACCCCGACGGTCTCGAGGGCGAGGTGCTCGTCCCCAAGGCGGCCGACGGGTCGCACCCCGTCGGCTGACACCGGCGGGCGCGGGCTCCCGGGCCACCCGCCGCGCGCGTTCCCGCCTGCCGGTGCGGCTCGCCGGCCCGGCCGCGCACCGGTGTGCCTGCCCGCGGTATCGCTCGTCGCACGCGTCCGGGCTCGCTCGTGTCGTGGCAGTGTCGCCAGCGCCGTCGCCGCTCCGCCTGCGTCCCGTTCCGGCGGTGACCAGCGGTCTCGCCGGTTCCGCGGGGACGGTGAGAAGTGCGGGATCGCGCCTCCGATCGGCGGGGCTGCGTCCTTTCGCCGACGGGGCTCGCCCGGCTCGGGCGGTGGGCGGGTGGGCCGTCGCGGGATCGACCACGGAGCTGCAGCCTGCCTCGGTGCTGGGTCCGCCTGGGTGTTCTGGCGTTTTGTGGTGCTGGGTCTGGCGTGGTGCCCGGTCGGTCTGGGTGTTCTGGCGTTTTGTGGTGCTGGGTCTGGCGTGGTGCCCGGTCGGCCTCGGTGTTCTGGCGTTTTGTGGTGCTGGGTTCGGCGTGGTGCCCGGTCGGCCTCGGTGTCCCGGCACGCGCGGTGCCCGGCCCGCCGCGGTCCCCGGCCCGCCGCCGTGCCCCGGCCCGCCCCGGTGGCACAGCCCGTCGGCACCATGGCCCGCCGCGGGTCGATCGGGCCGAGCGGTCGTGTCCTTGCGCCGGATGGGCTCAGGTTCTTCTAGAGGGGACTGTCACGGCACCGGTAGAATCGAACACATGGTCGATCTGGACGGCGATCTCGTCTCGCTGGACGCGGTACTCGCCGACCCGTGCCCACACGGGATGCCCCGCAGTCTGTGCGCGCGGCTGTGCGGCGACGACGAACCGTGGGCGGCGACGGTGCACCGGGACCGGCCGGTGGGGCACGGGTTGGCGTTGGAGTGCCAGACCGCGGGTGGCATGGCTGACCTTCTCTCCGACGAGCAGGTGCTCGCCGTGGTGGAAGGGGCGGAGCGGATGGTGCGCTGGGCCTCGGCGTTGCGGACCCGGATGCTGGGCGAGTTCGCGTCCCGGCACCCGGCGGGGTCGCGCGCGGCGCCACCGGACGCGGATCCGCGAGCGGTGTGCGAGGTGTCGCGGTGGTTGCCGGACCAGGTCGCGCTGGTCCTGGGCGTCAGCCGGGACCAGGCGCGGGGCCTGCTGGGGGAGGCGTTGCGGTTCCGGCAGGTGCTGCCGCTGACGCTGTCGACGTGGGAGTCGGGGGAGATCGACGAGCGCCTCGCGTGCGCGATCGGCGACGCCACCGCCGTGTTGTCCGACGAGCTCGCCCGGGAGGTCGAGGATCGGATCCTGGCCGGTGCACCGGGGACGCCGTACCGGCTGCTGCGGGACCGACTGCGTCGCGCGATCGCGCGGGCCGATCCCGACGGCGCCCGGGTCCGGCACGAGCGGGCGAAGGCGGACCGGCGGATGTCGATCAGTCGTGGCGACGAGGGGATGGCCTCGTTGTGGCTGGGCGGCACGGCGGAGCAGACCGAGGCGTCGTGGCGGTGCGTGGACCGGCTGGCCCGGTCGCTCGGCACGGACGATCCGCGGACGTTGGACCAGCGGCGGGTCGACCTGGCCCACCAGCTGTTGCAGGGCACGCTGTCGGTGACCGACCTGGGCAGCGTCTGCGCCGCGGTCGAGGGCGAGCTCGGCAGGGCGGGTGCCGAGGCGGTGTCGGTCGGTGAGGCGGTGTCGGTCGGTGAGGCGGCGTCGGTCACCGAGGCGGTGGTCCGGGCGCTCGCGGCGAAGCCGGATCCGTCCGACGTGATCGGGCGCAAGCCGTTGATCCAGGTCGTGGTCTCCCTCGACACCCTGCTCGGGGCGGATCGGCCGGCGGAGCTGGTCGGGCACGGTCCGATCCCGGCGGTCACCGCTCGCGCGCTGGCCGCGGGCGGGGTGTGGCAGCGGCTGGTGACCGATCCGTTGTCGGGCGTGTGCCTGGACCACGGGCGCAGCACCTACCACCCGCCGGAGGGTCTGGCCGACTTCGTGCGGTCGCGGGACGGGACGTGCCGCGGCCCGTCGTGCACCCGGCCGATCCGGGACCTGGATCACCTGGTGCCGTGGGCCGCAGGCGGACCGACGAGCGCGGCGAACCTGCACGGACTGTGCCTGGGGCATCACAAGCTGAAGGACGTGCCGGGCTGGCAGGTCCTGGCCGGGCCGGACGGCGCGTTGACCTGGATCAGCTCGTGCGGCTGGTCGGAGACCTCGCGCCCGGCGGACTACCGGCACTTCACCGATCCGCTCGAGCCGAGTTCGGAGACGATCGGGGGGTCGGCTATGACGACCTCCGACGGTCCGGCCGACCGGACGACCTGCCCGGGCGCCGACGGGCCGGGAGACGGGACAGGGGATCCGTTCCAGGGCCCGCCTTTCTGACCAGGTACGTCCGGTAGACGCGGACGACCGGTCGGTCCACGGATGTGAGCCGCCGGTCCGAATGGTGTGAGCCGGGGTGGGCTGAACCGGCCGTGACACGGGGACGAGCTGGCTACGCTCAGCCGACACCCGCCCGGGAGGATCCGTGCCGCCACCCCGTTCGCGACCGGTCGTCGCCGTCGTCCTGGCCGTGGCAGCGATGGTCGTGGGGTGCAGTTCCGGTCCGGCCGGCCCGCCGGATCCGTTCCCGCCCCGTCCGGTGGACATCGCCATCGAGCGGTTGGATCCGTGCGCCCTGTTGAGCGACACGACTCGATCCGAGCTGCAGATGGGTGGCGCGCGTGCCGGCACAGCGCCGGTGAGGGGCGTCTCGACGCAGGTGTGCGGCTGGTCGAGCATCCGCACGGGATACGACTACAGCGTGCAGTTCCTCCCCCAGGACGCCGCCGACGCGGTCGGAGCGCCCGGGACCCGGGTCGGGGTCGTCGAGGGGTACGGGTCGGTCCGGGTGATCGACCGGGTCGGCTCCTACCCGTTGTGCGAGATCGTCGTCGACGTCGGTGAGGCACGGGCGATTCGAGCTCGCGCCGCTGCGATCACGCGGGAAACGGACGGATCGCCTCGCCCCGCCGACGAGGTGTGCCGCAGGGCGGAGACGGTCGCGGCCGACGCACTGCGCACCGCCGTCCGCGGCCGGACCGGCTGACAGGAGGTCGTTCGCGGTCGAGAACCGTCACCGTCATCGTCCTGTGGGTGGACATGGCGGTTCCTACGGTCCCGCCCATGATGATTGCGCGAACGGTCCACGGGGGACGGCATCGGACAGTCTGATGACGCAGGTCGGTCCCGAGAGCGTCCTGGCGGTACACGCCGTTCTGGCCGCGCAGGCCGAGGCGATGAACGCCGCCCTGAGCGCCGCCGACTGGATGCGGGACATCCCGCGGTGCGGCGACGACCCCGTGTCGATCGACGCCAAGGCCGCGCGTTCCAGCCGAAGATCGACCGGATACTCCACCGGATACTCCAGGTGCACCGCGCCCACCTCGACGAAGTGACCGAAGCGGTCGACCGGCTCCGCGAGGCGGCATTGCAGTACCGGTACACCGACGACGACATCGCCGCCGCGCTGATCCCCGCCCGCGAGAAGTTCGGCCTCCCCGCGCTCGGCTGAGTACACACCTGGCCGGCCCGCCCGACCGCACGACGACAGAGCGTGTGCCCGGTGCCTCGGCTGCCCGGGGGCGAAGACGTGGCCGCTCCCACGTGTCGCTCTCCGCTTCGTGGACCGGTCGCCCTGATCAGGCTCCTCCGGGAGGAGGCGGTCGCTAGTCTCGCCGGACGCGCCCGACTGGAGGATCCGTGGCCCGTTCGCATGCCCGTCCACGTCGGATGATCGCCCTGATGGTCGCGACGGCCGCGACGGTGGCCGGCTGCAGCTCTGCCCCGGCGGCTCCGCCCGATCCGTTCCCGCCCCGGCCGGCGGAGATCGACATCGAGCGCCTGGACCCGTGCGCTCTGGTGGGGGCCCGCGCTCGTGCCGACCTCCGAGTGGGGACGGGCAGGCCGGCGACCGCCGTGTCGAGTGGGACGACGACGCGTGCGTGCGGCTGGGGCAGCCTGGACACCCCGTTCGACTACAGCGTCCAGCTGATCCCGCAGGACGCGGCGGATGCCGTGGGTGCCCCCGGAGCGGTCGTCGGCACGATCGCGGGATACGGGACGGTCCGGATCGTGGAGCGTGAGGCCACCTATCCGCTCTGCGAGATCCTCGTCGACGTCGGGGAGGCGCAGCTGATGCGGATCCAGGTGCAGACCGTCGAACGGCAGCGGGGCTCGGGCGCGCCGTACCCGGTCGACCAGGTCTGTGCGCAGGCGGACGCCGCCGCGACCGAGGCACTGGAGAGCGCGCGCCGGAGGGTCTCCTGACATCGGGTTCGCTCGTGCGAACCGGGCTGTGGAGAACCGCGTGGGCGGGATCGTCGGCTCCTACCGTTCCGGGCGTGACGATCGCAGCGAACTCACCCCGCGGAACCGCCTCGGACAGCCTGATGGTGCAGGTCGACGCCCACAACGTCCTGGCGGTGCACGCACTGCTCGCCGCGCAGGCGGAGGCGATGATGGCCGCCCTCCGGGACGCGAACGGGTTGCGCGCCATCCCGCGGTGCGGTGACGACGTCGTGTCCGTCGACGCACAGGCCGTGTTCCAAGCGAAGATCGACTCCATTCTCGACATCCACCAGGCGCACGCCGACGAGGTCCGCGAGGCCGCCGACCGTCTCCGTGAGGCTGCGTTGCAGTACGAGTACACCGACGACGACATTGCCGCTGCGCTCGTTCCCGCCCGCGAACGGCTCGGGCTGCCGGCGCTCAGCTGACCGCGTACTCCCCGCTCCGCAGGTCGAACGTGACGGCCCGCCGGTCGTCGCGCAGCGCGTCGAGCACGTGCCCGACGAGGGCGCCGACGTCCGAGCCCGCGCTGATGCCGGTCGGCAGCGTCCCCGCCACGGCCCGGTCGGCCAGACCGGTCTCGATGTGCGGTGGGCGGACGTCGAGGACCCGCACGCCCTGCCGTCGCGCGGCCGGGCGGGTCGCGGTCAGCCACGCCGAGAGCGCCGCCTTGGACGCCGAGTAGGTCGCCATCCCGGGCGTCGGGACGTCGGCGAGGATCGCGGAGATCATCGCGACGGTGCCGCCGCCGTCGTCCTTCGGCGGGAACCGGCGCAGCGCGGCCCGGCCCAGCGCCATCGGGGCCTGCGCGTTCACCGTCAGGAGGTGCTCGGTGACCACGTCGGTCTCGGCCTCGTCACCGAACCCCGCCACCCCGATCGCGACGACCAGCAGGTCCAGCCCGCCGAGCGCGTCCGCCGCCTCGTCGACGACGGCGGCGCACCGCTCCAGGTCCAGCGCGTCGAGGGTGAAGGTCGGCTCGTCGCCCTGCCCGGCCGGTGCGGACCGGCCCGCCAGTGCGAGCGTCGCGCCGGCGTCGCGCAGGGCGTCGGTCAGCGCCGCACCGAGCACCCCCGTCGCACCGACGACCAGCGTGCGTGCCCCGGAGAGATCCATGCCGGCGACGGTAGGGCCGCCGGCACCGGGTCGCGCGCCGAGTTCGACGACGCCGTCCCCGGCCACCCCCGGGCCGTGGGGCGGCCCTGGATACCCTTGGCCCCGTGAGCTTCACGTTGCTTCCCGCGGTGGACGTCGTCGACGGCCAGGCCGTCCGGCTGGTGCAGGGCGAGGCCGGCACCGAGACCGGTTACGGCTCGCCCCTGGAGGCCGCCCTGACCTGGCAGCGCGGCGGCGCCGAGTGGGTGCACCTGGTCGATCTCGACGCGGCGTTCGGGCGGGGCTCGAACGCCGAGCTGCTCGCCGAGGTCGTCGGCACGCTGGACCTGTCCGTCGAGCTGTCGGGCGGCATCCGCGACGACGAGTCCCTCGAGCGCGCGCTGTCGACCGGCGCCGCCCGGCTCAACCTCGGCACGGCCGCGCTGGAGAACCCGGAGTGGTGCCGGCGTGTCCTCGCCGAGCACGGCGACCGGATCGCGATCGGGCTCGACGTCAAGATGATCGACGGGCGGCGCCGGGTCGCCGGCCGCGGCTGGACCACCGACGGCGGTGACCTCTGGGAGGCCCTGGAGCGGCTCGACCGCGACGGTGCGGCCCGCTACGTCGTCACCGACGTCTCCAAGGACGGCACGCTGCAGGGCCCGAACGTCGACCTGCTCACCGAGGTCGCGAAGGCGACCACGGCGCCGGTCGTCGCGTCGGGCGGGATCGCCGAGGTGGCCGACCTGGTCCGGCTCGCCGAGGTCGCCGCGACCGGCGTGAACATCGAGGGCTCGATCATCGGGAAGGCGCTCTACGCCGGCCGGTTCACCCTGCCGGAGGCGCTGGAGGCCGTCCGGAAGGTGGGTGCCTGATGGGCGTCGCGGTCCGCGTCATCCCCTGCCTGGACGTCGACGCCGGGCGCGTGGTGAAGGGCGTCAACTTCAAGGAGCTCCGCGACGCGGGCGACCCGGTCGAGATGGCCCGCATCTATGACGCGGAGGGCGCCGACGAGCTGACCTTCCTCGACGTCACGGCGTCGTCGTCGGACCGCGGGACGATGATCGACGTCGTCCGGCGCACGGCCGAGCAGGTGTTCATCCCGCTGACCGTCGGCGGCGGCATCCGCACCCCCGACGACGTCGACCGGATGCTCCGCGCCGGTGCCGACAAGGTCGGTGTGAACACCGCGGCGATCGCCCGGCCGGAGCTGCTGCACGAGATGTCGCGGCGGTTCGGCTCGCAGTGCATCGTGTTGTCCGTCGACGCCCGCCGGGTCCCGGAGGGCGGGCAGCCGCAGCCGTCGGGCTGGGAGGTCACCACGCACGGCGGCCGACGTTCCGCGGGGATCGACGCCGTCGAGTGGGCCGAGCGCGGCCAGGAGCTGGGCGTCGGCGAGATCCTGCTCAACTCGATGGACGCGGACGGCACCCGCGCCGGGTTCGACCTGGAGATGATCGAGGCCGTCCGGAAGGTGGTCGACGTCCCGGTGATCGCCTCCGGCGGTGCGGGCGCGGTCGAGCACTTCACCCCGGCCGTCCGCGCCGGCGCCGACGCCGTGCTCGCGGCCAGCGTGTTCCACTTCGGACAGCTGCGGATCGGCGAGGTCAAGGACGCGATGCGCGACGGGGGAGTGGAGGTCCGATGAGCACGCGGGTCACCGAGTCGGCGCTGGACCCTGCGGTCGCCGCCCGGCTCAAGCGCGACGCCGACGGCCTGGTCTGCGCGGTCGTCCAGTCGCGGGCCGGTGAGGTGCTGATGGTCGGCTGGATGGACGACGAGGCGTTGCACCGCACGCTGACCACCGGCCGCGGCACCTACTGGTCCCGGTCCCGGCAGGAGTACTGGGTCAAGGGCGACACGTCGGGACACGTGCAGCACGTGCACGAGGTGCGGCTGGACTGCGACGGCGACGCCGTGCTCGTCGTCGTCGACCAGGAGGGCCCGGCCTGCCACACCGGCACCCGGACCTGCTTCGACACCGACGTCCTGCTCGCCGCCGAGTAGCGGAGCAGCGGAGCAGCGGAGTAGCGGAGAGCAGCGGCTACGGGTGCACCGGCGGCATCGGGGGCACCGGTGGCGCCGGTTCCGGGGGCGCGCTCGTCACCCAGCGGATCCCCGCGGTGATCAGCGTCCCGCCGGCCCGGACGACGGTCGCCTCGGTGACCGGCAGCCACGGCAGCCGCAGCGGCATCCGCGCCCAGCGCGGCAGCAGGCCCACCGACGCGGCCGCCAGCACGCCGTAGGGCACCCGCGCGGTCAGCGGCAGCGGAGGTTCCAGGAGCAGGAACCGGGCGGCGTCGCGGGCCTCCGGGGTGCCGCGCAGCTCCGGCCGGTACCCCTCGATCTGTGCGGCCAGCTCCGCGGCCGTCTCCGGCGGGTCCGGCACGCCCAGCGCGCGGGCGACGCGTGCGGTGTCGGCGACGTAGCGGTCCCGGCCCGCCGCGTCGAGGGGCTCGCTGCCGTAGCGGTCGTGCGCGGTGAGGAAGCTGTCGATCTCGGCGACGTGCACCCAGCGCAGCAGGTGCGGGTCCGACGCCGAGTAGGGGCGCCCGTCCGGCGCCGTCCCCTGCACGTACCCGTGCGCGTGCCGGATCCTCGCGATGACGCGCTCGGCCTCCTCGGCCGGGCCGAACGTCGTCGCGGCCAGGAAGTACGACGTCCGCTGCAGCCGTCCCCACGGGTCGCCGCGGTACCCCGAGTGCCCCGCGACGCCGGCCATGGCGAGCGGGTGCAGCGACTGCAGCAGCAGCGCGCGCAGCCCGCCGACGAACATCGACGCGTCGCCGTGCACCCGGCGGATCGGGGCGTCGTCGTCGAACCAGCGGGGGCCGTCGGCGCCGAGGATCCGGGCCCGGCGGCCGGAGCCCTCGTCGCCGGCGACCCGGGAGAACACCGCCGAGCCGACCCGGGACCGCAGGGCCGCGAGCCGGTCGGTGACGGCGCCGGGCAGCAGCGCGACGGGATCGGTCATCACCTCAGTGTGCGGGCGGCGCCGGGACCCGGCCACCGCGCCGCCGGGCGGCCGCCTCCGGCTGCGCCGACCGGGCCACGGTGGGCACGGGACCGGCGCGGCGC